>CAYZOK010000130.1:0-1544 GCA_964480335.1 uncultured Candidatus Bathyarchaeia archaeon | reverse complement strand
TTGCGGCTTGCGTAGAGTCGCATTTCGTGAACTAGCCTGTCGAGGTCTCGGACGCAATGCTTGGGCAAGACGACCGTTATTACCGCTAGCTTGTCCCTCTCGATGCGCATCTCGAGTTGTGCGAGGTGTTATTATGCTCTTAAAAAGCTCAGTAACACGGTAACACTTCCTCTTAGCAGCTGTACGTGTAGCTCTCTGTATGCGGAAGGTGCTTCCAAAGAGATTCCGTCAATATTTTGTTTATACGAAAATTCGATTCGCGCTTTTTGGTCAGAATTCGGTCAATTGAGATTTTTTGAACAGAAGCTCCAGTAGAGTGTACTAGAAGTTGACGCGTGTGCTCGTGCGAAGCTTTGGATGTTCGCTGAACATAGCCGACGGAGAGGTGATAGCCGGCTGCTTGAAGGAGGCGGGATTCAAGCTTGTTGAACAAGTAGGCGAGGCCGACATAGTGATCTACAACACGTGCGCAGTGAAGGGCCCGACCGAAGACTCCATGATAAGCGCTCTGAAGGCTATTCCAGCGGGCAAGAAAGTGGTAGTAGCGGGGTGTCTGCCGCTCATAAACTTCCGGAGATTGGTACGAGAGGTTAGATTTGATGGAGCAGTGGGCCCTGCTCTAGGCTTCGACATAGTCGAGGTAGTGAGGCGAGTCGAAGCCGGGGAAAAGGTCAGCTTCCTCAATTCAACGGCAAAGCCCCCACTTTCGCTCCCTCGAGTGGCAAGATCTTCGGTCATCTGGATCCTGCCGATAGCATATGGATGCCTAGGAAATTGCAGCTACTGCTGCGTCCGCCTCGCAAGAGGAATTCTGCGGAGCTACAGCATCACGGAGGTAGTTCGGGAAGTCGAGCGGGCAGTCTCCAAAGGCTACAAGGAGATTTGGTTAACGGCTCAGGATACCGGGTGCTACGGACAGGATCTCGGCGTCGACTTAGCCGATCTCGTTCGAGCTGTGACGGCGGTCGAAGGCAACTTCTACGTCCGGATTGGAATGATGGGCCCAGACAGAGCTCTGCAAATACTGGATGAGCTCATAGATGCATTCAGCAACGAGAAGGTGTTCAAGTTCTTGCACATCCCCGTCCAGAGCGGAGACGATGAGGTTCTACGTTCGATGAACAGGCGGTATCAAGTTGACGAGTTCAGGGAAGTCGTCCGGAAGTTCCGACGAACGTTCCCCCGCATGACGATAATGACTGATGTAATCTGCGGATTTCCGACAGAAACTGAGGAGGCATTTGAGAGAACGATCGAGCTCATCGAGGAAGTGAAGCCAGATGTGGTGAATGTATCGCGGTACTGCCCGAGGCCCGGCACTCCTGCAGCTATGATGAAGCCTTTACCGAGTCAAATAGTCAAGACAAGGAGCAGAGTTATAACCAGGATCGTTCGAGAAATCGCCTTCGAGCGGAATAGGGAGTGGATCAGCTGGAAGGGCGAAATTCTTGTAGACGAACCTGGGAAGCCTGGAACCTGGATGGGGCGCAACTTCGCCTACAAGCCAATCGTTGTGAGGAGCGAGAGAGAATTGCTAGGCTCCC
>CAYZOK010000129.1:0-1547 GCA_964480335.1 uncultured Candidatus Bathyarchaeia archaeon | reverse complement strand
TGAAAATCCGCGATTACGAGTAACTTCATGGATTCTTCTCAAATGTCATGACGCTCTCACGGAGCTGACCAGCTACAAGCTCATATGCTCTAATCGTAGCCCTTCCTTGCTTCAATTCCACGACGACAAACGATGGCGTTAGCGAAGCTGGCCCTCCTCCCCACACGCCCGTTGCAGAACCTGGGTCAATCAGCAGCACGCTCCGATCATCTACTTCGACTTTCGAAATGTTGAGCCTATGCGTATGGCCTGACACTAGGACATCGACGTTCATGCTTTTTGCAGCTCGGGCTAGCTGATCAACATCTCCACGAGGCCAGATCCCATGTCCGTGGATTAAGCCGAAGGCTAATCCTTCTCTTTCGACTCGCCGAACGTGGGGAAGATCTAGCCAGTCCATGTTGCCTCGCACGACGAAAACTTCTCTGCCGAAGCTTTGCAGGATTTTGAGCGCTTCTTCATCTTCTAGATCACCTGTGCACAAGACGAGATCGAACTTCTCTGCCCTGATCTTAGCTAGAATCGAATCGGGAATCGAAGAAGCTCTGTCTGGCATGTGGAAGTCCCCTAAAATCAGCATCTTGATCGCCATTCTGGCTATTGCTTAACCGAGCTAGAGAATAAGATTGATATCGCTCTATCGACGCGACCCTGTTAGATCGATCGCGTTCAAGGAGACTGCAGTAAACGAGGACATGAATGTCGTAGAAGCTGCCGAGACATAGGCAAGGCTCTGAGACCGCACTGGCTCCGAATGCCGCTTTCGATAATCAAGGGAGATTGTGACCGAGCGGTAGTATCTTACGGCTCGTCACTAAGAGATGGCATGACCGAGGTGAAAGTCCGCGGGGTCGTAGGCTCGCCCCTTCCTAACGATTTCAACAGACGAGCCTATTGATAACGCAAGCTTGCCTATGGCTGAATACGGGATCTATCAGCTACCCGGCGTAGAAGGCGACAAGATGGTCGGCATAGCGACCAAGCAAGACGTGACGAATAGCTTTCGATGGATCACCTTGTTGCGAAAATGAGCGAGTACGAAATTTGGTCGAAAGTTCTCCGCGAAACTCCCTTACGCGTTCGGCGGCGGGCTTCGGGATACCTCGATCGCGTGAAGCAAATCGGTAAATCCGAATGGCTGTGTGGAGCGCTAAAGGCGAGCGCTATACCGTGAGGTTAGGAGCTAGAAGAGGGCGAGGTCAGCTGCACATGCATGTACTTCGTCGAAGGCAAGGGCTACTGCAAGCACATAAATGCGGTAGCGGGTCGAAGGCTAGTTGAACTGAGTTCGGTTGGGGCCGAAGAGCGGCTCCGGGCTCGAAAGATTCGCCAACAGTGCTTGCCATCACAAACATTATTAACGAAAGTTTTGTTGTGGGCTCATCGGCAGGACAATAACTGGGTCATTGATTGGTGCGCGAGCGATAACCACCCTTTGCCTCTCACCGCCGAAAGTTCTGATAGAAGGTGATGTAACCTTCCACTTAGCCCTAACACCTCCGGACCGCTCACAACAGACCCATCGGCGTCAGAGAAATATGCCGAGC
>CAYZOK010000128.1:0-1608 GCA_964480335.1 uncultured Candidatus Bathyarchaeia archaeon | reverse complement strand
GCTTGTCGAGGAGTACAGCATAATCCATCCGTTCAACCCCGAGCAGCTAGACGGCGACAGCTACGTCCTGACGGTCAAGGAAGACGTGACGCTGCAGTACCTTGAGCACCGTAACCTAATCTCTCACGAGATCGTGTACACGCCTCCCAACTATGTGGCGTACCTCACGGCTAAGAGCAGGTACGGTAGGATGGGCCTGTCCTTCTTGAATGCAGTTAAGGTTCATTCGGGCTTCCTTGGAAGGTTGACGCTCGAAGTCGTAAACCTAAGCAACGACCGAAATCCCATCACGATCAAGATGGGCGATCCGCTAATCCATCTCGAGTTCATAACGAGGCAAGGTCCTCCTTCCCCCTATGTGGGTGAGTACCAGTTCCAGTACATGACTCCTGACGAGATCGAGAGGTACATTCCGATCCTAAGGCGAACCATACCTAGCTTCAAGGAATATGCAGCAATTTGGTTCTCAAGAAAGCGGGTAGGCGATAAGTTGGCGAAGAGGGTCGAAGAGATTCTAAGTGCGGCGGGTGGGATTTGAACCCACGAACCCCTGCGGGACCAGGTCCTGAACCTGGCGCCTTTGACCTAGCTTGGCTACCGCCGCTCCGGATAATCCTAGCCCCTCCCTCCTAAATCTCTCACGTGAAAGTTGAAGGCGGCCGCAATCGCCCACACGATTCAGGGAATCGTAAAGTATCATGGCATTCGCGACTGGACTCGAATGCTTCCCTACCACGACAGCATCTCCGCCTGCATGGAAGCATTAAGCACGACAACGACGGTCGTGCTCGAGCCCGAGCTGAAAAGCGACGCCATCATAATAGACGGAAGGGAAGCAACTTCCCAAGAGCGAGCCAGAGTTGAGGCGGTTCTCGATGCTATTCGCTTCCTAGCAGGCTCGGATGAGCGCGTCCGCGTCTGCTCTGAAAACACGCCAATTCGCGGGAAAGGCTTGGGATTCTCAGCATCGGCATTCGCTTCTCTCGGGCTGGCAGCTTGTAGGGCCTTCGACTTAGAACTCTCGCGATCGGAACTCTCAGAAGTCGTCAGGCTAGGCTCGGGCTCGGCTACTCGCAGTTTGGTCGGCGGCTTCGCCATATGGTACGCCGAAAAAGAAGGTCGCTCCTTTGCTGAATGCTTGGCAGAGCCTAACGAAATTCCGCTAGGAACGGCGATAGTTCCAATTCCGCTCTCGGTAACTACGTGGGAAGTTCATCGAGATTCTGTCACTTCGCCTCTGTTCAAAGCTAGGCTGAAGTACGTTCAGAGTGCTCTTGAAGAGGCTAAGGCAGCCATTCGAGCTCGAGAGGTCGAGAAGATATGCCAGATCGCTGAGCGCGACACACTAAACTTGCACGCCATCTCGATGACCGGAAAGAAGGGCACGATCTTATGGGAGCCCGAGACGATCCGCGTGATTAGGGAGGTCGCCAGGATGCGCTCAGAAGGAATTCCAGCTTGGTTCTCAATCGATACAGGACCCTCGGTATTCGTTAACACAAAGCTTGCATTCTTGAAGGAGGTAGCCGATAAGCTTCGCAACGCAGGCTTTGACGTGATTGAGAGCAAGGTGGGGGGAGGAGCACAGCACCTCTTCCCCCGCCGTTC
>CAYZOK010000127.1:0-1647 GCA_964480335.1 uncultured Candidatus Bathyarchaeia archaeon | reverse complement strand
AGGCAGGCTCAAGGGGCGGGAGAGGCCGAACGGCGGGGTGGTGAGGCTAGAGGCTTCTTCAACGCAACGTAGCGAAATTTTCGCTTCTCAAACTTGCGAGTAAGCTAAGATCCCCTGGCGACATCTGCCCTCGATTTTCGACCTAAGCGCCAGCTGCAGCATATGGTCTCACCCCCAGAGCTCTTGAGATCACCGAGGATAGGGCGAGTGTGCAGATTATGTACCAACCGAAAAAGTAGAGCTCCGTCCCGAACCTGTGCCTGGCGCCAAGGTATGGAAATATCTCGATGAATGGAATTTCGAAGGGTAAGTACGCAACAGGAGTTCCAACCGGGAATACACCTTCGAATAGCCAGAACCCTCCAAAGTAGCAGAAAATGAACATGTACAACGGTAGCAAAGCTACGATCGATTTCAGCTGATGCCTTAGCTGCTCCCGAGCAACAATGAGGCGAGTGCGCATTAAACGCTGCCGGGCTTTCAGCAACTTATCCCGCTTGACTCTGCCGAGCCTAGCTTCCTTCCATAGCCTTTTGAATTCACGTTCCTCTCTCTCGAGCTTGGAAAGGAGGCCAGTCCGCCCTAGCCTCTTGATCGCTCGTGAACTCAGGTATAGGGAAGGAAGCGATGAAGCGAACGCAATTGCCATGACGATAATGCAGGAAGCCTGTACATCGAAAGCGCTCAACGCTGACTAGTTCTTCTGACTGAAGTTTTTAAGACAGCTGCGCCGAGCCACTTGAGCCACGCGCTGTGGGGGAGGTGAGGTGCTACTGCCGACATTGCCAGTACTGGCAAGAAACGAGTGCCTAGCAGAGAAGCCGATCACGATCAACACATCTGGAGAATGTGCATCGCTTAGGAAGCGATAACGCGATGAAGGCGAAAAGAGCATCCTGCATGATGGTGGAGCCAACCATTGGGCGATGGGTTGCGGCCACGCATGGATAACGAAGCAGAGCGGAAATCGCATCTGCTGCCCTAAGTGCATCCGATACTTCAAGCCATGACCGAACAAGAGATCACGCTGCGCATTCCGATAGAGCAGCGACCTGAGCTCGACGGAGCTGTACAGCGTTTACCGACGAGCCTTCAACCTACTGTATAAGTCCCAGCTGAGCCTCAAGAGCCTCAAGCGGATCTTTCCGGAGATCCACAGCGCTCTCCTAGACAACGCTCGCATCGACGAACGCCAGTTCTTCAACGCGGTCAGAAAGTCCAAGGCCTGGCCGAAGGAGCTACAACCGTCGGTACTGCTGCGACCTAGGCACATCAAGTTCGACGACGAATATCGCACAGCGACGATCATCTACAAACCACGCCAACCACTGACGTTCTGCATCCATCCGACTGAGAAACAGCGCGGACTGCAACAATGGCTACGCACTAACTTCCCGAAGCGACAGATCCAGCGACTCATCGAGTACAAGGCTAGGCTCAGGGGCATTCCGGCGATCTACGTGGATGCCTATGGAACCTCCAAGCTATGCAGTCGATGCGGTTCAGAAGGACAGCGCGATGGGGCGTGGTTCCAATGCCCGCAATGCAGGTGGCGATACAACGCGAACGTCAACGCAGCGATCAACGTCGCCAAACAGGCAATACTAGAGCATTTCAGCGACCCCTGTAGCTTATAGACATTGCAGC
>CAYZOK010000126.1:0-1692 GCA_964480335.1 uncultured Candidatus Bathyarchaeia archaeon | reverse complement strand
CCTCGGCAACAGCCTTCTCGTACTCTATGCCAAGTCGGCTCGCTGCGTTCGGGTAACGTGCTGCGTAGTAGTGCGGACTTAGCTTTCCGAGTTCATCGGCGAGCTCGCCGATCGGGAAGGTCGCAGAGACGCTTTCGGCAAGCCTCCTGAGATCGTGCACCGGTAGGAACTTCCCCTCCTTCAGGAGAACTCCCTTCAGCAGCTTCTCACAAGATTGCTGAGCATGGAAGCAAGCTTCTGCCCACGAGCCTCTCGCCAAAGCGCTCAAAGCCTCCTCGCGATCCCTTCGAGCGAACTCGATCCAATCCTTCCACTCTTCGCTGTTTAGCTGCGGCATCGCCTAGCATTAGAGCTTGTTGCATATTTGCTGTGATCTTAGCTGGAACTACACTGCGCGCCGCTCTTCCCATCCAAGATAATGCCCTTTTTGAAATCCGAGCATTAGTTAGCGGTAACGCCATGATCGGAAAGCTGGCAATCAGGAACTTCAAGTCAGTAAGAGAGCTGGAACTCGAGTGCAGGCGAACCAATCTATTCTTCGGAGAGCCCAGCACGGGAAAATCCAATATCCTCGAAGTCGTTGGGGTGCTATCGCATGCGTACTACGGCTCTCTTCGCCAATTGGCTGGCTTCAAGAGCTTTGTGAGATTTGCCTATGTCCGCGACTTATTTTACAACTATGAGATCGATAAGCCAGTAGAAGTACGTTCCAACGGCAACTCCTTAAGGATCGAGTTCAAAGACGGATCCTACGTCGCAACTTATCAAGGATCCAAAGGGATCGTCGAAGCTCTCTATAGTCACGAAGGTTCTGTCTCAATGAGAAAGGCCGAACCATCATATCCGATTGTACTTGACGAATTCTCAGCCTTCAAGTTCTACAGGTTCAGCCCACTAGCGGAATTCGTTCGCGGGGAGTCCGATTTCTTGTTGCCGCCAAATGGCAGCAATCTGATGGCGATACTCTTGACTCACAAGGACCTGAGGGTAACGGTCAAGGAACTCTTCGCCAGATTCGGCCTCAAGCTAGTCCTCAAACCTGAAGAGAGGAAAATCGAGGCGCAGAGAGAGATCGAGGAAGATGTCGTGATCTCGCTTCCCTACCACGTAGTTTCCGACACGCTTCGAAGGGTAATCTTCCACCTAGCTGCGATCCAAACTAACAGAAACTCCGTCATCGCCTTCGAAGAACCCGAGGCTCATTCGTTTCCGTTCTACACGAGGTACTTGGCAGAGCGCATAGCTCTAGACCGCAATCGCAATCAATACTTCATCTCGACGCACAACCCTTACTTCCTCCTCTCCATCCTAGAGAAGGCGCCTGCAGAGGACGTAGCCGCTTACGTCACATACCTCGAGGACTACGAAACTAAAGTCAAGTTGCTGAGCAGAGAGGATGTCGAAGAAATCCTCGAGGGCGGAATCGACGCCTTCTTCAATCTCGACAGGTTCCTAGGCCAGGTGGTAGAGCATCGTCTACGTCGTCGAGTGCAAGCCAGATAGAGTGCTTGTGGAGTTATCGGCTGCCGCTCCTCCAAGGGAGCTTGTGCATGGCGGGAACAAGGCTGGCGTCATCAAGTTGCTGGTTAAGTACTACCAAGAATCGAAGGGGTTGGTCGACGAGGATCCGCATTCGCCGCGACCATGCCTCTTAGAGCAGTTTAAGGAGGAAGAGCGATGTGACGAGTACGG
>CAYZOK010000125.1:0-1710 GCA_964480335.1 uncultured Candidatus Bathyarchaeia archaeon | reverse complement strand
CACCTCGGTTGCTTCTCGGCAGGCGCGCATGAGGCTCAGCGACCAGATGAAGAGGATCCTGCTCGTCCTCCTCAAGGCTAGGGAGGATCCGGAATGGGCATTAGCGAAGGCGGGATTCATGCCGCACGAATGCCCTGAGCACTTCCGCAAGATCCTTCTAGAGGGCCGAGCTGGCGGTTGGCTCTCCATGAAGGAGGTCGACCGCTTTGAGCCGACCAATTACTTCATCCAAGGGCTTCAGGATTTTTGGCGCGAACGTCAGGCACATAGAATCTAATCTTCTTGCCCAGCTCCTCGCGCAAACACCTCTCAGCCCAGTAGAGGTCGCCTAAGTGTAATGCCGCCGACCAATTCCGCACCACCAATACGCCTTCGCGATCAGCAACTTAGGAGGCTTTCAGCCTTGATGATGGCGAATGTGATCCCAGTCGATCTATCCCGCTGGGGGAATTCTTCAAAGAGAGGAGGCATAGAGCACAGACGAACGGACTCAAGCGCACGGGCTTTGCTTTCGCTCCTTGAGATCCGTCATGAACAAGATCAAGCAACGAGCGCGGAGGCCTCATCCGTCTCGATCCAGCGGTGCTTGCACACGCCTACCTTGCCGCTGGGTTGGCCAAGCGCTCGGAGATGAACGGCAAGGGTTCTCGGCGAGGGGATGTCTCAGCGTTTCTTGGCGTCTATCCCTTGAGCTGTGATCCCAACGAATCCGAATCGTTCTCTCACAAAAGCTAGAGTTTGATGTAGCCCTTTTCTTCAGGGCAATCGCCACCCCTAGTTACTCCTCTCTGTAATCCGTACAGAGAGCGCACTGGGCATAGTGTAGCTTCACGTACCACTTTCCATCCCTTTCCAAGGGCTCCGGATCCTGATCTTCGAGCCAAATGGGCTTCAGTAGATAGGCGCGCAGCATGCACTTGCCGTCTCTATAGAGCTGGCAACGCTGGGCCTTCCTCTGTCCTTCGCGCTTGATGACGCCCAAGAGGGATCCGAACTCTTGGGCCCTCCTCGACAGCTCTGCTGCCGACGCGAGATCGTCGTACATTTCGGCGAGGCACTTCAGGGTGAAACTTCTCTCGGCGAGGGCCACGAGGTCGCCGCTCTTATCGGCGAGTCTCTCGATCGCCTTCTGCCTTTCAGCGGCCTTCCTATCGACGAACGACGGGCAGGTTGCGCAACGCTCAGGATGCGCCTTCAGGTGCCAGTGCTGGCCTAGCAGCAACCTCGATAGCGCGTGTCCGCATTCGACGACGAGCTCCGGCGGATACTCGGCTATGCTAGCTTTGTCTGCCCAGTACCAGTTGTGGCACACGCCATCCTCGACGTGAGCGCAATGCTCCATCTTCCACTTCCCGAGACTGGTTGCACCGAGCAAGAGTAGCTTCTCCGGCGTCAAACCTCCCTTTTCTGCCGCCTTTTTCGGAGCGATTTCGCTTAATTTGAGCAATACTCTGCTTCTCATCGGCTTTAATTGCCATAACTTCGGCAATAAGAATGTGTCTAGGGGCGTAATCAGGTCGCTGAAGCGTTCAAGAGAGCTCGTAGGCGAGATCCTGCCTATCTTCGTCTCGCCAGACGAGGACGTGCTCGACGGAGTCCACCGCCTGAAGGCTGGATGGGAGAGCATTCAAGAGGTGCCGATCACCGATCCGCTGGACAAGCTGCTGTTTCGCTACGAGGTGAACGCTAGGCGGAGGCTGTGGACGGCCG
>CAYZOK010000124.1:0-1711 GCA_964480335.1 uncultured Candidatus Bathyarchaeia archaeon | reverse complement strand
TGCCGGATCCGATAACATTGGCGCAGCCAAGAAGGTAATCCTGATGCTTGCGCCTCTCCGCTTCAGCTCTCGAGATTGCGCAATTAAGGTGGCAATGGTAATCGCCCAGTTGCACTTCTTGGCCGCTGGGTATCGGGGAGCTACACTCGTGACAAGTAATCATCGTTTCAGAGCTCGGATTGATCCTGTCTCCAAGATTTCAACAGGAATTCCCTCGATTTCCTTAGGAAATTTGGTTGCAAGCTCGCTCGTCAGCTCGGCTACACTTACTACAATCCTCGGCTTGCTTTCAGTCCCGCCGATTCCAACGCCTACGACACCAGGTATCTCCATCAACCTCCGGACGTAGCGGCGTTGAACATCCAACGCTTTCTCAAGAGGGGATTCTCGCGATTGAAGAATCGATTTTACAACTTCTCGATCAGCAAGCCTATAGTGAGTATAACGCCTGCTCTTGTACCCAATCCTCAGAATGCCTTCTCCCACAAGCCGCGTTAGCTTCGCCGGAATGGCTTGGACTTGATGCCATTCCCAACCATACTTGGCGGTGAAATCATCGGGTGGGTTCTCTTCTATCTCGAGAGCTTTCTTCAAGATTATTTCGTACTCTGGATTCTCGCTCAGCACTTTTCGAAGCTTATCTGCTAACACGAGTGAGTTCGAGTGTATTATTTAAAATCCTATTTCTAACCCAGCGAGAACCTTTTCCTGCAGACAAATTTCGAAAAGGCCGAAGGCGAGACTGCAGATGCCATCCTGCGTAGAGCAGGAGCAGGCGGAATCTCGCCAGCTTCGACTTCTGCTACTCATCTAGCTTCGCCAGCAGCCATCTTCAGCGCCCACTTCTCGAAGCTTGGAACGATCTCCGAAGAAAGTTTCGCAGCCCGGCTCCACAGCTCTTCAGGTTCGACCGTCAGGTACCTATGTATGAGCCTGTCCCCTAGGACTATTGCCATCTTAGCCTCCTCTCCCAAAATTCGATCCATCAGCCCCGATTCTACCAACTTCTCCGCATACTCTCTGTAGGCGCTTACGACGCCCAAGCGTTTGGCAGTAACTACGTGCGCGCATAGGTCGATCATCGCCTGGATGGCGTCCTGAACCATGCCCTTCAAAGCGTACCAAGCCTCGGCGTTACTCGACAGATCCTCCACTTCGTGCTTCCTCAAGAACGATTCTACGTGACCGCGAACTCGAGCTAAGTGGTCTAAGAGCTCCTTGACGACCTCGATGTCGACATCCCCCGGATTGCTTATCCACCAGCGTAACTCCTTACGAGCCTCCAGCGCCACCTCGGGATAGTACCTGCTGACTTCTCGAATGACCGCTTCCTCGTAGCCCCTGTCCACGAGCCTTATGCCTTCCTTCAGAACCCTAGCCTTCAGGTTTAGCGGAGCCTTGGAGAGATCCAGTATGTCGATTGCATCCTCACTGACGCTCAGAGCTCGCGAGGCGCTGAATAGCACTTGCCCTATCCCCGCCATGCTGTTGTCCTTTAGCAGGACGGCTATGTCAAAGTCGCTTAGCGGCGAGGTTTCTCCAGCTACTCTAGACCCAAATAGGTAGGCGAGAAGGACGTTCTCGTCCTTCTCAAGCGCGACTTTCAGCTTGTCGATGAGGCCTCCTTCGGCCATTTGAACCCGCTGCCAAATAGTCATCACTATTATTAGCTCAGTGGTCGAACCAGCGGATCGCACAACCGATCTTGACA
>CAYZOK010000123.1:0-1732 GCA_964480335.1 uncultured Candidatus Bathyarchaeia archaeon | reverse complement strand
ACCTTCTTTGCTGGTCTCATCGTGAAGCCAGCTAGCTTCACTTTGTCCACGCGCCAGCCGCTGCGAGTTCCCGAAAGCCAAAGAGGATCGAGCAGCTCTCTCGACGGAATGTTGACAGTGAACTCTCCGGTCTTGAGTATCAGCTCGTTTGAGTACGCTTCACGCGATATGGCAGTGCCGACTAGAGGAGGCTCTTCGCTAAGAGGCATTATCCACGAGCATGTCATAACGTTGGGCTTGCCTTCTTCGTCTACCGAAACTATGAGCGAAGCAAGCGCGGGATGGAGTAGCTTGTAGAAATCCTCGCCTACGTCTACTTTCATGCGTACTTAGCGAATGTCGACCGCTAAGCAGGTTTCGGTGTCGATTACGCCTTCTATCTCGCAGATGGTTAGCACGAAGTTCATCGCGGCTCCTTCAGAAGGCGCTTCGTAGACTAGAACGGCATCATAGGGGCCAAATGTGCCCAGCGCTCTGATGAGCTTGATTTCCTTGGGGATCGGCAACTTCTTTATCCTGTCGTAGACCTCTCGATTCCTACTAGGCTCGATCGTCAGAATAGTGACGAAGATCATCGGCGGGTAGTATCAGCTTAGCGAGTACAAAAGGTTCTCCAGCCGTATTTCCCGACTAAAGGAACGTACAGCGCTTCGTCGATCACGCGCTTGCTTATCCTATTTCGAGCCTTTTCGACCAGGTATAGCACTTGAGGTTCGTAAGGGGATCCTACTGGAATGGCTAGTTTGCCGCCGTCTCCTAGCTGATCGACGAGCGGCCCAGGGATGTTGGGAGCGGTTGCTGTGACGCAAATTTTGTCGTAAGGCGAAAGCGAAGGATAGCCTTCAGAGCCGTCGCCGAGAACAACTATGATGTCATCGTAGCCAAGTCTCCTTAGGTTGTCGAGTGCGAACTTGTACGTCGTGGGATTTATCTCGATGGTAACGACGAGCCCACGATCTCCAACGACTTCCCTCGCAAGAGCTGCGCCATAGCCAGAGCCCGCCCCTATCTCGAGGAATCTATCGCCTTCACTGAGCTTCAAGGCTTCGTAGAACAGCGGATAGCTGTGGGGGCAAGAGATCGTCTGGTTCTTGCCGTCGCCAAGCAAGGGCAGTGGGACCTCCCAATAGGCATAATCGCGATACTCGACCAGCACGAACTCCTCGCGTGAAACTTTCCGCATAGCCTCAATCAGTCTGGGCGATCTTAGGAATCCTTCTCGAACTAAGCGCTCTACGGTCGCTTCGCGCTCCTCGGCAAATCGCTCTCTCGTCTTAGTAGTTCGCTTGCGAGGAGGCGGAATCGGCCAGCCTAGAACCATATGGTCTCATCTCAAATTCGCCTCGGAGTGAAATAGTTCATCAAATTTGCCACGGAGCTCGGCTTCTCTATGAAGAGCTACATTCGCAGTCTTCCGGCCTACTAATGGCGGCGTGAGAAGCTCATCTAGATCTGGAGGGATGGTTCTCCCGTAGCGGCTCAGGATTATTCTGGCGAGTTCGACCAACCGACGAGCCTTTCATCCGATAGAAGTTGACTGGCTCTATCAGGCGCTCAACGTCACCAGGCAAAGCTCTTGCAAGATCCTGCGGCGTCGGGTACTCTGTGAGCAGGCAATGAGTTGCTTCAATGCCTAACCTCGTCCTTGGCTGTGCGAAAGAGCGATTGTCGCTAGGACTTGGAATGGATCCTTGAAGCCTTCGCTACCGAGCTCGGCGAGCATCGCTGGAGC
>CAYZOK010000122.1:0-1743 GCA_964480335.1 uncultured Candidatus Bathyarchaeia archaeon | reverse complement strand
CCGATTAGATCCGCCTACGATAACGAAACGAAGTTAGCTCTGCTAAGAAGGTTAAAGCCTCTTACCGAGGGTCAAGCCGGAAGAGCGCTGAACGGCCAATCGACTCTTTCGATCGATAAGCTGATGAACGGCGTCGTTTCGATCGAGCTGGGCCACTTCAAAGAGCAAGAAGTCCGCAAGATATTCGCCTCGATCCTCCTGAAGCTCGTGTACGATTATCGCACGGGAAAGCGCTCGCAAGCACTGCGTCATGTCACCGTGATCGAGGAAGCCCGCAACATAGTGCCAGCGAGAAGGCCTGAAGCGCCGCCTTCGATCGGCGAGCGAATGGTGGCTGAATTGAGGAAGTTTGGCGAGGGCCTGATAATCATATCACAATTCCCGATCCAGATATCTCACGAGATACTGCGTAATGTAGCCATCCGCATATTCCACCGGATCGGAGACGAGGAGGACATCCGAGTCGCTCAAGGCGCCCTGAATTTAACAGCAGAGCAAGCTAGGCATCTGCACAACCTATCGCCAGGCGAAGCCATCGTGAAATTGCCCTCGCCCCCTTACCCGTTCCCGATGTACATCAGGCCAGAGCCCGAAGCGCTAACCTTCATGCCGGACGATGGCCTGACTCGAACGATGCGCGAGCGCTTCTATTGCGCTCTTGTGGAATTTCGTCCCAAGTCCCCGCGGCACCACGCAGAAGCGAGACTACAGTTGCTAATCTATAGCCTCTTGAAGGAGGGCTCGCTAACTCTTGAGGAGCTAAGGGATGCTCTCTCCGAATACGACTTCCACGATGAAGTGATGCCAGTTGTAGCGAAGATGGCATCCCGCGGGATTCTACGTAAAGTGGAGAAGGATGGGAAGCTAGCCTACGACCTAGCTCTTCCTACGCTTGAGCCTTGAGCTTTCCTTGATCGACTTTATGATGGCGGTCGCTTGCTCGGCACTTCGAGCTTGCGCCACAACATAGGCCCTCCGCATGACGATTTTGAATCCGCAGTAAGGACAGATCCTAGTCTTCCTACTACTTTGAGCTAAGAGGTACTGGCCGCAGCTGTAGCACCGGATCACGAAGTACATGTCATCTCCTTAAGTACTTGTCCAGCTTGCCTTCTCGCTCTAGCCGCTCCATCCAGTTGACAATGCCGACCTTCCCGCCCCTCCTGCCCTCGACGATCGCCTTTACTTCCTCTGCGATAGTTTCGACGCGTTTTCCAGTTGTGTCGACCTCGAGGACTATTTCGCCTCCATGAGCTCGTAAGGCATCGTATAAGCAGACATCCAGTATTTCGGCTTCTACGTTCTCGCCTATCTTGGATTCTGGCATCCCCTCTTGCCTGAGCCTTCTTGCAAGCTCCTCAGGATGGCACCTAAGCACTATCGTTCTGAACACGAACTCCTTTGGGATCACGAGCGGAGCGCAGTGCCCCTCAACTACGACCAGCTTGTCAGAGCTTTTGACCAAAGCGACTATGTGCTCCCTAACTCTATCTAAATCTACAATGGCCGTCTTCCGCTCTTCATCGTACCCGACCACAAGCCCCTTCCTCAAGCAAAGTTCGCCCACGTCTATGTGCTGAGCGGATAGCAAATGGACCAGGGCCCTCGCTACCTTGGTTTTGCCAGTGCCAGGAGTGCCGGTCAGAACGAGGACGCGAGAGATGCTCCCGGCGGGATTTGAACCCGCGTCTCCGGCTCGAGAGGCCGGGATGTTTGGCCTGGCTACACCACGGGAGCCCTGAT
>CAYZOK010000121.1:0-1775 GCA_964480335.1 uncultured Candidatus Bathyarchaeia archaeon | reverse complement strand
GATTTGTTGTGATATACGAAGTTCCGCCCATCTGAATCGCTCTAACTTATGTACGTAGTCTTAACGCGCTCTCGCATCCTGAAAGCCTCTTCATAAGCCTCTAACCTCTTCTCCACAACTTCTAGCCTCCTCACAAACCTCTCCAGCCTCTCAGCCTCTCGATCGAGTCCAGACAAATCGATTTTCAGATCGAGGAACTTGCATAAGACTTCGAGAACGCTGCGCGTAGCCTTGACATCAGGCATGTAGCCTTGAGTCTCGCTTAATAGGCAGGCTGCCTTCAGCCCTTCTCGAACCTCAGCTAAGCCGATTATCAAGCCTGCTGTCCCGACGACAGGATCTCCAGCCTTACTTGGAAGAGCATTAGCCTCTCTCAGCTTGTTTAGGAGCTCCTCATGGGTGGCTACGACAAACACTCCTCCCCGCGGACTCGGGATGCTGTATCCGCCAATCGTTAAGATGGTGCCTACTCCGCATCGCCTAGCGAACTCGATTATCTCGTCGCTGACTTCGTACTGACCTTCGATAGTCTGCGCTTGAGCATCTCCTGTTAACAGGATCAAGTCGCCTCCTTGTCCTTGGCGCCTCTTCCAAGCGTAGAAGCTACATGAAGGAAGCTTTGCCCCTCCAGCTTTGTCGACGATTACGTAGTACGGAAAGTGCGGAGAGTACAATTTGGCAAAGAGTTCGGCATTGAGCTGCTTGACTAGGTAGCGGACCGACATCCTTCCAACTAAGCCTAGCCCTGGTAAGCCCTCGATCAGGATAGGATCGTTTAGCTTTACTTCACGCCTGACGATTACTGTGGTCTTCCTCATCGCTTCCTCATCCTCCAGTATCTGTCGTCTGGGGAAAACTTAGCTGGATGCGGGCTAACGGTCTTAGACTTGCACATCGGGCACTCCTCTGCCAACGTGTAACGACCACAGCGGGAGCACTTCTTCATAAGGCCCTTCATTCCTCAACTCGCTCAAACGATCCTTCGCCGCCACGTGCCATAACCTCTCGTACAACGTCCTCAGAGACCTCCTTCAGGATTGCTTCGGCTAGCTTTGGATTCCTCGAAACGACTTCGACGCAGTACCTGGGAGCGCCGACCGCGTATATTTTCACATCGACTCCCTTGCGCTTGTGTTTCAATCCCTTCAGAAGAGCGTCTTTGATGACTTCCATTCCACTCGGCCTGAGGCACTTTAGCGTTAGTAAGGCCTTGATCTTGACTTTCGGTATCTTGATCCTATCTTTAGCTATTGCAGCGAGCTTGCGAGCGATTTCGATGGGGACTCCAGCCCGTATGAGAGCGCTCTCGCCTTCTTCTGATGCAGCTTCAAGCCCCTCGTAAAGCCCCTCGTACTCGCTCTCGATAGCCCCTCGAACCTCTTCGATCTCCCTCGACCCTAAGCCGGACTCGGCTAGCGTGAGCAAGATGGACTCCGCTTTTCGCACCTTCTTCCACTCGATGAGCTTAGCCCTTCTTTCGGAATCAGAAACTCGCTTGAGGGATAGGTCGACTACCTCCTTCACTGGATCCACTCGTAGCACTTTCAGGACTACTTTCTGACCTTCTCTGAGATAGTCGCGAATATGGCGAACCCAACCCGAGGAGATTTCAGAGATGTGGACGAGTCCTTCTCTATCGTACTCGTCGAGCGAGACGTACGCTCCATACGGAGCTATCCGCCTGACGGTCGCGATAACGAGCTCTCCCGTTTCGGGCCAGCTCTCACTCATTCCCCCGCCATTCAGCCTCTCCCGCCCCTTAAGCCTGCCTCAGC
>CAYZOK010000120.1:0-1821 GCA_964480335.1 uncultured Candidatus Bathyarchaeia archaeon | reverse complement strand
CTCGCCTACCGTCACGATTTCAGCTCTAAGCTGGCTCTTTCCGCAGAGCAATGCTTCAGTCTAGATACCGTGGCTCTCGACTAAATACGGCTGCGGGTATTGTACACTGATGGTCGCTCGTGAAGCCCTCATAGCGATTGCTTGTCTGATCTTGATCCCGATAACGGTCAAGATCCTCAAGTCGATCGTTAAGAGGACGATCGGAAGAGCGAATCCTGTAGCGGCATCTAGGGTTCAAGTAGTCGGAGGTTGGATCATAAGCTTCATCCTGATCACCCTTGCCCTCTCTCAGCTAGGCTTGGACGTGACCATCTTGTACATCCTGATAGGTTTAGCTGGCTTAACGTTCATCATAGCCTCGAAAGATTTGCTAGCCAATCTGTTAGCCGAGCAAGTATTGTTGACGCAGGCGCCTTTCAAGGTCGGCGACTGGATCAAGGTTGGTGATCACTTCGGCCGAGTGGTCGAGATAAACCCGGTATCAACGATCCTTGTCACCCCTGACAACGAGCGGGTAATCATTCCGAACTCCGTCTTCAGCACGAGCATTGTTCTCAATCAGACCGTTGAAGGTGGAATCCGCATAAGCGTGCCCATCGTGGTTGGGAGGAGGCACGAGCTCGCGGGTATCGAGGAAGAGCTATTGAAGATCGGAAAAGAGCTCTCGAAGGATCTAGCCCCTCACCCTCCCGAAGTCGTCATTGACGGCATGACGCGAGACCACGTGAAGCTTAGGCTCGATGTTTGGGCACTTAATCCGCTGAAACGTGAGCACGTTACGTCAGAAATACGGAAGCGGGTGAAAGCTTACCTCGATGAACTTCCCCGTTAAGGGAACGCCTAAAATAAAGGAATCTCTGCTCACTCCGAGACGGCGTGCGCAACGCGCTAGTCAGGCTAATCCCGAAGCGGATCTGCTACGCCGATAGCTGGCAAACCATCACCATTCGAAGGATCGCCGAAAGCTGGATCGAAGATGCGATTCGAGGAGCAGCCGAGGGCCGGGAGCTGTTGATTTGGTTCGACATCGAGGCGCGCGACCCCGCAACCAGCGAATCGACGTTGCTCGTCCCGATCGGCCCGCCTGCTTGGTCCTCGGTCAGAATTCCAGCTGGCAGGGTCGAGCAGTGGAGATCCATCGCGGATTCGCTGAAGCGGAGCGTGCTGGAGAAAGCGCCAGCGATCCTGGGAAGGGGAAAGCTGTTCGCCGCGATCCGCGAGGGCCGGATCGTCCCGGCGGGCGAGCTCGAGAACGAGTGGGAGACGTTCCTGCGCATCGATGGCTGGAGGAGCGGATACGAAAGCGTGGACCGCGTCCTCCGGCACTACGCGCGGAGGCTAAAGAGCGAGAAGACTCGAAGAGCCGTCGGAAAGGTCGTCTACGGGCTCTGCAGGTTCGCTGGCCGAGATCCGGATGAGCTCGTGGGGCTGCCTCCCGAAGAGGCGTCGGAGATCGTCCAAGACTTCCTCGACTCGAAGCGCGAGAAGGGGCTTAGCATCCGGACGCTCAACACGTATCTGGCCTACGCTCGGGCATTCTTCAAGGCGAACGGCTTCAAGGGCGATCGCGAGCTGGCGGTCGAATCGTACTACCAGCCTGCTAGGTATCGCAAAACCCGCGAGTACGTTCCGACCCCCGAGGAGATCTACCGAATGGCGATCGCAACCGGGTCGAGGCGAAACCGAGCCATGATCCTAGCGCTCTACACGTCTGGCCTGCGGAATGCGACGTTGCGCGCCCTGCGGTATCGCGACGTGAAGGATGAGCTAGAGCGCGGGTTCGACATGGTGCGCGTTCCGGTCTATCCCGAGATGAAGGAA
>CAYZOK010000119.1:0-1832 GCA_964480335.1 uncultured Candidatus Bathyarchaeia archaeon | reverse complement strand
GAAGAGCCAGCCGGGGGCGAGTGGCTGTGGAGCTCTTTAGAGTTGTAGATTGCACCGAGTACGTAGACGCTGAACCGAAGATTCCTGCGTTAAGGATTCAGCTTACAGAGCCTGTCTTCAGGAGGAGCAAGGCACTAATCGTGCCGATCGACACCGGGTTCGCTGGCTATCTGCTGGTTCCACGAGATCTGTACGACGAATTCGGTACGCTAGAATTGCCCAGGGATGAGTTCGGAACCTATTCCACTTTAGCTGGACCGATCGTGCTGAGGAGGGCGAGAGTTCTCGTCGGGCTAGGAAACAAGACTTTCGAAACGTACATCGAGACGCCAATTTACGGAGTAGGGAAACTACTAGCGGGCAGGAGACTACTGCGCAGGATCGATCTGGCTTTGCTAGGGAAGAAGTCGCTATGCTGTTACTTAGAGCTGGCTCCAAAAGCTCATCGCGCTTCTACCCCTGCCAACTCCTAGCTCATAGCACGCGGACAAAGTCTTGCCCCATGGCCTCGAGCGAGCCGATAACGATGCGATAGTACTCCTCTCCGAAGCGCCGATCGCAAACTAGTTCAACCTTGCCTTTAGCCGCTACGCGCTCGCCCTCTTGCGCCAAATCAGCGTAGAAATCCAGATAGCTGACGATTTCGCGCACATCGACTCGCTTTCCCTCCAAGAATCGGACATCATCGACTACGTACATCGCTGGTATGAAGAGCGCTTCCGACGAATCGGTTATAGTAGCCTCGATCGTTGCGAAGCCTGCTGGTTTGAATACCCGATCGCCGTATCGCTCGTCGACTTCTGCAGGAAGCTTAACGGGGCTTACCGAAAACGGCGTTCCTCTGAAGACTCCCCTATTCCACTTCCGGGAGTATATGCGCCTCGCCTCGGCGATTGAGCATCCGTAGAAGTGCGAGATTTCGTGGCACCATTTCTCGAGCCTGCTCCGCGAGAGTCGCTCTATGATGCCTTCTCTGTAGAGCTGATATAATCCTTCCTTCAGGAAGTGCGTGTTTCGGATTCCATGGACGGTCAAATCGATGTCGGAATGAACTCCATGGGCATCGATCAACATCGATCCGGTGATCCCGAAATCCGTCAGGCGAACTCCGCTGGCTTCGGAGAGCAAAGATGCTAGCTCGAGAGCTTTGAGTTGTAGCGAGTCGATCTCGTTTGAAGAGAGGAGCTGTTGCAGCTTGCCTCGCGGTTCAAAGGCTTTTGACACATGCTGCTTCGGAACGGCTGATATTTCAATCGACCAAAGCCGCGATCTATAGAGATATCGCGGATTCAGTTCGCGCAATTTCTTTAGAGCTCTCGCCAACGCTTGCATCGTGGGCTCCGACAAGAAGGTCCGAAGCCTCGCCCCCTCTAGCCTGTACCTTGGAATGGCTATCAGGCGTCTTGGTGGATGGACATAGCCCAGTACCATAAAGAAGAGCCCGTCGTCCGTCTGGAGGTACGATCTATCTAGCAATCTAGAACCTCAAGCCTCGAAGGAGCGCAACGTAGATTGAGGATGCCGTCAGATCGGCCGTCGAGCCAGGATTTAGCTTGCTCCCGTGCTTCCTTAGCTCTCCGTCAAGTTTCCAGAGCATCCGCCTTCCATTCTCGGTGAGCAGCGCTCCTGCCTTCAGAATCCGCTTTGCCTCCTCGCTTATCCAGCGACACTTCTGCATCCCAATTTCAACAGCATCATCAACGAATTCGACCTCTTCTAAGCCCAACTTCCTCGCGATCCATGTATCAGGTCTCTTTGCCAGAATGGTGAGGAATGTGTGGACAGTCGCGATGTTGACATCGCCTGTGCGTCTAAGCTCGCGCTCGAAAGCT
>CAYZOK010000118.1:0-1858 GCA_964480335.1 uncultured Candidatus Bathyarchaeia archaeon | reverse complement strand
ACGAAAAGGACTCCGTACCTGCTCCCGAGTTTCTCAGCGTGCCTTCGGTTAGCGGTGAGGACGAGGCGAGCCTTGCATGCGAAATAAAGGTTCACGAGGTGGGAGTCGTGCTCCTCTCTCGGAGCGACGTCAGCGAGCCTGCCATCAGGCATGTAAGTCAACTGGCCCTTCTCTTCGAGCGGCCTTATCCTATACAACGCGAAAGACGCAGGGCTGTAGCCAGCGACTTTGCTCACATTTCTCCAATATTCCTCTAGGAGCTTGTCGCAGACAGCCACCTTAACGCGCTCCTTCAGGACCTTCTCCACGATGAAGTCGCCGAAGCCGCGCTTGAGGAATGCGCTCGCGTTGACAACGATCGTGTCGCCCTCTTCCAGCCTCACTCAGGAAGGCTTTCCTCCCACTCCTTGAGCAGCTCGCTCTCCACCCTGAAGAAGGAGCCGACGTAGCCCTTGATGTAGCCCCTCTCGTCGAGATAAAGGCGCGCAGCGGTAGTGCCTTCCGGCGTCTTTTCGATCTCGTAGACCGCTATCAACTCGTTCGGATTCGCGCAGATCCCCTCTTCGCGGGCCTTCCTCGCCATCCTGCTCAACGCTAGGGGCAGGATCGTGCTGTGTGTCGTGATGATGATCTGCTTTCCGAGCTTGATGGCGTCGAGGAACATGAGCGGAAGCTTCGCCACGCTCTCAGGATGGAGGCTCAGTTCCGGCTCTTCGATGAGCACGATGTCCTGGTCTGGGGAGAAGAGCTGCGCTATCACGCATAGCACCTGTCTAGCTCCGTGGCTAGCGCGCGCTACGTCGATGACAGTCTTCAAGATGCTGTCCTCGTAATCCAAAGAGAGCAACCCCTCCCTTCCACTAAAGCCAGCATAGATTTCCGCGAGTCCGAATTCGCTAGCCCACTTCGAGATATAGGCTTGGAAAACTTTGTACCTCCTAGAACCGGCGATAGTCGACAGAAACTCTATCAGCATTTCACCGTCGGGCCCTATCGAGCAAAGTTCGCCTTCGATCTCTCGAATGCGCCTGCTAGCGCTTCCATACTTAGATACGCGGCCTCGTAGAGGCGTCAAAAGAGCTACCTTGCTTACATGTTCCTTGCGCAGAGTCTTACTGAGAATTTCTACTACATCCTGAGCAAGCTTGGAGCGGGATGTCGCCTCATCCGTCAGCGCTCCCTTATCGGCAGGGGGACGGGGAGTTAGCTTGAAAGCGGCTGGCTTCAGCACCTCTGGATTAACGGGCATGAGCGACTCATTCAGCTCTGCTGGATCGTGAACGACGGGCTGAATGACGTTACGATTCGCTTTCACAAAGCCGACCTTGAGTACCGTCTTCTCACCGCGAGTTACCTCTTGGGTTATCAAACTTCGAGCGTCTTCGATCCAATATTCGACCTTCCAACCTAGCTCGCCACGCTCATCAGGTGCGTACAGGCCGATCGTGAGCTTCCTTCCTACCTCCTCTCTGTGAAAGAGCTCTTCCCCTCTATCGTATCTCGGCTCCACAAGCTGGAGGTGAGAAAGTCTAGCTTCCCCCCTCAAAACCTCAGCAAACCTCCACAGTATTTCGAGAATGTTGGACTTGCCGCTTCCTTGGGGGCCGAAGAGCACTGTGAGGGGCTTGAGCTCTAGGTCGACGCCTCGCTCGCCTATGCTCTTGAAGTTTTTGACGACGAATCTAGATAGCAAAGGCTGGATCTTCAATCCGTTGCGGTTATCGAACTCTCGTTTTTATTGATCCTACAAGCTGGTGTCTGTGGCCTAGACCGCTAAGCGAATCCGTTTACTCTGACCCGCTCGAGAGCGCGTAACTCGACGCCTGCAGCGGCCTCGCATCGCGCCTTCGTTAATTGT
>CAYZOK010000117.1:0-1859 GCA_964480335.1 uncultured Candidatus Bathyarchaeia archaeon | reverse complement strand
GCCTTCAAAATCCGCGAAACCGTTCCTAGCCCTCCAAGCAAGACCGAGAAGTTGATCATGGCTTCAACTTCTTCAGGACTTCAGAGACACCTTCGTATGAGTAAGTGCTAGGCATAGCGCGCGGCTCCACCCCGTGTTGCTGCAATGCTTGCCTAGTTGCAGGACCAAATGCAACGATCGTTATCTCCGATAGGTTGGCACAGGTTCCAGCCTTTTCCACTATTCGGAATACAACGTGCACAGCTGACGGGCATGTAAAAAGAACTACGTCCACCGAACCCTCAGCGAGGGCTCCGAGAAACTCCCGCACCTTGGACTCAACCGGGACTAGGCGATAGGCTGGGAATTCGACGACTTCGGCTCCGAACTTTTCTAGGTCAGCCCGTAGCGCCAAGCTGACCCCTTCTACGCGCGGCAATGCGATCCTCTTATTGCGAAGCGAGTATCGCTGCAAGAGCTTGGCTAGTCCCTTTGACGAATGCTCCTCAGGAACGTCATCGACCCTGACTCCCACCTTCTTCAGCTTGGACGCCGTGCCTGGTCCAATAGCGAGTACCTTGGCACCGCTCAGAGCACTCAGCGCTCGTGGACCTCCACTTCGAAGTAGCGCTTGCGCTGCGTAAGCGCTTAAGAATAGCACGTAGTCGATTCTCCCGTTCTCAAGCTCCTCGAAGAACCAGTCGAAGTCGCTTAGAAGCTGAACTTCGAGCACACCGAGTGGCCATGCATCGCAAGCCGCTCGGATCTGTCCCGCGATTTCAGCCGCTCGTTCAGCCGTACCCAGAATTGCTACTCGAACCAACGCAGCTTCTCTCTGAGCCTAACCACCTCTCCTACGACTATGATTGCAGGCGCCGATACTCCCGTTTCTCTTGCCTTAGCAACTATGCTGCTAAGCGTACCTACTATGGTCTTTTGCTTGCTGGTGGTCCCACGCTCGACTATGGCTACCGGAGTCGTAGGGTCCTTACCCGCTTTCAGCAAGCGATCAACTATGATCGGAAGCGTCCCGATCCCCATTAGGACAACGAGCGTGTCAGCAGATTTTGCTAGGCCTTCTAGATCCACCAGTCTTTCTTTACCAGCTGCTTCATGCCCTGTTACAATTGCAATTGAAGATGAGTACCGCCGATCCGTCACAGGAATGCCTGCATAGGCGGGAGCAGCTATGGCTGATGTAACGCCCGGCACGATCTCGAATTCGACTTCCGCATCGGCCAAGGCCTCAGCTTCTTCTCCCCCTCGGCCGAACACCATCGGATCTCCTCCTTTGACCCTGGCGACCACTTTTCCTTCTCGAGCCAGCTTCACCAGGAGCTTGTTAATTTCTTCCTGAAGCTTTGCCCCTCCTTCCGGCAATTTTCCAACGTAGATTCGCTCAGCACGCGATGGAACTAGGTCGAGGATCTTGTCAGATATTAAGCGGTCGTAGACTACAACATCAACCTCTCGAAGGACATTCGCAGCCTTGATCGTTAAGAGATCAGGATCGCCAGGCCCGGCTCCGATAAGGTACACCTTGCCCCGCTTCATCTCCACTGAGCTAAGATCTCACCGCACTCCTCCATCATGAGCTGAGCCAGCCGGCGGCCTAGCTCCTGGGCTTGGTCTAGTTCTCCCTCGATGGAGCGCGTCACCTTGGCCCGTCCATCTGGCGAAAGGATCGAGGCTAGCACGCGAAGCTTTGAGCTCGACGCCAGGGCTACGGCTCCAAGCGGAACCTTGCATCCTACACCGATTTCGCGTATGAATGCTCGCTCGGCCAAAGCTTCAGCCATCGACTGCGGATGATTTATCCGGCGAAGCATGTCAACGACTCCCTCGTCATCCCCTCTTGCTACGACCGCCAGCGCCCCTTG
>CAYZOK010000116.1:0-1877 GCA_964480335.1 uncultured Candidatus Bathyarchaeia archaeon | reverse complement strand
GTAGTGGGCGTCGGGGCTTGGGGAAGAAACATAGCTCGTGTGTTAAGTGAGCTTCCGACTTCCGACTTAGCCTTCGTATGTGACTTGAACCTTCGAGTAGCGAAGCAGATCGGAGAGCTGTATAGAACTCGCTGGTTCACAGACTTGGTGGAAGCTCTCGAGAAAGTCGAAGTTGATGCGGTCGCCGTAGCAACTCCAACTCCAACGCATCACGAAGTCTGCATGAAGATTCTCGAGTATTCGAAACACGTCTTCGTTGAGAAGCCTCTCGCTGACTCTTCAGCAAATGCCCGTGCGATGATCGAGGAAGCAGCGAGGAGGGGCGTAAAATTGATGGTCGGCCACATCGAGCGCTTTAACCCAGTCATTGAAGCCTTGAAGGCAACGCTTGAGAGAGGCAAGTTAGGGAATCCCTTATACATTCTGGCTAGGAGGATCGGAAGACCTACCAAGGCAAGCCCCGTAGGCGTCGTGAAGGACTTAGCTGTCCACGACATAGATTTGATGCGACACCTGCTTATCGAGGATCCCAAGCTAGTTTTTGCAATGTGCCAGCGAATGAAGCATAAGGAATGCGAAGACCTCGCCAACGTGATTCTAGCTTTCAGGGAGTGCCTAGGATACCTCGAGACCGATTGGCTCTCCTCGCCTAAAGTACGCAAGCTCCTTCTTGCGGGCGAGCGCGCTTTCGCCTTCGCGGACTTACTGAATAAGAGCCTGCTCCTCCAAATTGGGACTTCTCGCCTCTCGGTGCCGATAAAGCCAGAAGAACCTCTAAAGCTGGAGCTAGCACACTTCGTGGAGTGCATACTTCACGACAAGCAGCCGTTAGTTACGGGGCGCGATGGTCTTAAGGCCCTCGAAATAGCTGAAGCTGCGCTAGAGTCGGCTAAGAGCGGGCAGCTCGTCGCTTTATAGGGGCTACCTTGCGTTCAAACCACGAAATCGTTCGAGCAATGCCTTCTTGCAAGTCGACCGATGGTCTCCAGTTCAGCTTGAAGGTGATTTTTGAGGTATCAGCTAGCGTGAACTCAACGTCTCCAGGCCAATTCGGTTGAGCTTGGTAGACGACTCGCGTTTTACCCAACAACCCCAGCTGCTTCAAGATCTCGTCAGCGATCTCGGACACGGCATAACTTCGACCAGATCCAACGTTGTAACACCCTTCTTTGAGGCGACTTGCCGACTTGAGCAAGGCGTCCACTACGTCATCTATGTAGATGAAATCTTTGGACTGCCTGCCCGATCCGATGACTTCCAAGACGAGCGGATTCTTGCTAAGCTTGCGAAGGAAATCGAAGACTACGCCCCCTCCCTCGGGTCCATATACGTTGAATAGCCGAAGCCGAACGACTGGAAGATCTTCGAGCTCTCCGCAAAATCGCTCAGCTATCAGCTTGGAGAGCCCGTAGAACGAGATGGGCCTCAGCTCCTCATCCTCCGGAGTTGGATAGCGCCTTGCGATGCCATAGATAGTCGATGAGGAGGTAAAGATCACAGGGCAACCGCTCTCAGAGGCAGCTTTGAGGACGTTTGCAGCTCCAATGCAGTTAGTACGCAAATATTCGAGAGGTTTTACCATGGATTCGCGAACACTTACCTTCGCCGCTAGGTGGAAGACTAGGTGCACTCCCCTTGTAGCCTTTTGCACGGAGCTGTAATCGAGGACGCTAGCCTGTTGGCAACGGGCTCCGAGCTTCCTTAGAGCTTCAAATCGAGACCTACTTCGCTCGGCGCTAAGATCATCGTAGACCAGAACCCGAGCACCTTCCTCAAGGAGCTTGATGCAGAGGTGGTAGCCGATGAACCCGGCACCACCTGTCACCAGAACTTTTTCCCCGGCTGAGTCCGTCAATGTCGTTCGACTTAACAGGCGA
>CAYZOK010000115.1:0-1892 GCA_964480335.1 uncultured Candidatus Bathyarchaeia archaeon | reverse complement strand
ATGGTGGCAGCTCCCTGCTCAGCAGCGGCGCGAGCAGCTAAGAGGCCAACTGGCCCAGCGCCAACGATCGCGACATCGGCGTACACGTTTACTCCTTATCGAGCCCTTACAAAGACCTGAATGTTGAGGATCTTCAAGTATAAGCAAGTCATCGTCGTCAGAACCGACTTGAAGATGAGCAAAGGCAAGCTGGCTGCTCAAGCAGCCCACGCCGCCGTTGAGGCGGCAGAACTCGCTCGTAGGGAGCTGCGAAGGGCGTGGCACGCGTGGAGAAAAGAGGGCCAGTGCAAGATAGTCGTGAAGGTCAAATCAGAGGGCGAGCTGGTTTCGCTCTACGATAGGGCTCGGCGCTTGGGCCTTCCTGCCACTTTAATTCGGGATAGAGGTCTAACTGAGCTACCGTCCGGAACTACTACCTGCTTAGGGATAGGTCCGGGTCCCGCAGATCTCGTAGACCGGCTGACAGGAGATCTCCCCTTACTTTAGGCGAGCGCGCACTCTCTTAACAGCAGCCACCATCGTTGCCATTTTCTCGTAGGCACAACGCTGAGCCGATTCTTCGTCCGGAAAAGCTTTCAAAAGACCCTTGAAGCCGCAATCTGGGAGGGCAACTAGCCGCTCAAATCCGAATCTCTCGCCAGCCTTCAGCAAGAGGCTCTCTACTTCTCCTATGCTTTCTACTCGAATTGCTTCGGAGAGGCTAGGCCTAGTTTTAACGCACCCGATTCCCAGCAACTTGTCGTAGCGCTCTAAGTCCGGCTTGGAATACTCTTCCAGATTCTCGGGCAAGGATGCTACCTCGTGGTGTATCACGGCGGCATCGGTCTTCAGGAGCAACGAGCCGAGACCTCGCACGGGACCGCATACGTGGATTGAGGTTAACGCTTCCCGCGCTCCCCTCAGTCCTTCGTCTATGACATCGATGAGGAGATCTTCGGGTGCTCCTTTCCAAACAGCATAGCTCAAGAGGGGCTCGTCGAGCGTTACCAGCTTGACGCCGAGCTCACAATAGTGCTTGACCATCTCGCGAACGATCGCGCCGAAGGATCTGAGCAGGTCTTCAACTTCAACGGCCCGCAAGTCGTTCGATACTCGGGTGACGGAAGCTAGCGTGATGGGGCCCGTAACCGGCACCTTGAGCCCGTCATACGCTCCCTCGTAGCGCTGCGGAAGGTTTCCTAAGAGCTCGAATTCTTGAGTAGCGACAGGCGATTTCGGAGGCGAAAGGGGGCTTGTGGCCCAAGCTTCCTGCTTAACGATCTCGATGCCACATTTCTGAGCGGCTAGATCTTGAAGGAACATCATGTTCATGTCGCGAAGCTGAGGAATTGATGGAAAGTCTATCCCCGCTCTAAGCTGATCTTCGAAAGCTCGCCTCACGTTCTCCCTTGAGCACGATAGCGGAAAGCTGCCGACGACCGACATCTTGAGCTTGCCGAAGAGCTCGCTCATCATGTTAGCAATCTCCGTAAGGTTGAAGCTCTTAAGTATGCGCTTGGCTGCTAGATACCAGCCTCCTTAATCTTCTTGATTACATTCGGCGCGAACTTGAACTTGGGGCGCGGCATGGCGATAATCTCTCGTACTTCTATGCCCTTCTCGATGTCCAGGAATTCTTTGCCGAACACTCCTGCTGGCTTGACAACGAGGGCGCAATCGGCTCCTCCGCCAGCCCAGCCAGTGCCTGCCATCGCGATGATCTCCTGGTCAACAGGGATGGCGCCGATGTCGGCCGCTGCCAAGGCGACCTCGATGGCGGTCTTGAAGCCGTAGCCAAGTAACCGGCTGAGGATTTTGTGGACGACTATCGAAGGAGCTCGATCGCCTAAGAACGCGTAGTCGATCGTGGATCCAGAAAGTGGCCAGAAGCTCTCCTCTAGCACCTTCACGCC
>CAYZOK010000114.1:0-1897 GCA_964480335.1 uncultured Candidatus Bathyarchaeia archaeon | reverse complement strand
ACGGTTAGTAGACGAACACTGGCAAGGCTCTAGTTAATTCTAACGATCTGGAAACTTCGCAGTTCAGCCAAGTTTAGGGACCTTCCGATCCCGTCGTAGGAGTGATCGGCAACCTTCTGTAGATCCCAAGTTCACGCTCCAAGGCCGAGGCTATCTGCAGAACCGTTTCCTCGTCGAATAGCTTCCCGATGATCTGGATTCCTATCGGAAGGCCCCTTGCAAAGCCACATGGAATTGAGATGGCTGGCCCTCCATACATATTGATTGGCACCGTGTGTACGTCGCACATGTAAAGCGAGAGAGGATCTTCGACTTTCTCACCAAGCTTGAAGGGAAGGATGGGCATAGTGGGTCCGACGAGTGCATCGAAGCGTTGAAAGGCTTGTTGAAAGTCACGCCTGATCAAAGTGCGAATCTTTAGGGCCTTCAGGTAGTACCGCCCCCAGTATCCCGCGGAAAGCGCGAACGTGCCTAGGATTATCCGTCGCTTCACTTCGGGCCCGAACCCTGCTTGCCTTCTTTCAGCGAAGACATCGCTCCAATGGCCTCTCTCGGGAGCGCCATAGCCATAGCCATAGCGGACACCATCATACTTCGCCAGATTCGAACTCGCCTCGGACATGGCTATGAGGTAATAGGCTGCTAGCGCGTGCTCAAGCGAAGGCAGGGAAATATCTCCACATTCAGCTCCCAGCTTCTCCAGCACCCTAGCACACTCTTTGGTAGCCGACGTTACCTGCACATCAACCCCCTCCCCAAGGAGCTCGCGGACGAACCCGATGCGGAGGTCCTCTATCACATCGGCTTGCGTGAAGCGAGTGTAGTCGCAAGCGTTGCTTATGCAAGTTGAATCGCGCCCATCCCTTCCAGCTATGACGCTCAGTAGGAGTGCACAGTCGGCTACATTGCGCGCGAAGGGCCCTATTTGCTCTAAGCTGTTAGCATAAGCAACGAGCCCATAGCGACTGACCAGTCCATAAGTCGGCTTCAGTCCAACTACCGCGCAAAAGCTGGCGGGGCAACGTATGGATCCTCCAGTATCCGAACCGAGCGCCAGTGCGACTTCTCCAGTCGCTATGGCTACTGCGCTACCACCCGACGACCCTCCCGCCACGAACTCTAGGTTCCACGGATTGCGGACTGGTCCAAAGTAACCAGTCTCTGTCGAAGAGCCCATGGCGAATTCGTCCAAGTTCGTCTTGCCTATTATGATCCCGCCTTCATGCCGGATTCTTTCGACTACAGTTGCATCATAGGGAGGGACGTAACCTTCGAGCATTTTCGAGGCGCAGGTCGTTCGGACTCCCTCGGTGCATATATTGTCCTTCACAGCGACTGGAACTCCAAGAAGCCTACCTTCGCGCTTCCCCTTCGCAATTTGTCGATCGATCTCGCGTGCCTGCCGAAACGCTTGCTCAGCAGCGACTGTTATGAAAGCGTTAACGAGGGAATCTACTTCCTCGATCCGCTCAAGGAACTCCTGCACGACCTCCTCCGCCTTTAACCCCCCTGCCGAAACTTTCTCGACGACTTCGTTTGCGGAAAGCTGCCAGATCTTGACCAAGCCTAAAGTATACGCGGCGCTTTGACGTAGTTCCTCTCCCGCTGGGGGGCGTTCTGAAGGGATTTATCCAGCGGTAAAGAAAACTCTGGAGAATCTTTCCTGAATACGTTCTTGACGTCGAGAATGTGGTAAGTTGGCTCGATCCCCCTCGTATCAACTTCGTCTATTTTCCGGAAATAGCCCAGCACTTCGTTCAGCTGCCTGGCAAAAAGCTCGAGCTCCTCTTCAGTCAGCTTGATCTTAGCCAGCCATGCTACATGGGCGACTTGATCGCGAGAAATTAGGGCTTTCTTTTGCACGCCCAATCTTCGCTCCAGTCGCCTTTATGCAATC
>CAYZOK010000113.1:0-1949 GCA_964480335.1 uncultured Candidatus Bathyarchaeia archaeon | reverse complement strand
GCTCTCGTAGGCGCTATTGACCATCGCGCGAACTTCTACCTTCCTCCCTTCAGGCCTCTGGATACTCAGCTTGACCCAGACGACCAACTAAGCCCCCTCCTCCTCTTCGGCCGGGAACAAACCTCCGAGGAATTCACCACTCTCAGCTTCTTTCCTCTTCTCGCGTTTCTTGGGCAACTCACCAACTCTAATGAGCGAGTCAATAAAGCCTAACCTAGTTCTAGTAGCACAGTGAAGCCGAATCTCGTGCATTGACCGACTTAACCAGCGGGCGGCATTAGACGAGACCTATCGTACTGGCCACCTGTCTCGCCGCCACTATCGCAGGCGAGTTGTCTGGGATCTCGAGCAACGATCTTCCGCTAAGGTTGAATGCGCTGATATTGGGATCTATAGGGATTATGCCAGCAACCTCGATGCCGATGCCCTCTAAGGCGCTTCGGAATTCAGGATCCTCTGGAAACATGTTGCCCACGACGTAGACCCTCCCAAAATTAATGCGAACCTTCTGCGCGAGCTTGTAGATCCTCTCAGCTGTCTGAAATCCCATCTTCGATGGATCGGTTACGATCAACATGACATCCACGCCCCGATTCGTACGGCGACTTATGTGCTCAAGACCAGCCTCCATGTCCATCAGCACGTATCCGTAGAACTTCGATAGCGAATCGACTATGTCCGTTAAGAGGGCGTTTATCAGGCAATAGCAACCTTCAGCCTCAATCCTCCCCATGCTCAGTAAGTCGAAATGCTCGGTCTCTACCAAGGTTTCGAGGATGAGCCTCTCTAAGAAACTCCGTTTATCGACCTCAGGAGGAAGCTCATCGCCAATTATTTTCTCCTTGAGTTGCGCGACTATATCTCCGACCGTCCTCTTGATGTTAACACCTAAAACTTGGTGCAGATTCGTAGCGGGATCGGCATCCACAGCTAGGATGTCGTTTTTCCCCTCGAGCAGCGCCTTCAGGAGCAGCGCCGCGAGGACGGTTTTTCCGGAGCCTCCTTTGCCGCTAATGCTTACAATCATCGAAACCGTGAGTAGCTAGCGCCTAATAACGGAGCACCTTTGTTTGTTGCCTAAGAGACATTTCGTATATGCAAATTGGACTGAAATTGTTGTGGCCTAACGCTGAAGCCCGCGCAGAAATCGCGGAATATCGCCCGACTCCGGCGGTCCTACGATAACTTCCCATCCAGTCAAGTCCTCAATCTCGCCCTTCAGCTTGGCTGCAGAGCCTGGAATGATGAGCTTACGATGTTTTACCATACTGGCCATCTTGGTCGCCTCAAGCAGGTCTCGCACCGCCTGCGCGGTTAACCTTCTCCCGGCTACAGCTGAAGACACCGCAAATCCTCCTGTATCAACGACAAGCAGGTAACTGTCGATTCCTGAGCGCTTCACGTCCTCAGACACTATGTGGTAGGTAAGCGCGAAATTGCTCGTCAACAGAACCGGCGAGCTCTCGTCGGGCTTTCCGATTCTGTATAATCCGGGTTCGACGCTAGAGGGCTTCCTCGGATCAGAGTATAGGCTGCCGCGCCAGACGAACAGAGGAAGCGTGACCCAGGCATCTAGGCTATGCATTATGAGCAAGCTTGCGTAGCGCGCCACCAATGCTGATGCAACACAAGCCTCCTTCATCTTGGTGAGCTCATCATTGGCCTCTGGCCTCACCCATACCGAAGCTGGCACGCCCATCGTTGGGAAGCCAAGAAGATTGTCATGCGCCAAAACGGCAACTCTCCTCAACAGGATAAGCCTCTCGACCGTAGCTGCCAAGCTCTCAGGAGCTGTGACAGGGTCTAACACGAGTTCCCCGGCACCTGCATCGATTAGCGCCTTACAAAGTGCTTTCATCCGAGCGATATTTGCCTCCAATACGGCCACCGGACACGCATACTTTCTCGCGTCTCTGCAAACTTCTGCCCAATTTTCCTTAGTTGCTGCG
>CAYZOK010000112.1:0-1952 GCA_964480335.1 uncultured Candidatus Bathyarchaeia archaeon | reverse complement strand
GCGCTGCACTCAGCCCTGCGCGGCTATGCGATGCATAGCAAGGCTCCGGCGACGGAGCGTTAGCAGGGAGATAAGAACCGTCCTGCTAGGCTTGGGGTGAGCAAATCCCATTCCGCCACCCAAGGCTACCCCATCACGTGAGCCTGTCGAATGAAGAGCAAGGCGATGAGTACACACAAGCCCAGGGTTCACATGAGCCTGCTGAGGCGGGCTCAAGGGGCAGGAGAGCTAAACGGCGGGGCGAAAGCTTAGTAGCGAGTACCCATTCCACAAGCGTGGATGAAGAAGGTCAAAAGCTCTGACCGATGGGATGAAGAAGCTTACGGCTGAAGTGGGCCCGTAGCTCAGCCAGGAAGAGCAACGGGCTTTTAACCCGGAGGTCGCGGGTTCGAATCCCGCCGGGCCCGCTCCCTAGACTTTCTCGAAGGCTTTCCTGATGGCATTCGAAACCTCTTCTAAGACCATCTTGCGAACGTCGGGCCTAGTCTCTCGCAGAACAGAGCGAACAATCCTCTCCAGTTCGCGTTCTCGAATCGTTTCTAGGATGCGCTTCTCGACTTCAGGGATCAAGGCATCGCTGAGCTTGGCTACAAGCTCCTCCTTCCGCTCCATCATAGCGTAGAGAACCTTTCGCGTCACTTCGGGCCTAAGGTACTCAGCGATCTGGCGATATTCGGTCAACCTCTTCGAGACTTCCTTACGAATTCGCTTGTCTAGCTCATCTTCGATCGCCTTCCTGATGAGGGCTTTATGTTCGTCGAGAACGCGCTCGATGCTCTCCAAGTCGAGTGATCAAGCGAGGGCGTTAATATGGGGGTAGCGAACGAGCAAGCAATTTTAAGAATCCCAAGTTCCTCCACGAGAAGTTCGTGGTCGAAGCAAAGTCGTACAAAGCTGCGGGCAGAGAAGTTAGAGTAGGTTGCCGAAGAAGCAGGAAACGGGGACAACGCATACTTGAAGAACGAGTAGTTGTGGATGATTCGCGGAAGCTTATCGAAGGAGATGGCGAGTCTACAATTCCGCGCAGCATTTACGAGAGGTTAGTCAGGCTAAGCGGAGCAGTTAAGGTGATCGAAGTTAAACAGCCGAGTTGGGGATCACGGCTTGGAGAGCTTTCGAAAAGAGGGGCCTTGGCCCGTGTGGCGAAGCTTGACCTCTTGCTCAAGTATAAGGCAAAAGAGGGACTTAGGCGGGGGCTGTCCAGTTGCCCTAAACTTCTAGGAAAGCTCGTAGGGCTGATGCTTGGAGATGGAATTTCAAGAAGTCAGGTGATTTCATGTTTTGCGCGAGCGAGTTCGAGTTACACGACGCGTTGAGGTGCTATGTCAAGGAACTCTTTGACTATGATATGGCTCCTCCACGGCCAGAGAAGGGAACTTTAGTCTCATATGTCCCAGCTGTTGTCCGAGAGGCGCTATCAATGTTAGGAATTCCAAGGGGAAAGAAGGCACGCACCAATCCGCGACTGCCAGAAATGCTGTTGAAATCCGAGAACCTAGTCGCACTCAAAGCTCTAGTAGCTGGTCTTCTGGAAACCGATGGCTGTGCAAATAACAACCGCGCCAACTTCTACCAATCAGTCGAAGTAAAAGAAAGGGGCTATGTGAGAGGCTCCTAGTAATTTCCAGGGATACCTAAGTGACGCGAGATCTCGGCTAGGAATTCGAAGAAAGAGATGCCCGGGCTGTATAATGAGATCTGGCGCAAGGAACGATCGAACATTGTGGAGGGGCTGTCGAAGGTTCTAAGCAAGCTAGGGATAGAACATGGAGTACGCTTCGAAAGGCTTCGCTTTTACAAGGAGGGCGTCAGCGTAATGTGGACAGTTTCCATAAGGAAAGGGAGTCTACCGAAATTGGCCGAACTGCCCTTCGAGTCATCAAAGTGGCGAAGAATTGCAAATAAGTGGAGAAAGTAGCTAATTAGACGGTATCGGCCCGTAGCTCAGTGGT
>CAYZOK010000111.1:0-2053 GCA_964480335.1 uncultured Candidatus Bathyarchaeia archaeon | reverse complement strand
ATCCAGACAAGGTGGTTCTACATCCCGATCCAGGAGCCATCTGCCACATGGCTAGGATGTTGCCTAGGAGCCTACTGCTCGAGTGCAAGACGCGGTATCCCGGAGTTCCGGTTGTGCTGTACGTAAACACTCTAGCTGAAGCAAAGGCTGAAGCGGACTACATCTGCACGTCGGCGAATGCTGCAGCTCTCGTGGAAAGGATACCTTCGGATAAGGTTCTATTCGGCCCGGATGCGAATTTAGCCAAGTTCGTCGAATCGCAGACAGGCAAAGAGCTAGTGCCCGTGCCCTCTTACGGGCACTGCTACGTGCATCTATCGTTCACTCCCGCCGACATTTTGAAGCTGAAAGCTACCTATCCAGATGCAGAAGTGCTAGCGCATCCAGAATGTATCCCAAACGTCCAGTCCATCGCGGATTTCGTCGGAAGCACTAGCAAGATGGTAAAGCGAGCCAAGGAGTCCGAAGCGAAGCGATTCATCATAGCGACCGAAACCGGCTTGCTGTACAGGCTCAAGACCGAGAACCCCGACAAGGAATTCATGCCAGCTTATTCGAATGCCATCTGCGTCTACATGAAGCGGATCACGCTTCAGAAGATCTACGAGAGCCTTAGGAAGCGAGAGCATGTCGTCAAGGTTCCGCCCGAGATAGCATCTCGAGCAGCTGAGGCGTTACGCAGGACGTTCGACCTTTTGGGATGACCACAGTTGAGGAGCTCCTCCGCTTCGTGCGCGAGGATCTAGGCCGCGGCGATGTAACAAGCGAAGTGCTCATCCCTGAAGGAGCGGTAGTCCGAGCGATCGTTATCGCCAAAGAGAGCGGAGTCTTAGCCGGCATCGAAGAATGCCGAGAACTCCTGCGCTACCTCGGGATCGAGATCAAAAATTCGATGCGCGATGGAGAAGAGCTACGCGAAGGCTCCGTCGTTCTCGAGCTTGTCGGCAATGCTCGAAAGATCCTCGGGATCGAGAGGACGCTGCTGAACTTGCTCGGCCATATGAGCGGGATAGCTACGCTTACGCGCAGCTTGGTCGAGGAGGCGAAGGCCGTCAATCCGAAAGTCAGGATAGCTGCAACGAGGAAGACCTTGCCTGGCCTCCGTTTCTTCGAGAAGAAAGCCGTCTCGATCGGCGGAGGAGATCCACATCGCTTTGACCTAAGCGACATGGTGCTGATCAAGGACAACCACTTGAAGATAATCGACGATGTCGCTAAGGCGGTGCGAGAAGCTAGGCGAAAGGCAGGCTTCGCGAAGAAGGTCGAAATCGAGGTAACGAACGCCAAGGATGCCGTCGAAGCTGCGAGAGCTGGAGCTGACATCGTAATGCTTGACAATATGACTCCTGATCAGGTCGGAGAGGCATTAAGGGCCCTATCTCGAGCAGGTTTGAGGGAGCGCCTCCTAGTTGAAGTATCTGGAAGGATATCGAAAGAGAACCTGGCTGAGTATGCTAGACTCGATGTCGACGTGATCTCCCTGGGTATGCTGACGCATTCGGCTAGATCGCTCGACTTCGGCTTGGAGATAGTTGAAGTTCTACCATGACGATACGCGTGGCGCTCGTCGGATGCGGCGCGATCGGGACGGTGATAGCCCGAGCCATCGACGAAGGCGGAGCTGGAGAAGTCGAGCTAGCCTTAGTATACGACATAGTTCGAACTCAGGCTGAGAGGCTAGTAAGAAAGCTGAAGATCAAGCCCATCATTGCAGAACGATTCGATGAGGTCATCGAGATGAGGAATCTAGACCTCGTGATCGAAGCAGCTTCACAAGACGCCGTGCGCCGATACGCAACTCGGATACTAGAATCCGGCAAGGACTTGATGGTGATGAGCGTTGGAGCCCTAGTCGACGAGCGATTTCTCGGTTCGCTGTTGTCGATGGCGAGAAGGAAGGGAAGGCGCATCTACGTTCCATCGGGCGCGATCGCTGGCCTAGATGGCGTCAAGTCTGCCACGATGGGAAGCGTCACGAAAGTCGTGCTTACGGCTAGGAAGCCTCCGAAGAGCCTAGAAGGAGCTCCGTTCATCGCACAGCAGAAGATAGACC
>CAYZOK010000110.1:0-2074 GCA_964480335.1 uncultured Candidatus Bathyarchaeia archaeon | reverse complement strand
GAGCTCGGCTTCAAAGTCGAGATTCCTGGATACATCACGGGCTCGTCGGGCGTTCGGCAACGCTTCGACATAGTCGCTCGCTATCCAGGCGTCCGCGCCGAGTACCTTGCAATCGACGTAGCGCCAGGCGAAGCTTCGCCAGAGGACGTGCTGAGGCTATTCGCAAAGAGCGTAGACGCGAGGCCCAAGCGCAGTCTGCTGATAGCGATTCCAAAACTTCGAGACGACGCTAAGCCTCTGCTCAAGGCGTACAAAATCGAGTGCGTCGAAGGAGAAGGAGCGGAGCAAGCCGCCGAGCGACTTCGAGGGCTCCTGCGCGCCTAGGTTTTGTTGAAGGTCATAGGGGTAGTTGCTAGGCTGGACTTAGACAGAGCGGTTGAGCTAGCCGAAAAGCTGTGCACCTATTTGCAGGAGAAGGGGGCAAGGGTGGCCCTCGAGGAAGGCGTAGCCTCTCGGCTTGGTAAAGAGGGGATCAGCATTTCCGAGCTCCTCGTCGACGCCATCATCGTGATTGGAGGTGACGGCACGATCCTGAGGACTTGTGCTGCCCTTCCAAATCCTGAGACCCCCATCTTGGCAATAAACATGGGGACGAAGGGCCTCCTGACGACCATAGAGCTCGAAGCTTCGTACGAAGCTGTAGACAGGCTCCTTCAGGGAGATTACGTGCTCGAAGACTGCGCCAAGCTAGCTGCATGGGTCAATGAAGAAAGGCTTCCGGATGCGCTGAACGAAGTACTGCTAGTGTCTCGCCACATGAAGATGACTTTGTTCAAGGTTTGGCTCGATGGAGAAGGTCCTCTAACCTATTCAGCGGATGGCCTCCTGATGTCGACTCCCATAGGCTCTACGGCCCACTCGTATTCCGCAGGAGGTCCTGTGCTCCACGCTTCACTCAACGCCTTTGTAGTAACTCCGATCTGTCCGTTTGCTCCATCCCGCTCGCTTGTGGTTCCTGCCGATCTTGCAGCTACGATCAAGCTGGCGAAGCCCTCGCGCATCGACATCGTGATCGATGGAATTTGCAGGCGCGAGATTACGGAGCGGGAGACGATTACTGTCCGGCTTTCCGAACACAAGGCGCGCTTCGTACGCTTCGAGCCAGCCTCGTTCTACAAGCGAGTCAGGCGAAAGATGGGCGCTACATGATGCGGGGGGTGGGACTTGAACCCACGAAGGCCCTGTGGCCAGCGGATCTTAAGTCCGCCCCCTTAGGCCTGGCTCGGGCACCCCCGCGCGTTCTGCAGTATCGAGTTGAACCTTAAATTCGCTCTGGAAATAGACGACGCTCGATCCTCGACGCAGTCCTCTATGGTGTCATCACTCCGAAATACTGGAAGTACGTTGACGCTGGTCTAGTCCTCGCCTTCATCTTAATGGGAATCTCGTTATGGCTCTTCAGGTATTACTTGCTCTTAGCTCGTTCAACGGGAGATCGAGGTTGCGTTTGCCTCGCTGGCCGCTGCAGTGGGTTCGGTGTTTGTGGTAGCCGTCCTTTCCGTTTTGACGACCAGAGCCATCAAAACCGAGCTTGGGGCGGGCGTGGGCGTAGATGAGGTCGGTACGGAAGTTAAGCTTCCCCGCCGCATCGCGGAAGAAGCTCTGGGAGAATCGGCCTTAAAACCTCATCCAAACAGCCAGATAGGACCGCTATTGTTGCAAAGATAGTACCCGAAAGACTGGACGTAACATCCTTCCTTAAGCCTCCACCTCCACTTTCAGGAAGTCCAGCATGGCGCCGATTGTGAGAAGGGCTACAACAATCGCTTTTAGCACTTACTTCAGGAATAGAGAACACGAGGTATGGGAGTAAGGTGCTGAAGGCGCTAGTCAGTACAAGACGCTAAGCTATAGACACTTATTGAGAGCTCTCCGCTAACTAGAATCGCCCTAACCAACGAGGTTAAGTCAAGCGAGGCGAGCGATTGGTCTGCGTACTTTTATCCGTGAGCTCGCCAACTCTGGAACGAGCGTGCAACTCGAAATCCTCGTGCTGGCTATTAGCATCCTCGCAAGCGCCATTATAGCCGCTTGGCAACTCAGGGAGTCGTCAAAGGAGATCGCCAGAGCCGTG
>CAYZOK010000109.1:0-2110 GCA_964480335.1 uncultured Candidatus Bathyarchaeia archaeon | reverse complement strand
GAATCCAGCTGAGGCAGGCTTAAGGGGCGGGAGAGGCTAAACGGCGGGTGGGAGGGGTCATAGAGCTGACCATCCGGAGGGCTGTGCAATGAAGATTTCGATCGAGGGTGGCAACTCCCTTCTGCTCGCTGGTCCCGCTTCGTTAGCCGTCATGAGGGGATCGGGCGAGGTAATCGGAGCTCCTCTAAAGAGGGGAGATCGGATAGTTGTTCGAGAAGGAATTCAGCTTCCGTTCTACTTCAAGAGGAGGAGCGTAGTCGAAGTCACACTAGGCAAAGGAGCAACTTACGAGAGAGTCGAAGGCGGTGTCATTCCGCCTAGTTGGGAGGAGGTGGCTGAGGAAGTAGCTCGGACGAGACCAAGGCTGACGATTGTGATGGGAGGTGTCGATTCGGGGAAGACTACGTTCTGCACTTACCTAGCTAACAAGCTCGTTGAGATCGCGAAGCCGATTGCTATCATCGATGGCGACATAGGTCAAGCTAACATAGGAGCTCCTGCGACAATCGGCTTAGGGCTCATCGAAAAACATCTAACCGATCTATTCGCCGTCGAGGCCGAAGAGCTATACTTCGTAGGCGCTATAAGCCCTGGAGGAGCTCTAGCCCAGGTGCTTAGAGGGCTTTCGCATATGGTGAAGATCTCGAAAGGAAAGCTTACCATTGTGAACACCGACGGTTGGATCCAAGGATCCGATGCCAAGGAGTACAAGCTTTCCATTGTGAGGTTGTTTAAGCCAGATGTCGTGGTAGGCTTGCAACGCGAGGATGAGCTCGAGCCTGTTCTGCAGGAAATCGAGGATGAGTGCAAGGTTCTGAGGACCGAAGCGCCCAAGACCATACGGCGCAGAAGTAGAGCGGAGCGACGGCTTCACCGCGAGCGGGGATACCGAAAGTTTCTCGCCGATAGCAAGCTCCGCCGCTTCTCTGTAGAAGAAGTCGAGATAGTCGGCAACCTATTCGGGTTCGAGAAGATGATGACGCCAAACGAAGTTCAGCGGTACTCGGAGACGCTTCGCCAGCGGATACTATACGGCGAAGAGGGGCATGGCGCGTTGTTCTTGATAACGCGGGGAGCCGTCCCACGAGGGGGAATAAGCGAGCTGAGGAGGGAGGTTGGCAAGGAGGTGGCTGTGATCGAAGGATGGCCTGGTGGATTCCTAGTTGGCTTGTTAGATGATGAAAATCGTGTGCTGGGCTTGGGGGTTTTAACTGAGCTCGACCTAGCCAGGGGTACCATGCGAATCTACACACCTGTTGAAGAAGGAGTGGCCCGAATACAGCTGAGCAAGCTAAGGTTGACCAGGGAAGGACGAGAGCGCATGATGACGCTATAGATGCGCCTTTTGGTGATAGCTGACGTTCATGCAAACCTGGTGGCGCTCGAGACTGTCCTTCGCCATGCTAGCAGTTTTGATGCTGTGCTGAACGCTGGTGATATAGTGGGCTATAACCCCTGGCCTCGCGAATGCATTGAGAAGGTGCGAAAGGTGAAAGCGGTTTCGGTTTTGGGAAATCATGACCGAGATTCGGCACTGGGAACGCCTGTAGGCTATAATCCATATGCTGAGATGGCCTGCCTTTGGACCCATAGAGCGCTAAGCGAGAAGGAGCGCAGGTTCTTGCTCGGGCTTCCGAATAGAGTTGAGCTAGAGTTCGAAGGCGTTAGGCTGTATATCTGCCACGGAAGTCCGGACGATCCTGTCGACGAGTACGTATTTCCACCGCCGTTCACTCCGAGAAGCAGGCTGCAATCCTTCCTTGCGAGAACCAAGGCTGGCTTAGTAATCCTAGGGCACACGCATGTGCCCTTTTGTGAAGAATTCGAAAGCGGCGTCGTGCTAAATCCTGGCGCTGTCGGACAACCTAGGGATCACGACCCAAGAGCTAGCTACGCACTCGTCGAATTGGAGAGGGGATGCGTCGACGTCGAACTAAGGCGTGTGGACTACGATGTCGAGAGAACTGCACGCCAAGTGTTAGCCGCGGGGTTGCCTTCCGTTCTAGCCCAGCGACTTTTCTTCGGGTACTAGCCCGAAGAAGAGAACCAACTCTCGCGCTATAGCTCCGTCTTCGTCTGGAAGAATTTTCAAGGATCTTCTAAGCCAGAG
>CAYZOK010000108.1:0-2137 GCA_964480335.1 uncultured Candidatus Bathyarchaeia archaeon | reverse complement strand
GAAATACCCCATCGACTTCAGCCTCCCCTCGCTTGAATCCCGATAAGCAGCGCTTGACCAAGAACTCACGTAGCTCTTCCTCGGGAACTTCGCCGTAAAGGATCGCCTGTAGCATCCTCCCATACCAGTAAGCGCAGAGGTCGCCGCCAGGCATAGAGTAGGGCTCGAGGCTACAGAGCCGCTTAAAGTCCTCATAGTCGGCTAGCAGGATCTCGCCACCCCATGCCGTCCCGTCTACTCCGTAACCTACCCCATCGCAAGCTATTCCGATCGCCCGCTCAGTCTTGACTCCGCTCTCGACCATAAGCGACGCTAGGTGGGCATGATGATGTTGGACCTCGATGAGTTCAGCACCGTACTTCTTCGCGAGCCTCGTTGCAACCAACCTAGACGTAAATCGCGGGTGTAGATCGCATATCACGGCGCGCGCTGCGCCAATCTGCACGAGCTTGCATAGGTGCTGGATGGCTTCGTCGAGGAACGCACATGTCTCAAGGCTTTCAACATCGCCAATGTGCTGTGACGTGAAGCACTTCCCTTCCCTCAGCACGGCTGCTGTTGAGGTCAGCTCAGCTCCGACTGCGATAAGCTCGCCTTCAAACTCGAATGGGAGCTCGATCGGAAGGGGGGTATAACCTCGAGACCTCCGCAGGAATGCCGTAGAGCCGGATACGACCTTCACGACCGAGTCGTCGCATCTAGCCCAGATCCGGCGATCGTGAAGCAGGAAGTAATCAGCCACCCCCTTGAGCGCGGAAAACGCTTCATCGTTCGTGACGATCATCGGCTCATCAGGATAGTTGGCCGAGGTCATGACGAACGCCACTTCCTTGGAGTACCGGAACAACAGCGCGTGAATTCCAGAGTAAGGCAACATGACGCCTATCGTGTGAAGGCCTGGAGCTAGGAGCTCGGAAAGTGGGAATGGCTCGCGCTTTCGCAGAACTATGATAGGCTTCTCCCAAGACGTAAGCAACTCCTCCTCGAGCTTCGAGACGACCGCGTACTGCCTAACAGACTCTAAGTCGGGGCTCATGATGGCGAAGGGCTTGTTCGGCTTCCTCCTTCTCTTCCGCAGTCTAGCGACGGGCTCGTCTTCGCTGGCCTTTACGGCTAGATGGATCCCTCCGATCCCCTTGATGGCGACTATCCAGCCCTCTTCCAACAGCTTTGCAGCTTCGCGAATGGGCTCCTCTTCTTCGACGATCCTTGCTCGATAGTCGTACAGAGTCATCCGCGGGCCGCACTTGGGGCAACAAGTCGTCTGAGCATTAAATCGCCTGTCGGCAGGATCGTAGAACTCGCGTTCGCACTCGAAGCAAAATGGAAATTCGTCCATAGTCGTCCGCTCGCGATCGTACGGCAACTCCTTGATCAACGTAAACCTAGGTCCGCAAAGAGCGCAACATGTGAAGGGATAGAGGTAGCGCCTGTCTTGCTCACTCGACATGTCGGCTAAGCATTCGCTGCAGATGGAGATGTCAGGAGGAGCTAGCGAGAGGGTCGCTCCTCTGCCTTTCACGTCGCTTTCGGCTATCTCGAACGCAGAATACCGACTCGCGTACTCGAGCCACCGCACATCTACCTGCGTATACCTAGCGATCGGAGGCTTCTTCTCGACTAAATCTCGCAAGAATGCTTTGATCGCGCTTTCTTCGCCGCTCACGTCTATCCGAACTCCAGCGTCCCCCAGATTTGCTACATAGCCAGCTAGACCATGCTCGATCGCCAGCCTGTAGACGAACGGTCTGTAGCCTATGCCTTGAACTAACCCCGATACGTGCACGAGAGCGCGCCTCTTCAAACGGCTCTCAGAACTTCTTCCCAGAGCTGCTCGGTTTCGCGCGCTTCCCTCTCGGTCATCTTCCTGATGGCAAAGCCTACGTGGACGACCACCCAGTCGCCGACCCTGACATCTTCGATGAGCGCTGTGTTAACCTTGCGCTTGGCTCCCCTGATGTCGACTATCGCTTCGACATCCTTGACTTCGACGACCTTTCCGACGACTGCGAGACACATCAGCAGATCCTCGGAATGGGCCTTCCCAAGGGCTCGTGTACTAGTCGCTTTCCGCCGACTACGGTCTCCATTATGACGAGACCTTCGCCAAGCCTGAACACTTCGCCGATGATTGTGG
>CAYZOK010000107.1:0-2170 GCA_964480335.1 uncultured Candidatus Bathyarchaeia archaeon | reverse complement strand
AAGCCTCCGAAGAGCCTAGAAGGAGCTCCGTTCATCGCACAGCAGAAGATAGACCTCAATAGCATCGAGAAGCCGACCTTGATTTACGAAGGATCTGCGGAGGAAGCAGTCCGCCTCTTCCCGCGAAACGTCAATGTAGTAGCCTCGCTCAGCCTAGCTGGGCTAGGAGCCGAAAGGACTAGAGTTCGCATCGTAGCTGATCCAACGACCGACAGAATACTACACGAGATAAGGGCAACCGGAGACTTTGGCGAGCTCATCACGGTAATTTCGAACGTCCCGCATCCCGAAAATCCAAAGACTAGCTACCTAGCGGCTCTTTCCGCGGTTAGGACTTTGAGAAAGCTGAGCGAGCAGCTGCTAGTCGGCACGTAATTCTCGCCTCTTCCTCACTTCCGCCAAAATCTGCGAGAGTATTTCTCGGTCGCTCAGGATGCCTAGAGGAGGATCTACGACCTTACGAAGTCGAATCGGCACATGATCCATCCGATAAGCAGTTCCCTCGACTTCTATCCCAGCTATGGCGGCTGGAATGACTATGTCGGCTTCCTTCGTCGTCAAGTTCTCGAACGTCTCTATAGCGATCAGCGGAATCCTCATTAGGTGCTCAGCAGCCCTACGCGGAAAGTGCGCTATCGGGCCCGACGCGACTATGAGGGCAACATCCACCTCCTCTCGCAGCAGAACATCAACGGCCGATGTCTCGCCGGGATTGTACCTCGGGACTCCGCGATTGAAGTCGACTGCATAAGGGAATCCTGTCTCCCAAGTGCAAACCTCGTTAAATCCTGTTACATTGTAGTGCCCCCGCATCGGCATGATGATTGCCTTTGTGAACCTATTCAGGTCGCGAGTTAGCGATATGGCGTTGTCGATGTTTCGATGTTTGCCAAAGCTCATCGTGAGGCCAAGTCCGAAGGATATCGCGACAAAGCTGCTCTCCTTCGCCATCTTAGCGAGCTCTTCTATCTTCTCACGAGGAACTCCCCCGACTTCAGCAGGCAACTTGTGATCCCTCAGAGCTACACGGATGGCGCTGAAGAGCTCGTAGTCGCAATTGGGCTTGACCTGGATGAACAAGTCGGCAAGCTTGGCTGTGTCCGTCTTGCGCACGTCGATTACTACTAGCTTGCGATCCCCTCGTCCCCGTTCTCGGAAGAATCCCCGTGGAAACACGGTGTATCGGCTTAGGTGGCGAGGATGAGCTTGCATCGGGTTAGAGCCCCAGTAGATGACGAGATCGGCTCTGTTCTTGACCTCGCCTAGCGTGCACGTCGGAAGCCCGACTTCTTGCAGGGCGAGTATGCTGGGCCCATGACAAATCGATGCTGTATTGTCGATGATTCCACCTAGCTCTTCAACCAACTCGACTCCAACCCGATGAGCTCCGCACTCGGTAGAGCTCCAGCTGGCAAAGGCTATCGAGGTGGTTATACCTGAAAAGCCGTATCTGAAGACTGAACGATACCGCATTCGAGATGAGTTCTGTGTGTTTTGCGGAGCCTGCCTCGAGGCTTGTCCTGTAAACGCAATAAGCATCGAGCGATCGCAAGCTCGTTTGAAGGGTAAGCTCGCAGAAGCTTGGCGCAAGCGCTGGGAAAATGCTCTACGTTCAATTGCGCGCGAACTAACATTTGGTGGGGAATGAGCGCAGCTTACGAGATCACGATCTACGAGGACAAGTGCCAGGGATGCGGAAACTGCGTCGTGGCGTGCCCGCCCAATGCTGAGCGTAGCCCTGAATCGGGAATCGGCTTCGGGCCGAAGGCCGAGCAAGTCGTTCTGAAGATCTCGAAGGCATCGCCAAGGTAGTGGATTCGAGCCTCTGTAACGGATGTGGGCTTTGCGTAGCGGTTTGCCCAGCCAGAGCTATCGAAGTACAGCCAGTCGAAGTGAAGCCAGCCGAGTTCGCTCGGACCATAGGAGTCGCTCCAGCTGCAGCGGCCGAAGTCGGCGAAGTGCGCAGGATAAGTCCGGAAGAAGTGCCTCTCGTTCCTGAGCAAGTTGCCAAAGCTCGAGAAGGGCTTGAAACGATCGCAGCCTCTCTCAAGGTTCCCCGCTTGCGCTTTTTGATGGAGATGGGCAAGCTAGAAGCTGCAAGGAAGGAGATCCTGAAGAAGGTCGATCGGGTGCTCTAGCGATGCCGAAGTTTATTGAGTACAAAGGCTGA
>CAYZOK010000106.1:0-2322 GCA_964480335.1 uncultured Candidatus Bathyarchaeia archaeon | reverse complement strand
TTCCTCATTTCAGGGGTTCCATATCTACCCGCGTCGATTGGCAGGATCGGCAAGTTCCAGTAGGAAAATGGTTCGATGGCTTATAGCGACTTCCGCGGATTATCTGACGTTGACGGTAGCGATAGTCTACGACGACCGCTATCTAGATCACGATCCCGGAGCCGACCACCCCGAAGGAGGAAAAAGGTTAGAGGCAATAATGGACGGCATAAAGGCTAGAAAGCTCTTCGATAAGGAAGAATGGCGACTAGTTAAACCTCGACCAGCTTCTAAAAACGTCGTTAAGTCTGTTCACGACCCAGCTTATGTCGACTTTATCGAACGACTCTGCTTGTTAGGAGGGGGGACTATCGATGAGGATACCGCCGCTTGCAGAGACACGTTTGATGTCGCTCTGCTGGCAGCTGGCGGTGCAATCGAGGGTGCCTTGAAAGTGTTGCACAACGAGTATGCAAATGCGTTCGCCCTCGTGAGGCCCCCGGGCCATCATATTGGTAAGTACGGGCGTGCGCTTTCAGCACCATCGCAGGGTTTCTGCATTTTCAACAACACAGCCATAGCTGCGGCGCATTGCCTGAAGCAGATCGACAAGGTGTTCATACTCGACATAGATGTCCATCATGGCAACGGCACTCAGGAGATCTTTGAGGAGAGATCCGACGTACTTTTCCTGAGCTTACATCAGCAAGGAATCTACCCGTTCTCAGGATCACTCCAAGAGAGAGGTCGGGGGCAGGGAGAGGGCTACACGGTCAATATTCCGATGCCGCGTGGAGCCGGCGACGATGCCTACTTAATGGCATTTCATGAGGTGGTTGCGCCCCTTGCCAGAAAGTTCGAGCCAGAACTGATCCTAGTATCGGCAGGATTCGACGCTCATGAAGAAGATCCCCTTGCGGAGATACGCCTGACAGATGCCGGGTACCTAGCGATTTTTGACAAGATAAAGAAAATAGCTGAGGAAGTCTGCTTAGGACGCTTCGTTGTTGTGCTGGAGGGAGGGTATAACCTCAATGTGCTCTTCAGACTCGTTCCGCGTGTTCTGGAGGGAATGGGAGGGATGAGGGCGAGGGCGGGGCCTTTATCGTCTTCCCCTCAATCGATAATCAAGTGCGTCGAGACGAACTTACGGAAGTTAAGGAAAATGCTTTCCAAGTACCATAACTTCGGTTCCTTGTGATCGCGCAAAGGACAGGCATAGCCGAGCTGCCTCTCCATCGAGGACCAGTCCCACCGTGGCTCTTCGGCAAGATGGTGAAGCTTGGCAGTCGGATAGTTACCATCATTATAGAGGACTACGGATCCCACGAGCTCTTACGAAGACTTTCGAATCCCTTCTGGTTCCAATCTCTTTCCTGCGTTCTTGGATTCGACTGGCACTCAAGCGGGACAACGACTGTTACATGCGCTGCTCTGAAGGAGGCTGCCGCCAAGAAAGGTTTCGAGATAGCGGTTTGCGGTGGAAAGGGCAAGTTCAGCCTTACAACTTTGAATGAGATCGGAACTGCATGCTCTAAGATGGGTCTTGGCGAGAGAGCAGGCACGCTGCAATATGCAAGCCGCATGTGCGCCAAGGTCGACAGCGCTGCCATGCAGTCCGGCTATCAGTTGTATCACCATGCATTCTTCTTCACGGAGGATGGTAGCTGGTGCATTATTCAACAAGGGATGAATCCACACGACAGGACTGCTCGCCGGTATCATTGGCTGTCTGAGCGGGTTAAGAGTTTCGTAAGGGAGCCCCACGCTGCCATGGTTTGCGATGTCAGGCGAGCGAAGGTGCTCGACATGACTGCAAGGCAGAGCGAAGAGTGTCGAAGAGTGTCGGTTGAGCTTGTGAGGGAAGGCATCCAACGCGTGAGGCGAGATGTAGCTCTGCTTAGACCGCGGTATCAGCGAACTCTCGAAGAATTTCTATCTGGAAGGAGAGTTGGGGCCGAGATGGACGTTCTACTCATGCCGAGACGTATAAATTGGAATGCCTTGAGGGAAGCTTACGAGGTTCAGCCTCGATGTTATGAAGAGCTGTTAGCAGTACGCGGCATCGGCCCAGCGGCCGTTCGCGCCCTAGCCCTTATCTCAGAGCTAATCTACGGAGCACCTCCGAGCTGGCGGGATCCTGTTAAATACTCGTTTGCATTCGGTGGGAAGAACGGAGTTCCTCATCCTGTTGATAGGAGGGCCCTGAATGAAGCTATCACATTTCTTGAGGGGATCATTAAAAAGTCAGGAATTAAGGCAAAGGAAAAGCGCAAGGCCTTAAGGAGGCTCCTTCAACTAAGCTTTAGCCTTAGGGCTCCACTAGCGTGCGAGGCTGAGGGG
>CAYZOK010000105.1:0-2368 GCA_964480335.1 uncultured Candidatus Bathyarchaeia archaeon | reverse complement strand
GCCTCGTAAGCCTCTCTTTCGTTTAGAATGTGAATAACTCTCCATCCCATCTCCAGCAACTTCCGCGTCACGAAGCGCCGGTGGCAGTACCGGGGATTGACCTCCTTGCAACATAAACATGCCCGCCGCATCCTCGCCACCTCGACTAATTTCTTGATTCCGCGCTCGAAATCAGGCGTCTTCATGTACTCTTCGTAGCCTCCAGGCCTATAGCCGCCTAGCTCCTTTCCGAGCCAGACATAGCCTATTCCATGCTTTGAGAGCCAGCACGTCATGTTCTCACGCTTGAAGTGCTCCACTTTGGAGGTCGGCCACGAACGAATGTCGACTACAACCTGTACGTCGTGCCGCCTGAGCATTTCAACGAATTTCTCAATTGAACGATTGCTATGACCTATCGTCCAGACAGTCGGCACACTTTGAAATGCAGTAAGAGTTTAATCAGTCCTCCCGAGGTCTTGTTGTGAGCAGTCGAAGGAGGAGGAAGCGGGAGGAGGCCCCACTACCAGCGGCGAGCGCAGGACTTCTCCGCTTCTTTGAAGAGGAGACCGAGGGGCTCAAGATTAAGCCGGGAGCTGTAGTTGCAGCTGCGATTACCCTTATAGTCCTCTGCATAATGGCTTCACTACTCGCGTGATTCCTGGAGCAAACTCCTTCATCAGGCGCTATAAACTCCTTTTCACTTTACCTCCAACCCTTAGGACGCTTGAGTATCTAGCAGTAGTTTCAATGGCCTTCCTTCTGGTTCCCTTGCTCCTAGACGCTAGCACACGAGGCGCATTCAGAGGCATCCTTTTAGCGACTGCCGTTTTTTCAACAACCGTTCTTGCTGATTATGTAAGCACCTTCAAGACTAAGCTAAACTCGATCTTTGACTTTCGTCGAACCGCTTACCTCTCACTCATTGCTTGTACGATATGGTTCATCACCGTTGTAGGAGGGGCCCTTCTCGAGCTAGCCCATGGTATTCCAATGATCAAGGCCATCGTCTTAGGGTTCCTTCTAGCCCTAGCAATCAGGCTTATTGTATTCCTCTCGTGTTCATCTCTTAACGTCGGCGCACTCGCGCTGGCCACAGGCGTTCAGCCAGCGCTGTGTCTGGCAGCACTGGTTGCAATTTTGAACCTAACTTGGCAACCGCATGCCACTCAACTTGCCTTAGCCACTCTTTTAACGATCGCAGCATGTTATGGCTACATCAAGTCCATAGAAGTGCGCTGTCGGCAGTTACGCTGTAACCCGATACGGCTCTTTCAGGCTTTTCTGGCGAACTGGGCGCGTGGTGAAAAAACTGACCTTGAGCGAGAGCTTGAAAGGCGCAGCGTAGAACGCTCTCTCTCTGCGGATCTTTTACGGCTGCGAGGAGGAGCCGATATCGTTCTGGCAATCTCGGGCGTGCACCCAGGTCCCTTCAGAAATGTCGGAGGTGCGAACTTTCCATTCCTCCTTCAATGCAACCTTCAGCGCTCCCTAAAGGCAAATGTCGTAGTCATGCACGGAATCTGTAATCACACGGACGACTTACCCTCAGAAGCTGTTGTCAAAAGCGCATTAGCCGCTATCTTGAGGCAAGTTTCTGAAAGGCCAACTTCGAGCGGCGCCAAATCAGCTGATGCTTTCGTAGTCGAAATCGGCCACTCTCGTGCAATCTGCCAGAGCTTGGGTCCTTGCTACCTGCTCCTGCTATCCATGACCGGAAAATCAGTCGAAGATCTGCCTAAATCAATCGGAGAACGTCTCCACGCGCTAGCTCAACGCTTCGGAAGGGCTATCATAGTCGTCGACTGCCATAACTCCCTCCAAGGTCCTCCGGCGACTGACGATGACTTTGAAGATCTGATGACCGCTGCCATAAAGTCGCTTGAGCTTGCATCCAAAGCTAAACGAGGATTGCTCGAAGCGGGGGTCGCTCAGGAATCGCTACCTCTAGGGCCAGAGGAGGGCCTAGGCCCGGGGGGTATAACAGTTTTAGTAACAAGAGTAAAGCGACCCTTCGCTTACATCATCGTAGATGGCAACAACTTAGCTCCAGGTCTTCGCGAAGAGATTTTGGGGGAATTGAGAAAGTTCGGCCTGAACGGTGAAGTTCTTACGACTGATACACATGTGGTTAACGCCGTCATTACGATAGATCGAGGCTACAGGACAGTGGGGGAAGTCGGCAGAGAATACATCTTGCGTGCGGCAGTTCGTACCGCGCTTAAAGCCTTCAAGCGTACTACTAAGGTGACTAACATCGAATACCATCGCGTGAGCTTTTCCGCAAAAGTTCTGGGAAACTCCATCTCCTATTTTGCCCAAGCCATGGAACTCGCTCTTAAGCACGCAAAGCGGCACCTATCGATCCTTGCATTGACATTTACGGTAA
>CAYZOK010000104.1:0-2384 GCA_964480335.1 uncultured Candidatus Bathyarchaeia archaeon | reverse complement strand
TCAATCGAAGGTGAAGGCCTCTACGTGGGGAAACCGATGGTGTTCCTTAGGCTCGCTGGCTGTAACTTACGTTGCAGGTGGTGTGATACTCCCCAAGTGTTCAAGCCTGGAAAGCGCATGACGCTGAATGAGGTCCTCGCGGGATTAGCTAGGTTTGATATTCACAACTTTTCGCTGACTGGGGGCGAGCCCCTCTTGCAAGCCCGTCAAGCGATCCCGCTTTTGAGGATGCTAAAAGATGCCGGCTACTGGATTCAGGTGAACACGAACGGTACTCTTTATGATAAGGAGCTATTCGCGCTTTGCGACTTCATCAGCTGCGACATCAAACCTCCTTCGAGCAGCGAGCGAAGCGACTGGAAGGTTGTCGAACGAATAGCTGAGACGCGAGATGTCGAAACCTACCAATTCAAGATAGTCGTGCAGGATCGCTCAGACTTTGACTTCTACTTGAGGTGCCGAGTGAAGTTAAAAGACAGCTGGATAATTCTGCAACCAGAATACACGAAAATGCAGTACGGCACTCTCGTCAGGCTGTTCCTCGAAAGCCCTCACGAACGAACGCGAGTCATCCCCCAAATTCACAAGCTTCTAAGAGTTAAATGACAGAGCTTCTCGATCGCGAGCCTGTGATAAAAGAGACCGTGGATCGCGTCGGCGTGCGCAACGTGCAGACATACATCAAGGCGGATGAGTTTCAAGAGCCCTTATTGGCGAGCGTAGACGCCGTCGTAGATCTAGCTCCGGACAAACGGGGGGTGCATATGTCGCGACTGGTCGATGCTATAGTACTGTCAGCTTCTTCGCAGAAGCCCTCGCTAGAGGATTACGCTAAGGACGTATTGCGACGCCTTCGCTACTCGTGTCGGAAAGCTGAAGTTGAAGTGCGAACTCGCATCATGCTTCCTCGGCACGCTCCTACGTCCGATCGGGTTATTCCTGAACCTTACGACGTATTGCTTCGCATTCAACGCAAGGGCGATCAGCTCTCAAAGTACGCCGAAGTTTCCGTCGTAGGGAGCACAGCTTGCCCTCACTGCCTAGAAGTTACTGGTGGCCGTACGCACGTGCAACGCACGATCGTCAGGCTAGGCCTCTGGATGGATGACGAGGTGAAGATTAAGCTCACCGACCTGGTGAGAATCTGTGAAGAGTCGCTTAGCTCTCCAACGCATGCCGTTCTAAAGACACAGGACGAAGTTGCTCTAGTCGAGAAAATGTACGAAACACCTCGTTTGGTCGAAGACGTTGTGCGGGAATGCCTTGAACGCGTGAAAGCTCTCAGGATTAAAGGAAAGGTGAAAATACGCGCCCTCTCGCAAGAATCCATTCATAAGCACGACGTAGTTTCTGAGATCGAACGAGAGCTGCCTTGAAGTTTAAGGTCGGAATGGAATTCTGGATCGATTACGCCCACAGCATCGAAGGCCACGAAAAGTGTGAAGCAAAGCATGGGCATACTGCACGCGTCGTGATCGAAGTCGAAGGAAACGTGAAAGGCGGCCAGCTATACCGCGACAACGTCGTGATGGATTTTGACGAGTTGAGAAGAATCTGCCGAAAGGTACTGGACGAACTCGACCATCGCGATCTGAATCAGATCTTCGACTTCCCCACCACCGAGAACATAGCTCGCTACATCTTCGAGAAGCTCAAGAAGAGGCTACCCGCCGAGCTGGCCCGCGTGACCGTCTACGAAGGCGAGGGCAAATGGGCTACCGTGGAGCGCTAGGCAGCCCGCTCTTCAGCATATCGTTTACAAATCCGTAGACTCGCGCTGCTACCACGTGATCAGCCGTCGCTCCGACTGTGGAACCGAGAACGCAAAATCCGTCTAAACCGCGCAGCTTGGCGAGCCCTAACAAGAGGCCTGGAATCCCCGTGATCCTACCTCGATACAACGAAGCGCCGTACTTCTCGACTGCTGTCTCAGCGAGCTTGCTCGAAGTAGATGCGACGAATATCTTGCCCGATCTGGAGGGAGACGTTCCATATCCGTCGAGCGTCACTATCCACCTGCAATCGTGCTTGTCGGCGACGTCTAGCATTAAGCCGCAAACCTCGTAGTGGGCTAGAACGGCATCAGGCGAGAGATTGTGCTCACCCGTTACAACTATCAGGTTGGGCTTGGCAGTCGAGCACGCCCAGAATTGGTAGCTTGGAAGCCGGCAGATCCCTCGCTCGTCCACGAGGACGAAGTCGGGCAGAGATGGAGAATAGATCTCAGCGAAGAGTTCGCATCTGAACGATTCGACGAACATCTGAGCAGCAATCTTTCCTACATGGCCCATTCCAGGCAATCCGACCACAAGGACTGGCGCTTGGAGCCGAGGGGCTTCAAATTCGTGAAGAACCGCTTGGCGCATTCGCAATCGGAGGTGATT
>CAYZOK010000103.1:0-2461 GCA_964480335.1 uncultured Candidatus Bathyarchaeia archaeon | reverse complement strand
GCGCTCCTGCCTACCGTCCGCGGTGAGAACCATAGGAACCTTGGGTACCTTGATGGGAACCATGCTTCTAGGTTTCCATGACACAAAATTCGGCAGGCTCCGCCGATTCCATTCGTGGTTCCGGGAAACAGCACGATAGTCTAGCCAGCAAGTTCATTCTAGCACTCCGACTACTTGTCCACTTATTTGCGCCCTCCCCCCAGTGCTCTTAGCAAGCTGCTCGCCGCATACGCGGCATAAGATGTTGGTCGTTGCGTGGCTAAAGATAATCTGCTCGTTTCCGCACTTCGGGCACTTGACCCGTAAAAACTTGCTTTTAGGCCTAGGCAGGAGAAACTCCCAAAGGGCCTCGTCTTCCGGCTTTGTGCTCATGTCGCCATCTTCAACTTGCTGAGCCTAACGCCCTTCTTGTGTAAGGTATGCCCACATTCATCGCAAGTTAGCTTTAATGTCTGCTTCTTAGTCAGCTTCGCAGTCCTTCGTTGAATGGGCTTCTTCTGCCCGCCGTATCCCCTCTGCTTAGCTCGGTATCGCCTCTCCCCTGCTGCAAGCACGCGCCTCTTCCCCGCCTTGTAAAGCCGGACGGCATGCTGGGTATGCTTGCTGCAGCGAGGGCAATACGTTCTGATCTTGGCGGGAGCCTTCATTTCCTTGCTTTCAGCAACTACACCTTTTAACTCTGAACCCGCAAGAAAACGGCCAATCCTTGCCTTACAAGTGCTTCAGCATTCTCGACGGGCAAGTTTGCCACATCTTCCTTCTCGAATGGTCCGTACGCTTTCAAGTCGACTCCGACCAAAGCCGGAACTGGCTTTAGAAATCTGATTAAGGCATATGCCCTCTTTCGGAACCTGCCCTCGAGAACCCTCTTCAAGAACTCTTGATAAGCTCGTACGGCCACGGTAGCCTGCTCGACAAGCCTCCTCTCCCCTTCTGCGAGCCTATCTTCTGGCACGCTCCCTTGCTCGACGTTTCTGACTATCTTGAACCAGCGAATCTTGACCAACTCTTCAAGCAGCTTTTTGGCCCGCTTGCATTCCACGGCTGATACGGTGCTTTGCAAATCCTTACCTTCCGATCGACTCTTAAGCCTCCGGAGGTACTCGCTGGCTTCAGCGAAAAAAGTCTCCCGGAAGCGAGCATAAATCCTCGCTCTCTCGCTCTCTCTTCCATGCCTCCAGAATCTTCTGATAGCTCACAGAGCTAACTTCGCTTTTCCTTTAAGCAACAAGTACATTGCTGCCGAGACCGGCAATTCTGCTACGTCGTCGCGAAATGGCCCAAATTCTTCGTCGCCGATCCTGAACTTTAGTGAATTTCCGATTCGGATGCGGACTTCTTCTTGCCCGAGCGCCACGGACTCTCGTAGCGGATCGAATTCTTCCAAGAATGCTAATGGAGCTTCGACGGCTCTCAAGCCCGTCTTTCCATGCAAGGTCTGAGGAAGCCTGACCAATCGGCGTACATCAGTTGTAACGACGGCATCGATCTTTACCGACCTCATGCCAATTGCAGCCTCGATCAGCCTTTCCCAGGTTTGCTTGCTAATCTTCTTCCACCACCACGCAGGCCAGCTCTTCAGTATGCGATCTCGCTCCCTCAAGAGAGTTGAGATGGCACGTTGGCTAAGTCCAAGCTCCACTCCTTTCTCCCGAGTTAAGCTCGCTATAACTTCGTAGACGCCCCGCGAAATTCTGCCCCGCCAGCCGAAGTCACCCATATCCGGTCCGACGATTATTCCTTGCTCCACCTCTGTCAGGTACAATCGAGGATCGAGTCCTATGCCACAGAGGTAGTCGACTACCTCGCGCCTGGCTAGCTGGTCGAGCTCTCTGACAGCTTCGCCTTCGATATGAAGGTGATAGCCTCTATGGCCCGAAAAGACGACCGACATATCACTGAGCGATAGCCCAAATTCTTCGCTCAGCATGTCGATAAGCTTAAGAATCTCGGACTTAGCAGCCTCCAAGCATTGCTCGCACAACCAAGTCTCGCGCTCCAGAGCTTCGCTTCCACACGTTGGGCATAATTTAGGGGGTAACCCCCTGCCAGCGTGCTGGCAATTACGGCAGAACCAACTATCATGCTCGATTTTACAAGGCGTTTCGACGTGATCGGCGTCTACATCAAATACCAAGTCCGCTCCCAACCAGCCCTTTGCCTCCATGCTAGCATCTGGTCTCTCATAGTAGGCAGCTGAATAGTAAACATCAGAGGGAGCTATGAGCTCTAGAAATCGCCGCAGGTCTTCGACCTGCTTAAAGGCCTTATGCCGCACCATCGCGCTCTCAGCAAACATCAAGAAGCCGAACTCTCGTCTTTCGATCTCGCTAGGCCCTCTTATGCTCTTGGCGTTATGACGATAATACTCGGTAAACTTACGGCGTACGAACGCTAGTTCTTCCAAGCTTTACCCTCTCCCCGCCATTCAGCCTCTCCCGCCCCTTAAGCCTGCCTCAGC
>CAYZOK010000102.1:1341-2472 GCA_964480335.1 uncultured Candidatus Bathyarchaeia archaeon | reverse complement strand
GCCAGCAGCGCTAGGGAGATGAAGTGCAGCGCTCGGCTAGTAGGGGACAGGAGGCAACTCCCAGTACCCGAGCGCCGGGCGCGGTTAGCCAATCCCGAGCGAATCCATAGTCTACGCTAACGATGTATGGACTCTGCAGAAACAACTAGGACTAACTACTGCTAGATGCTCCTAGGAGCGAATTCGGCATAACGGAACGGCGACCTGACTCTAAAGCTCCCTACGGAAAGCCAGCTCAAGCGCCCGCTCGACCAGCTTCCTCGCATCCGGCAACCTGACCCTCACGGCTTCGCTGTCCAGCTTGGCCTCGTGGAATCCCCCACACGTGCAGGTAGTTCGCGCTGTCCCAGTAGGCGGTCACCTTCGCTCTCCTCGCCACCCTCTCCAGCTCCGCCACAGTCCACCTCCCCCTCTTCGCGACCCTGTCGATCACCTCGGCTAAGCCTAGGGAATGCGCCATCGACTTGATCGCCTCTTCGGCAGACTTGTAGACCTTCTCCGAAGCCTGAACCGGGTCTTCGTCTACTACGGCCTCTCCCTCCCTGAGGTATCGTTGCGCGAGCTCTAGGTGCATCTCGACCGCTCCTCTCGCCGCCCTGCCCCTTCGCTCGGAGAGGCGCCTCTTCACGACACCGACGCTCTAGCGCATAGCCCTATTAGCTTATGCTCACGGAGTTCCCGTAGAGGCACGATTTGCTGCAAGTGCTACTTTTCGGTCTGGCTTAAGCTCGATGCCAACTCGGAACCTCGCCTAGGCGATGCGGACTTCATCGGCTCTCGCTCGCAACGAGCATAAAAATGGGTTCTCCTAGACGGGCGTATGAAGAGTTCTTCGCGTTGGCTGGAAAGATCCGAAGCTGATCGACTTCCGCTCGACGAAAAAGCCTTGCGGCGCCTATTGCAGCTCGACCCAAGGCAGCCTTGTGCTGATTGGTACTTCCACCATCGGTCGTGCGTTTGGGTGGTTGGAGAGGAGAAGGGGTACGACAGAGTGAGGGACTCCATCAGACGGCTGGAGGAGACGATTAGACAGCTAAAGAGGGTAGGGCGACCGGTGCATCAAGCCCAGGTTAGAGTCGTTAGGGGACTTGGCCGTCGAGAAGGAAGGCTGTTCGGAAGGAGCTTAGAGGG
>CAYZOK010000102.1:0-1241 GCA_964480335.1 uncultured Candidatus Bathyarchaeia archaeon | reverse complement strand
AGCACCTCGCTTACCTGCGCGTTAATCTGCCTGAGCCGTGGAGGTCGGTTTATGGCGAGATAGAGTTCAATGCTTATGACGTCGAAATAGCCGACCTCTTCTTGCAGCATGGAGAGGTGCGGAAGGCCTTCAGGGAAGTTGTAGAGAGGCTCGAGCGCGAGGTGAGGGCTGTTATCATGGGATGGGGAGTCGATTGCCTAGAGGACATCAGGCGCCGGGTGGGAGCGTATCAAAGACGCAAGCTGGATTTGTTGATGGATGTCTTATCCACCATGAAAGCAGACGCTTCAGCTAAGGCTCTAGATGAAAGCTTGGGACCTTACAACAGATCATTTTTGGCAAGCCAAGCTTGGAAGCAACCCGGCTTTAATGAAATATTGCAAGGCATCGCTAGAGGCGCGCAATTGTTGCTGAAAAGTGGAGAAAGCATCTATGCGGAAGCGATGGGAAGAGGCGCCTTCAAGGACTTTTACGAGGGAGTTGTGAAGAGCGTAATTCGCCCCCTGGTAAATGAATTGCCCTCTAGGAGGCAGATCGCGGAGGCTATAGCAGGGGCGTTAAGACCTCCTTCACAGATGCCTTTGAGATAGAACCTGAGGTCAATCGTCCAGCACACCAGCGCGTAGCGTGTAGCTCTCGATCTTGCTCCTCTGAGAACACGCAGGCGTTAACCATCTGGAAAGTGGAAAGGTGCCGTCAGGACGCCCTCGGAGAACTTCCATCTAACGAAACCATTTCACTGCCTTAGAGCCATCGAAGCGCGAGGATTGGCCGAGAGGAGCGGGGATCCTGTCGTTGAAAGGCTCGCTGGGATAGAGGACAGGCTCACAAGAGTCGAAGACGGGCTTACCAGGGTCGAGAAGAGGCTTGCCAAAGTCGACGATAGACTCACGAGGGTCGAAGGCAGGCTTGCAAGAGTCGAAAGCGACGTAGCTTGGCTCAAGCAACTGTACAGGGGCCTCGACCGCCGCGTGTGGTTCATCGTAGGCGGGATAATCGTGACGATACTCGTGAGCCTTCTAGCGTAGGTATCCTGCGCACAAGCTTCGAACCTCTTCCGCGTAGCTGATCGCGAGCTCAGCTTCCCTTTTGCCGAGCAATCTTTCCGGAGGCGCTTGCCTCAGCTCCTCGCCGTACACGGACGGCTCCCTCCACGAGAAGAGCAGGCGCGAGATGAAGCAGAGCCGAGGAACCTTGTCTCTCAATCCTTCGGGAAGGCTTTCGACAGCCCCAGCGAGCTC
>CAYZOK010000101.1:0-2478 GCA_964480335.1 uncultured Candidatus Bathyarchaeia archaeon | reverse complement strand
GGCTTGAAGTCGAGAAACTCGTCGATTGCATTCAGCCTGTCGTCTGCAAATCTGTCGCGATCTCTGCAGAAGGCTAGCACGCCGTTCGAAAAGACCTCGTACTTGAGGACGGTATCAGCGATGTTTAGAGGAATCACGTCGACGCTTGCTCTGAGCTCGCCTTCGAGCCTCTGGGCTATCTCCGCAGCTATATCCAAAGCATCGTCGGGTTCGCAATCAAGCATCACTGCAACGTCGACATCGCTGAAGGGCCTCTCACGACCAACTGCGCGCGATCCGAAGATCACAGCGTAGATGCAACTCTCAAAGCTGTTGCAAACCTTGCTAACGATCTTCACCGTAGCTTCGTCCATTCACACTAGCAAGGAGTTTAAAGGAAATAAGTGAACTTGGCCTGCCCCTCCTAACGGATCGATTTCCGACTCACGCTCGAACGACGATAGCGAAGGGAAGCTTCAGATCGAGCCGAAAAGCTATGAGGAATCGCTTGGAACGAAGGTTGACTACTGCCATAGAGGAATGGCCAGGAAGGAGGATGTCGAAAGTCTCGGCCTGCTCATGGACCCGGAGATTGAAGTAGAGCTCGAAGAAGTCAGCGAGGGCTTGTTCACGCTAATCGACCCAGAAGTTCCAGAGCTTGCTGAGGGTTAGGCTTAGGATCAGAAGGATCGATCACCAACGCGAGCACGAAGCACTGAGCATAGTCAATAGCGGGTTCATAGGCAGGGAGCCCGAGATATTGGTCCCTGCAGCTCTCGAGCGAGAGTTGGAGCTCGACAGCGTTTCGACGCCCGGAATCTGCAGAAGAATCCTCGCAGATGGCAGCGAAGTTAACCTGAAAATCTACGGAAACTCGGCGGCGGTGAGCGTCGTTACCGAAGATTACGAAACAAGCTCCGTTCAGGTGAGCGTCTTAACGTCCGGAAAAGCTAGGCACGTGCTGATGAATGATAAGCTCACGGGCAAGCTAGGCATAGTGATTCTAGACCTAGGGGAAGGCCTATGGTGCTTTAGGCATGAACTCGGAATGAAAGTTAGAGGGACTTTATAGCTCAATCCAAAATCCGCCGATCTGAAGTGGGCGTCGAAGTTCTGGATCCCTCCTTGGCTCTGTTAGTTACTGGATAGGCCGAGAGCTCGGGAAGACGACCGAGAGAGTTGATCGGATGCGCAAGCGGTTCGGTAAAGCGGCGAGGAGAGTAGATGTGCTATAGGCGAGATGCCCCTCGTTGAAGGAAAGTAGGTCGGCTTTCGCCATCACCTTTCTGCTTCGACGAAACGTCATGCGTGCATCGCTGCGGCGCTGATCTGCTTCGTACCTTGGCGAGGACAACTGCAATATATTTTCTTATAGTATTTGCTGTACGATGATAGATCAAAGAGCTTTGTCCGTGCTGAATAAGCTGAATCAAGTTGGCAAGGCTCGTTTCAGCGATTTGCAATCCGTCGTGAGGAACGCGAGAACCTTGAGCGCCAAATTGAAGCTCCTCAGGTCTCTGAACTTGGTTGAAGTTACAGGAAACCATTACCGCCTCACTCGAGAGGGAAGGTCGATTCTCCTTCACCTGACTGAAGCCGACAGGATTCTGCGAGGGACGTTCAAGGTGAATGTAGAGAGGGTTCCGACTGTCTTTTCGGAAGTGTTGAAGAAGTATTGCGAGCTGTTGTACGAAAAGTACGCCAAGCGACTGCGCGCCGTCGTTCTCTTTGGTTCGGTAGCAAGAGGCTCGTGGGACAGAGATAGCGACATCGATTTGCTGGTGATAGTCGACGATTGGAAGAAGCCCAGTTGGGAGAGGACGAAGGAGCTAGTCGAGGTTCGGAGCCAGCTACGGGAGACTCCTGAGTATAAAGAAGTGCTGGAAAAGGGATTCTTCCCCATCATCCAGAACTACCCGCTCGACACGGAAGAGGCGAAGGCCATGCATCGCATCTACCTAGACGCTTCTATCGAAGCTATCATACTCTACGAGAAGGAAGGCTTCGCGAGCGAGCTTCTCCGATCCGTTCGCAATAAGCTGAAGAAAGCTGGAGCCGTCAGAGTCCAACTGCCTTCGGGAGCTCATTACTGGCTCTTGGGCAAATGATGGAGGATAAGCGGCTCGACTTAGCCAAGCTTGGGTTGGAGAGGGCGGAGGACTGGCTCGAAGGGGCCAAGAGGGCGTTCGAAGATAAACGGTGGAGTGACGTGGTCTATTCCTCCCAGATGGCGGTAGAACAATCGATGAAGGCCGTCCTCCTCGCTCTAGGAGTGGATTACCCGAGGGAACACGATGTCAGCGACGTTTTCCTAGAGACCATCCGGAGGAGGGGCGTACCGACTTGGCTCAAGCAGAGCGCTAAGGAGATGGCTGACATATGCGCGGAGCTGGCGGAGCAAAGAGGGTTGGCTGGGTATGGGTTTGAGCTCGGCGTGGATAGGGATCACTTCAAAGGTTACGCGCCAGAAGCTCTTCAAAAAGCTGAGCGAGTTCTGGC
>CAYZOK010000100.1:0-2534 GCA_964480335.1 uncultured Candidatus Bathyarchaeia archaeon | reverse complement strand
ATGGGACCTTATGTCCTTAGCAAGGAGATCTTTTCCCTCGTAGATTTCAAGAGCGATCTCGGGCGAACTGCCGTTCCAGACTGTGTCCACATATCCGGGAGTGAAATGGTCGAAGTGATAGTGGGATATCGTCACCACATCCGCCTTACCTGCGATCTCTGCCAACTGCTTACGACATCGCTCCCTTGCTTCATACTCCCGAGGATGCGGTAGGAGCCCGAATCGTTGGCCTAACGATATTCCTGGATCTACGAGCACTTGGACATCTGGGGTCTGGATGAAGGTGCACATGGATCTGACCCCAAGGCTCTCAAAGGCTATCGGAATGATCTCGATCTTACGAGGCTTCACGGAAACAGTAGTGAACTCGAGTGAATTCTCGGCGAAACTCGGTGACATCCCTCCTAATTTTCGCAGGATCTTCTCCATCGATGATTATTCGCCTCATGAACTCGGCGATCGTTCGCATGTTTTCTTCCTTCATGCCCCATCGAGTGACCTCTTGAGTGCCCAATCGAATCCCTGACGGATTCCACGAATCTTCAAGACTGTCTCCTGGAAGCAGGTTCTTGTTCACTATGATGTTGCCTTGGGCGAGCAGCCTGGCAACTTTATCTCCTTTGCCAAATTTCGCGACTCGGATCACCACCTGATGGCTTTCAGTGAATCCCTTATGAGCGCATAGGACATCGAAGCCCTCGCTATGAAGAGCGCTAGCGAGAGCCTTTGCGTTCTTGACTACTTGCTCAGCATATGCTTTGCCGAAGACTTTCATCTCGGCGAGTGTCACAGCCAAGCTCGGAAGTCTGTGCAGATGGTGATTAGAGACCAGACCGGGGAAAATGGCTCGTTGCAAATTGCGAAAGAGGGATTCGTCATTCGTAAAGACAACGCCTCCTTGTGGCCCCGGGAGGGTCTTGTGGGTAGAACTCGACATGACGTGAACTCCCTCCCTTAACGGCCTCTGGAATTTCCCCCCAAGTATTAAGCCCAAGACGTGAGCGGCATCATAACATAAGATCGAACCTACCTCTTCTGCAACCTCAGCGACCTCTTCCAACGGAACCGGAAACAGGAAGACACTCCCTCCGAGCATGATTAGGCGTGGCCTTTGCTCAAGGATCAACTGAACCGCTCCCTCGAGGTCTAGATTCATCTCGATCTTGTCAAAAGGCAGATAGCTAACGCGCAAGCCTCGGAAGCCGGCTGATCCGAAACTGGTGTGGCTTATGTGGGCTCCTGCCTGAACCGAAAGGCACATAACGAGGTCGCCTGGCCGTGTGAAGGCATAGTAGACCGCCATATTAGCTACGGTGCCCGAGGTTGGACGTACGTCAACGTATGTAGCTCCGCTCAGCTCCTTAAACAGCCCAACGCATAGCTCCTCAGCCTCGTCGACAAACGCAGTTCCTTCGTAAAATCGTCGGCCGATAGTTCCCTCGGCGTATCGATGTTCAAAGTCCGATGCGAAGACTTTCCTAGCGAGGGGGCTCATGACGTTCTCGCTAGCGATCAAGTTGATGGTTTCGCTTCCGCGCCACCGCTCCTGTCGCTCGACTATTGAAAGTATACGTCCTACTTCAGCCGGGACCACCAACTCAGACCCCCCTTACTTAATGGACTAAAAAAGCTAGAGAATAGCGGTTATAGTGGGCGCCCGTCGTCTAGCCTGGTAGGACACTGGCCCCCCGAGCCAGTGGCGCGGGTTCAAATCCCGCCGGGCGCACTTTACTTGGCGTGTCCGCCATAACGCCGTTCGATCCTTGGAAATCTCCACTTTGCACCTGTCCTGACAAGTATAGTTGCTCACCTTATGTCGGCTGCGATCATTGTTGCATCTACTGCTACATTACAGCCTACATTCCCGATCCCTTTGTCTGCAGACCGAAGAGAGGCTTCCTGCACAGATTGCAGCGTGACCTGCGCAAAATAGATCCGGCTAAGCCCATTTCCATGGCCAACAGTTCAGATCCTTACGCGAACCTCGAATCGAGCACATCTCTGACTAGGCAAAGCCTCAACATCCTGCTTCCTCACGGCTTCCGCGTGCTAATCATAACGAAAGCTCCGAATCTAGCCCTCCAAGATCTCGACATCATAAGGCGAGGGGATTGTTCACTGAGCGTTAGCGTAACAACCCTCGATGCACGAAAGGCTCGATTGCTAGAGCCTAGAGCCCCCCTCCCCCAGGAAAGGCTGAAAGCGATCTCAAGGCTCGTGAAAGAAGGTGTTCCATGCTCCCTCAGGTTAGATCCAATAATTCCGGGCATTAACGATGATGAACTTGACGAGCTCGTAGCAAAAGCCGCTGAGGCAGGAATCTCCCATATAGTGGCTTCGACGTACAAAGCTAAGCCCGATAGCTTTCGCCGGGTCGTTGGAGCCTTTCCTCAGCTTAGAGGAACGCTTGCCAACCTGTACTGGATCGAAGGAGAGGTCGTGGGGAGAGCTCGATACCTTCCTAAACCGTTGCGTTCTGACTTGCTTAAGCGTGCACGAGAGCTAGCCCAAGATTATGGCCTAAGCTTTGCCAC
>CAYZOK010000099.1:1327-2535 GCA_964480335.1 uncultured Candidatus Bathyarchaeia archaeon | reverse complement strand
GGAGATAGCGGGTTGCATGAGCTTCTCTCCCGCTTGCGAGGTTGTCTAGGCTTTTCCTGATTCTTCAGCCATAGCCGGATTCTAGCTTCTAAGACGTTCGAGCTCGGACTACGTCCATCGGCAAGCCTCGTCTCGGAAGAGAAAAAAGGCCGTGCGGCTAGTGCCTACCGTATTGCATCTCAGCAGAGAGTCAGGCATCTTTCAAGTCGAGTTCGATCTCTCGATTCCAGGGCCAATCGTCTTGACGACGTTCTCGGGCCACGTCGTCAACGCCATCGTGAAGAAAATTCTCTCGGCTGAAGCCGAAGATCCGACGCGGCTCTTCATGTCGTCATCTCCGCTCTACGACCGGCTGAAAGGGCGGTACGTACTGAACTCAGGAACGGCTACGCTCATGCCAGGTCCTTATTCATTTCGAGTCGCTACGACGGAGCCGAACGCGGTTCAGCAGCTTGCGATGGCAGATTCAGTCGAGATAGAAGGCACTCGGTCTCCAGTTCATAGAATCGCGGTGACGCGCAGGTCGCTCGATGCGCTCGCGAAAGAGCCGTATCCGAGAAGAGTCGAGATCGAGTTCTTGACTCCGACGAATTGGCGAAAGCCTCCGAAGATCGGCCGCGGAGTCGCATTCGAGCTGCAAGTCGTTCCGAAAACCATGTTCGGCAACTTGGCGAAGACTTGGAACGGAATCGCGGGAAGAGAGGAGCTAGGCGAGGATTTCTTGAACTGGGTCGAAAGCTATGTGCACACGGCCGTTCCCTTCGAGCTGAAGTCAAAGGTGGTGACGCTAGGGCGGAAGCGCGAGATTCCTGGGCTCGTCGGAAGGGCCTGCTTGGAGTTCATGATCCCGAAGTCGAGCGAAGCCCACTACTTCCGCGTGACCGCGGTCGCCCTGTTGCGGATGGCGGAGCTCGTTCAGATGGGAGCGCACAGGCGCCTCGGCTTCGGCGTGGTTTCGATCAAGGAGCAAGTATCTGCTCAGTAGCGGATCCATCGAGAGCTGGGTCGAACGCATTAGCGGAGAAGTCGCTCCATCGCTCTGGCATTAGGAGAGCGAAGGTCTCCTATGAGCTCCACAATCTCCTTATGCGCCTACGCCCTTCGCGCAGCATTGCGAATTACTCCGAAGCCTCTGGCTCGCCTCCTGAGCTCGTACGCGTCATAAAGTAGGCAGCGATCGACTGCGGCGGTCGTGCCGAACCGAGTTC
>CAYZOK010000099.1:0-1227 GCA_964480335.1 uncultured Candidatus Bathyarchaeia archaeon | reverse complement strand
GTCGTAGAGGCTCAGAAGTCTTCCTCCCTTAGCCTGTCGAGGAGCTGCTTCATCTCTTCGGGAGTGGCGCGCTTCGAACCCGAGCCTGCGAGATCCGCAGTCGTAAGCGTTGGTTTTAGCAGTATGCCATCGCCAGCGTCTATGACGACCAGGCGCGTCCCTTCCTTGATGCCGTACTTCCTCCTCAGCTCGGCGGGTATCGTCGTCTGTCCCTTCCTCGTGACTACAACCTCATACCGCATATCGAGTAGTACCAAACTAAAGTACTACTTATTCCTTGTAGCACTGCTTGCCCTGAGAAAATTGGCAAGTTGCTTTTGGGCCGAGTGAAATAAGCTTCCTTACCATTATTGGAGCGATGAGGCTGCTGGTTGCACTTGCCATCCTGATCCTAGGAGCTAGTATTCTGGAAGTCATCAGGCGGATTAAGCTGGCGTCTGCGAAGAAGCGACTAGCTGAAGCTGGCCGACGGGTCAAGGGCGATGGAGACTCTGAGATCCTTCTAGCTCTGGAAAGAATACTATGGCAACTGGAGATGATGTCCACGAGCCTGCAAACGGCGACATGGCAGGCATGCGTGGTTATAATAGCGGCCGTGACGGCACTTACATGAATCTCTGAAGAAACGGGTCGCCTGAAGAGCGAAGCCGTATGTCTCGGTAAGAGCTTGTGACGAACTATGCTGAACCTTCGGCTCCTGAAGGCTTAAGTTCAGAAAGCCCAAACCTTCACTCGAAGAGAAATTGGGAGAAGAATTCCCAGTCGCCGAGGGAGTTGATGTCACTAGAGGGGAAACAATCTACAAGACGGGCAAGTGGTGGTGCGCAGTCCTGCTCACCAACGAGTTCGGCAAGGAGAGGATTGCGCTGTACCTCTGGCTGAAAGACCCGAGCGGAAAGTGGAAGCGGAAGCAGAAGTTCGCCATTAGGCCTGACGACTGGCTTCTGATCAAGTCGAAGATCGACCAGTTGTTGAGGAAGCAAGGGCACTGAAGGGCCCGCTCGGAAGAGAACTAAAAGCCGCCTAGAGCGGATCGCTGCGTGCCGCAGTTGGATCCACGAAAGGGATCTTCATCTTGCGTGACCAATTTAGTCACGCGAAGTGATCTCGGCGTGGCTGGGCAAAGCCTACTCCAAACTCTACCTAGCGTTCAGGTGTGAGCCCTTCGCTCTGGTCTCCGCTGAGAGCGTTCTTGCGTGCAGCAGCAACCTAGCGAGGGTAATCCTA
>CAYZOK010000098.1:0-2543 GCA_964480335.1 uncultured Candidatus Bathyarchaeia archaeon | reverse complement strand
GAAGCTCACTTAACACACGAGCTATGTTTCTTCCCCAAGCCCCGACGCCCACTACTCCTATGCGAAGCAACTAGCCTCTGCCTACCCCCACGTATGCGAGACCAACGCTTCTGACCCCTTCACAGTCTAGGATTCGCTCGCAATCCATCAGTACCGCGGGCTTTCGGACGAGCTTAGCTATAAACTCAAGGTTGAGTTCCTTGAACGCTCGGTGTCCTATGGCAATCAGGATTCCATCTGCCTGCTTAGCGGCTTCGCGAAAGGAATCTACTGAACGAAGTCCTAGCCTCGACAGCTCTTCGGCACTGTAATGCGGATCGTACACAATGGTCTCGATCCCCCTATGCTCGAGAAGTCGGACGACATCGAGGACGTGGGAGCGGCGAACATCCTTGACGTTTGCCTTGAAGGAGATTCCGAGGACTGCGACTTTCGATCTGCATAAGACTTTTCGCCTCGCTCTAAGCGCTTGAACCATTAGCCTGGCTATCCGCTGAGGAACACGCTCGTTAATCCTCCTCGCCTCTTGAACGAGAGATAGGCGAAGCCTCGCTTGCTTCGCCTTTTCGAGCAAGAAGTAGGGATTGACTGGTATGCAAGGTCCTCCGACACCAGAGCTCGGGCGATGCAATCGGCAGTGGGGTTGGGTATTTGCTGCCCGGAGGCATTCATCGAAGTCTATGCCCAGAGCCTCGCAAAGCTCGGCTAGTTGATTTGCAAGTGCTATATTGACATCTCTGTACACGTTCTCAAAAAGCTTGGAAGCTTCGGCCACCTCCAAGCTGCTTACCTTAATGATTCTGCCTCGCACAACGATCGACAGGAAAGCTGCAGCAAGTTCGAGGCTTTTTTCGTCTATGGCGCCCACTAGACGGGCGTAGCGCGGAATGTCACGCAGCGCTCTTCCGACCGCAGCTCTAATCGGGCTGTACGCCAGCCCAAAGTCAGGTCCAGCTTTAAGGTCAGATGCGCCTTCAAGGGCAGGTAGCACAACAGATCTTGTGACGCCTGGAGCCACCGTGCTTTCCACTATAATGAGCGAGCCCCTCTGAAGCCCCTTGCCTATTTCTTCGCAAGCGAGCTGTAAGCGCGAGTAATCGGACTGCTTGCCTTCCGTGACGCTAGTTGGCACTATCACCATGACGACTTGGCTTTGCCGAACAGCTTCAGGCACATCGTCAGTGGCTTTCAGAAGTCCAGATTCAACGCATTTCTTCACTAAGGAGCCCAATTCAGGCTCGGGAACGTGGCTACGGCGCCTGTTGACGGTTTCAACTACGTAGGGATCCTTATCCGCCCCGATTACTCGCACGCCAGCGTTGGCGAAGAGGCAAGCGGTAGGCAATCCCATAGCTCCCAAGCCGACGATGCACAACGTTAACTTGCCCCGCCTTGCCATCTCAGGGATTCTTGAGGGATCAAGATCTAGGAGCATTCGTGACATCATAGAGTTCGCGCTATTTTTTCGAAATTCTCTCAAGGTCTGGTGTTATTTCTAGTATTCCTGAGCGAACGCGGACATTCGAGACGCCTTTCCTTGTTCCGCTTCCGGTACTTCGTGCTAGTTCCGCTGAGCGAAGTTTATAAGACCGCTGCGCTGAGCCAGCTTGATCCCCATGCGCTGTCCGAACTGCGGGGATAGAAGGCTGGTCTGTGCTGGATGCGAGAGCTAGACGCCATCATGCTGATATGTTCGGAGCTAGAGCTGTCCGAATCTATTGCTTGGCAAGTCGTAGAGCTGTACAGGCGGTACAGGAAGCTGGCTAAGCCCCTTCCGCAGAGCGCGATCATGTTCTGGTGCGTGCTCGCCGTCTGTCGGAGTCGAGGCTATGGAATTAGGTTCAACGACGTGTATGCGGCTGTGAAGGCGATAAGGCCGAGGCTGGGCAGGAGGGTGCTAGATAATGCATACTTCGCCATGCAGGAGCGCGGGTTCGCCGTGCGTAGATCCAAGCCAGCTACCAACAAGACGGCGACGTCAACGCAGCGACCAACATCGCTAAGCGTACAATAGTGGAGTACTTCGCCAACTCCTGTAGCTTATAGGCGTTACAGCGCGCTCCTCGCCTGCCCCCAGAGGCGCAGTACTAAGTTTAGTACAACAACGCGCGACGAAGGCGTACTAAGTTTAGTACAAGGCATCCTAGCGCGACGTACTAAAAGTAGTACGGCTTGCTGGCGTACTGGAAGCGGTGCTGTGCCTTGTACTAAATTTAGTACGAAGCCTTCCAACGCGCAACGTACTAAAAGTAGTACACCTGCAAGGCTCTGGCGACAGGGCGTTAGCGGGAGGATAAGACCAATCCCGCTAGGCTTGGGATGAGCGAATCCCATTCCCGCCACCCGGGCTATCCCACTACCCGAGCCTGCCGAATGAGGAACGAGGCAATGAGTAGAGACGAGCCAAGGGACTTTGCACAAGTCCTACTAAGGCAGGCTCAAGGGGCGGGAGAGGCCAAATGGCGGGAAATTCTCTCAGATGGTGGAGCTTCCTGTAGTATTTCGCGAGTGTTAATCACTTCCGGAAACTTTCAGTAGCTGAT
>CAYZOK010000097.1:0-2653 GCA_964480335.1 uncultured Candidatus Bathyarchaeia archaeon | reverse complement strand
GCCTCACCATAGTCATAAGCGGTCCTCACGGCAGCGGAAAAACCACGTATGCGAGGGCTATCGCCGAGAAGCTGGGCTTACGTCTAATCTCCGCCGGAGACTTCTTTCGAGAGATAGCTCGCGAGAAGGGTCTCACTTTAGAGGAGCTGTCGAAGCTCGCCAAGCGCGATGAGACGATAGATCGACGCATAGATGGTCGCATCAAACACGAGGCTGAGAAAGGCTCGGTCGTCCTTGATGGCCACTTAGCTGGATGGATGGCAGGAAAAGCCGACATCAGAATACACCTTCGAGCTCCAGAAGCCATTCGAGCACGTAGGATAGCTAAGCGGGACTCTATCCCATTAGAAGAGGCCAGAGATCTGCTTAAACGAATCGAGCGCGAAGAAATCGAAAGATGGAAGCGCTTGTACGGAATCGACGTACGAGATCTCTCGATCTACGACCTGGTGCTGAACACCGATCTGCTTCCTATAGAGGTCAACATCCAGATCTTGCTAAGCACCATCGAGAAGGTGGCGGAGCAAAAATCTGAGAAATGGCGATCAAGATAGGCCAGATCGCGGTGAAGATCGCAGGCAGGGAAAGAGGTCGAAGGTGCGTCATACTCAACGTGATAGACAAGAATTTCGTGCTGGTGACTGGGCCCAAGAAGCTTACCGGAGTTAGGAGGAGGCGGTCGAACATAGACCATCTGGCAGTAACGGACAAGAAAATCGCCATCGAGCGAGGAGCGAGCGACGAGGAAGTTCTAAAAGCTTTGGAGAATGCTAGCCTCCTTGACTATATGCGGGCTCAAGCGAAGCCCTCCAGATGAAAGTAGCTTGGCAGATAGAGCGTTCACTCGTCGTGAAAGAGGAGGCTGAGACGGATCCTCGATACGGTTGCCCTCCTGACAAAAGGCCTATTCGAGAGCTGCTACGTTTAGGCATCATAAACTTGAACAAGCCACCAGGTCCGACTTCGCACCAAATACTCAACTGGATTAAGGAGGAGATGGGCGTCAGGCGAGCCGGTCACGGCGGAACGCTAGATCCTGCCGTTACGGGCGTCCTTCCGGTAGCGCTCGAGGACGCTACCAGAGGCCTGCAAGCTCTGCTGCATAGCGGCAAGGAGTACGTCTGCCTGATGAGGCTTCACGAAGGCGTAGGCAAGGATAGGTTGAAGCGAGCATTCGAAGAATTCACAGGGCAGATATACCAGCTCCCTCCAGTTCGCTCAGCAGTCAAGCGCAGACTTAGGAAGCGCGCTATCTACTACATCGACTTGCTCGAATCACGCGAGCGATGGGTCCTGTTTAAAGTTGGTTGTGAAGCTGGTACCTACATCAGGAAGCTTTGCCACGATATCGGCGAAGCGATTGGTTGTGGCGCGCATATGCTCGAGCTGAGAAGGACGCGGGTCGGTCCCTTCGTCGAAGAAAATTCGGTCAGCTTGTACGACTTGTTTGCAGCGCACGCCGACTACGTCGAAAAGGGCGATGAAACAGCCCTGAGGCGCATCGTTAAGCCCTTTGAAGTCTGCTTCGAGCTTCTGCCGAAGATCTACATACGCGACTCAGCTGTAGACGCGATTTGCCATGGAGCCAAGCTAGCAGCACCTGGCACCGTAAAGCTGGACACAGGGATAGAGCGCGGGGAGATGGTAGCCGTCCTGACGCTAAAGGGAGAAGCTGTAGCCTTAATGAAAGCCCTGAGGACGACTGGCGAGATACTTGAGGCCGAGCGAGGCTTCGTTGCAGAGCCAGTTCGGGTCTTGATGGATCCTAGCACGTATCCGCGGACGTGGTAAAAGAAAGATTAACCATCATTTCTCGATAGAAGTCGGCCGGGGTAGCCTAGCCTGGTAAGGCGCAGGCCTGGAGAGCCTGTGGGCCTCACGGCCCGCGCGGGTTCGAATCCCGCCCCCGGCGCTTGAAACTGCTTTTAAGAATCGGTTGAGACGGAAATCCGTGCCTCGCAAGATTCCTGCTGAACTTGTCGAGATCGTCAACAAGATCAACGATCGAAGATTACGCGGTCTGGTCGAGGATATGCTGGCAAAGCCCTTTGTGAGCTTGCGCGAATATCGGGGCAAGGGAATACCCTTTGAGGTAGGCCCCGCTGGTCGTTCGGTTCATCACTGCTACGAGAAAGGTCTGATCGAACATGTTGTCGCCACGACAGATGTCGCGCTGAAGCTATGCGACGTAGTCGAACAAGTATATGGCGGTAAGGTCGATCGGGACTTGGTCGTTGCAGGCGTTGTGCTCCACGACCTCTTCAAGCCCGAGACCTACATCGAAGAGGGGGGCGAGTACAAGCTGTCGCCCCTTGGGGAGCGCCTCGACCACCTGTCGCTCATCCTTTGCGAGCTCTATAGAAAGAGAGCTCCGATCGAACTCTTGCACGTACTAGCTGCTCATCATGGAAAGGTCGGCCCGATAAGCCCTAAAATGCTCGAAGCTTTGATTGTGCACCTCGCCGACGCTGCAGACTCGGCTTTGTGCAGAGAAGTCCTAAGCGCTGCAAAATTCTTGATCAAGGATGCAACTGGAGAGGAAGCCCGGAAGCTCACAGCAAGGGAAGCGCTAGCTGTGATAAGGGCAAAGCAGAAGAGAGGCAAGCCGGGAGTCATCGAAGCTTACGTCGAAATCAAAAAGAAACGAGAAACT
>CAYZOK010000096.1:0-2676 GCA_964480335.1 uncultured Candidatus Bathyarchaeia archaeon | reverse complement strand
TACTCGCCTTAGTATAGAAAACCTCATCTGGCCTCCCCCTGAGGGCAAGCGAGAAACTTTTTGTTGTGCCGTGGCCAGCAGCACAGGTCGACTTATTTAAAGTCAAACGACAAAGAAGGCGAGTTGAGCGAGGAAAGCGTCGTACTTGTGGGCAAAAAACCCGTGATGAAGTACATTACGGCTTGCGTTGCCTTCTTTAACGCAGGATCGAATACCGTCGTCCTACGGGCGCGAGGGCGGGCTATTAGCCGAGCTGTCGACATCGCCGAGTTGTTGCGTAGAGCCTTCGTCAAGAACCTACAAGTTAAGCAAGTTCGGCTAGGAACCGAGGAAGTCGAGGATCCAGAAGGCAGGAAATCCTACGTTTCGACCATTGAGATAGTGCTGACGAGGCCTTCACGAATCCAAGAACTTAAAGTCGCGAGCTAGAATCTTCAGCTCTCCGAGAAACTCGTCATAAACGACCCTGCCGCGTACAAGGATTTTCCGCCCGACAATCGACTCCCTTTTTTCTCGGAGCAGTTGCATGGGCTCTTGCTCTTTTACTGCTCTTGTAGCTGACAAACCCAAAGCAGATTCCGCTACATCGCCATAGCAGGTCGCCAAAATTTGTCCAGTTTCATCGCGCAGGCGAAAGTCTACCGCAAGCCGAGGTACAGGCTTAACCTTACCACATCCTGAACAGAAGTATCCCTCCTCAGTCTCAGAGACTTTGTGCAAGCACTTGGGACACGCCCTGTAGATGTACTGTTTCTCGAGCAGATCGTCTACCTCCACCTCAACACTTGCAAAGTCGCCATCCCTCAGCTCTGCTATTTTTCGGAGCTCCTTAGGGGCTTCTAAGGTTGTGACCTTTGTGAACCTCGTCGATTGGAGTTCAAGTCTATCGCCTATACGTTGGACAGCCACGTTTTCAATTCGAATAAGTGACCTCCTGATGAGTCCTCGAGCCTCCTGTGCAGCCTCTCTCCACAGCGACACAGTAACCCTCCCGGTACCATCGTCCAGATCAAACGAGACCACAGGCACTTGCCGACCATTCCTTAGCCTAACAGTCCGCATACGAGGCGGGCTTGCAACGGTTCCCTCAACGACCTCGACTATTCCCTCCCTCAATTCCGCTATTCCCGCTTTATGAATGCCAACGCGAAGTGAACCCGCCGGAGGAGGATTAATCGTTAGATATCCAGATCGATTAAGGACGGCAACTATGACTTTCCCTGGCCCAACCTTAGCTGAACAATCCTCCGCCAAGATCACATCTCCGGGCTTGATGATGCGAGCAACAGCTGCTGAACCATTCCATAGTGTAAGCTCGGTCATCCCGCTATCATCCTTTACGAGCAAGGTTGCGATCTCGCCCTCACGTTCATCAGATTTGTACTGCCGTGGTCCTTCTACAGCTACGACTCGAGTTAGTAGGTTAAATCCTGTCATTCCCTCCCTTACTGATGCTATCGGAAGAGTCGAAGGTGGTACCATCTCTTCGGGTCTGTGATAAGTTACTCGTATTTGCGAGTCCTCCCCAACGTGAAGCTCTAATCCTTTTTGCCCTCGCCTTACCTTGGCTCCTACGATGTGTAAGTAATGCCCTTCTCGAACATCTTGCATAAGCTCGGCCTGCCTGCCCCAGAAGACGGCTGTTACGGTACCTGTTCCATCGGCTATTCGGAGCCGTCTGAGAGCACCTCCTTCAAAGCGCTTAACTGGATATGCGCGCTTAACAATAGCCGCGACGTAAACGTGCTTATCACCTTCCTTTAGCTCGCCTATCTTCTTGACGAATACTTCAACTGAAGGGAATAGGTCTGGATCCAAATCTGATGGGTTTATCTCTATAGAAGCTCGATCGCCAATGTGTAACTCGACTCTTCCATCTATTCCAACTCGGGTGTAGCCATGCGCTATCCTTGCAACAACCCCTTGCTCTAGCTTCCCTTGCTCAACGAGCTCGGCCTTGCTATCCCAAAAGACGACTTTGATCGTTCCAGTTTTGTCAGCTAAAACGCCCCGTGCCACCTTCCCCTTACTCCCGTCAGCTCTGTGAAACGTTGTCGCTGGGTGCAGAAAGACAAATCGACCTGCTACTGTAACATCGTACAAGCCCGGAACGAGGTCTCTGACAGCCACCTCTTGCCTGATGGCAATTGGCTTAACTTCAACCCCAAGCTCTGATGCGACGACATAGGCAGCTCCCTCCTCTGTCAGCAGGCCCTCCATCTCTTGGATTTTCTTTCTGATGAGCTGGTATACGGACTCGCGCGTAAGCTCAGGCGTTGCTTTCAGAATCCTGTCGACAATTGCGTCTAAACCGGTCAACTCACCGGCTCCTTTCTGCGACGTAGATAAAGACCAATGCCAGCAAGATCAAGCCAAAAAGCCTAAGCGAAATAGCTATCAGGTGGAAGAAGCCCTCCTCCAACTCGACTTCCACTCTTTCAACAACACGTCATAGAGGTTATCGCTTTCTTGAATAGCTTCATACCTGCCACATGCTTCCGCTAATCGCTGTGCTATGACGTGGTAGCAGATCTTCGCCTTCCGATCTACTATCCGGAAATAGAAGTCCGGACAGTAGCAAAAACCAGTTGCCGGCATCACATAATAGTCTGAAGACCTTCCGACGACTATCCATACGACGCGTTGGCTAGGTTCGAACACATACTTTTTGACGCG
>CAYZOK010000095.1:0-2753 GCA_964480335.1 uncultured Candidatus Bathyarchaeia archaeon | reverse complement strand
AAGTGTCCGCAGGAAGACTACTGGAGACTCGCAAGACTAAGGGATTCCCTCATAAGCTTGAAGAGCTTAGCTACAAATCTCGAATGGCTTATCACGAGCGAGCCTACTGCCAAGTGGATTCCTGAAGAGTTGAAGAAATTCTATGCGAAGACCGCTTCTAGCGCAAGGAAGAGAGCAAGCGAGCTCGAGAGGGAGATCAAAGAGCTCGAGGCTAGGTGTTTCGTAGGCGAGGAATAGACCAAGAGGAAATCAGGCAAGGGAAATTGCGAATATCTCTCCACCTAGAAGGCTGACCTCCTCATCTTAAGCCTCTCCACTCTTCGCAGCTTAGCCTCGCATCCGCACCAGCATACCCGTGAGACAGCTTCCTTCGCTCGTCGAGAAGTCCAGATGTTCTACAAGGCGACGGAGCGTGGCTAGCAAATCTCCGTCTAGCCGATCGCTAGTTTGACTCTCCCAGCTGCTCACTAACAAGTAGAACCAGAATCTATGCGCCGGAGGGCAAAGAAAACTCCTCTAAGCTTCCTTTCAATCTCTCTAAGAGTCGCCTTGCTGATGAGCTCCTTAATCTTGATGCGCTTTAAATTGGCTGGCACATCGCTTCCTTCCTTGTAGACTTGGTTAGCCAACTCCTCCAGCTCCTCGTTCAAGCTCTTCTTGTGACCTGCAACCGCAATAAATAGCTTGACCCTATGTTGGCGACGAATTAGATCGAGCGTCGCTCCGTAGTCTCCTCTCCTCTCTATCCACCTAGCCTCGAATCCGTACATCCGCAATCTTTCTTCGATGCTTTCTAGGTTTTCTACATGCTCCCTGTCCACTACGAAGAGCGCCCTCCCCACTCTATACCCTGCGTGCAAGGTTGCGGACAAGCCCTCTAGAGCTGCTAATCCCGTTTTCCTTCCGATCATCGGAGAGATACGAGTTATCGCCAAGGTGACCTGCTTACCGTCGAGCCTAGGAGCTAGCGCTCTAAGCAGCTTCTCATCACGAAGGCCGTTTCCAAGCAGTACTAGTACGTCCTCCTCGGAGCTCAGGCGATCGGATAGGTTCAAGCTTCATTTTAGCAACATGAGTTTCCTCACGTCCTGGCCGCTCTCAATCAACGATTCCAGTCGTTTAAGGGAGATGACCTTATGCACGAGCGCATCGTCCGCTGTCTTTCTCAGAGCGATCACTTTCGCGCCTTTAGGCTCAGCAAGCACGAACTCGTGAAGCACGTCGATGGAGTGGGTCGAAGCTACGACTTGCCAATCATGCTCTGCGAGCCACTCGATCATCTTCCTGATCAAGCTGGGATGCGCTGCGACCTCGAGGTCGTCCCAGAGGACGACTTTTGGCTCGACCGCTTCGAGGAAGAGGGCGGTCATCAGAAACCTTTCGATGCCATCGCCCAGATCTCTCGCTCTAACGGCGTAAGGCTCTCCGCTTGGGAGCTCCTTTCTCAACACGATTCGGTTAAACCTGACATATGCCTCCGTGAACCGGTCTTCGACAACCTTGGAAATGATGTCTCTAGCCACCCTAAAATGCGCGCCGGTTCTCTCGACCATGCTCCAATTATCCACCAGCTGTGCTTCCAGCGCCCTCATGAACTCATCGCTGTTCGGGATGTAGAGCGTGTGATCTACGATCTCTCTGCTCGGGAGGGCTGATCCCCAGATCCTCCTAGCAACTCCTGCTATTTCCGTCGAACCGAACTCTTGTCCTTCAACAAAAAGTCGAGGAGCCCCCCCATTCGATACCTCAAGCGTGAGTTGCTTATCCTCAAGTGTGCACTCCACGCGAGCGCCACCACTGTAGCGGTACACGAGGGCATCCCTACTGCTATGGAGCATCTCGAATATCCCTAGTCTCCCTCGTCCAATTATCGACAGAGGATAATTATCCCACGGGCAAGGAAGGAAAAAGAGCGCCTCCAGCAGTGTAGACTTGCCAGAGTTGTTGGCGCCTATCAGCAGCGTGAACTTCCCAAGCTTTATCGGCTTCTTACACCTTCTGACGCCTCTGAAGTTCTCGAGTTTAGCCTCGCTGAACACAGTTCGCCAATTATAGGTTCAAGCCGAAACGGCAAAACTGTTCTATGGCCGCGATAAAGGCCAGCACCTGTATGAGGTGTCTTCCTTCGCTTGATCAGAAAAGCCTGAGGTGCTACGAGGCAACCGAGTGTGGTTGTCGGTTCTCAATCTAACCGATCGCTAGTTTGACTTTCTCGATCAATTCGTCTAGGGGAGCCCTTCTGGCGATCTTCCAGCCTTCTTGGTACCTCTCGAGACTGACTGCTTCCTTTACGATCCGATAAGCCCCTCTTGCCTTCCTCCAGACGCCTTGGTCTAGCACGACCTTCCCGCCTTCAAATGCTTCGACCAAGTTCGTATCGCAAGCTGCTACGGCGTGAGGAAGCTCCTCCAGCGCATACGGCTTCGGATCGACTATTCCGAATCCCTCGAGCTCGGCTAGCCCGCTCTTCACATCCCTATCGAACACGATGACCACGTCGACATCGCTCGACTCTCTCCAAGAGCCTGCCGCCCTCGATCCTATGGCGACGGCAGCTTCGACTTTCGCCAACCTCGAAGCTCCCTCAAGAAATCTGGCCAGAACGCCGAAGGCGGGGCTTCCGTCCCAGAGCTTCCCGAGATCTACCTTGCGCAGCTTTCCAGCTTCCTCCAAAGCTCTTCCATTATCCTCATGCATTCCTCGGCAACAGCCTTCTCGTACTCTATGCCAAGTCGGCTCGCTGCGTTCGGGTA
>CAYZOK010000094.1:0-2784 GCA_964480335.1 uncultured Candidatus Bathyarchaeia archaeon | reverse complement strand
CTGTCGCCAGAGCCTTGCTGTGCATCGCATAGCCGTGCAGGGCTGAGCGTAGCGGTCTTATAAACTTCAGTCGGCAGAACTACCCAATCTTAGAGAGAGGGGAGTATGGCTAGCGATTACTATTTTTACTCCAAACTCCCGGCGCTTGCCACTCCTTTACTACTCTCGATAAGCGTGGACGAGCAAATTCACGCGTCGACTCCAGCTTGCCCGTCTTCGGATTCACTCGCAAGCCAAGCGCCTCAAGCGCCTCGATGCCCAGTAGCGGCTCCTTGCCCATGATCAGCGCGGTTACAGGAGCGACCTTCCCCATGATGCTGAGAGAGATTATCCCAGCCTCGACCTTTACCTCCTCTCCAGTAGCCAGTATGACCTTGAATTTCCTGGGATGCTTGACGATGCCGACTTCTTCCGCCTCTCTTGGAGGTAGCGTGCAATAGGTAGCACCAGTATCGACCAAGAACGTTAGCTCCTTGCGTTTTCGCGAGCCTTCGACGACTGCCTTAACGCTTGCGTGCCCCACTTCCACTTCGCAGAAATATCGGCTGGCGTTAAAGCAGTTGGCTTCTCGCTCAATCGTGCTTGCTTTTGGGCTTCGAAGCCTTGCTGAAGCGACACTCGGTGCTAGCGCGACCATCTTGCTGTCGGCATGCAACGTAACCTTCTTGGAAGTCATCTGAGGGATGATTGAAGCCCTTCGAGAGGCCTGCTCCACTATTCGGCGACTTAGCCCAGATTGCTAAGGCTCAGCTTCCTATTCCGTGGGCCAATCGATAACAGCGGAGTTTACAGTCCGGACGTTCGACAAAGAAGTAGTTCGCCTCAGGAACCGGATTTCCGCCACTAATTTACACGATTCCCGCTTGCTTGAGTTTAAAGCTAGCTCTTGCGATGTTAGTGGGAACATGGCGCGAGTATTCCGGTACCGCGGATACACGCTGGACGAGCTACTCGAGATGCCGCTAGAGGAATTCATCAGGCTATTACCAGCTAGGCAGCGTAGGACGTTGAAGCGAGGTTTCACGCACTCGCAGTTCATGCTACTCAAGAAGGTGAAGAGAGCGCGTGAGATGCTAGCTAGGGGCGAGAAGCCGCCGCTGATCAAGACGCATTGCCGAGATATGATAGTCTTGCCCGAGATGGTCGGATTAACGCTTGCAGTGCACAACGGAAGCGACTTCGTTCCGGTCGAAATTAGGCCCGAAATGATCGGACATCGCTTGGGCGAGTTCTCAATCACGTGCAAACGAGTTGCTCACGGCGCTCCTGGAGTCGGCGCCACGCGAGCGAGCCAGTATGTTCCGCTGAAGTAGATCACTTCGAACTTCTACCACGTGACGCTGGTAAATTCCCCAGTCCGTTAGTCCACCCTTAGGCCCGTGAGCCCTCGAAACCTCTTAAGCCCGCTTTAAGCTTGATGTAGCTCGCCTCGGCTCGCGTAAGCTTGGATGATTCGAACATTCGCTCCGCAACTCTCGATGGTTTCTTTGACTTGCCGGACGGCCTCTCCAGGAACGAGCAAGCATCCCTCTGACAGCTTGATGCCGCCCACCCGCTCGACTAGCCCTTGAACACTAGCCGCCTTTCTTCCGTACAGCTTGTACACCAGCCTAGCCTTCGCCTTTTGGTCTAAGCCCTTCATGTCGTAGCTGACGATAGCCATCCGCTCGAGCTTCGCAAGCATGGCCGGAGCTTCGAAGGGATACCGCATGTATAGCAGCCTTCCGTACGCCAGCACTTCAGCCAAGAAGGTCGGCTCGCTTCTCCAGAATTCGTCGATCGTCTTTGGGATGGCATGGACGAGCAATCTCAGCTTGCCGATCTTGGAGAAAAGCTCGTTCCACCTCGCCCACATGGACTTTCGATCCTCAAAGATGACCAACAGATCGCAGTCCGAGTATTCGTCGAAGACGCCTTTCGCGTAGCTACCGAACAGGATGACCGCTACGACTCCTTTGACCGACGAAATCGCATCGATGAGCTTAGCTAAGTCCGATTCCAAACTTCTCGTTAAGAACCTTCAAGATCTTCTCCATAGCTTCTAACGCCTTTTTAGCTCTCTCACCGTCCACGCCTTCGTAGCCCAGTGCTCCGTAAGCTCCCCAAAGCACGTCAACGCCCTCCGACAGCTGCGAGAAAGCGATCCGATAAACCACTTAGAACGCGAAAGCTATGTCAGGTCAGCCTATGCCCAGCAGGAGGCCTACAACATCTACCAGGCTTACCACTGGCATCGGTTGAATCGTGTACACAATGTACCAAATGTTTGTCGTACCAGCAGCAACGTGGATCAGAACTCTAGAGTTGTGGGAGCCAGGACCGACATCACTCCTCGCACCATGTGCAGTTCTAATCCAGTACTCTGGGTAAGCATCCCTGCCACAATAGCCTATAGCAATAGGTGCGGCGTCTTCGTCCATTAAGATGTAGTAGTCTGTCCTCCCTCCGGTGTTGTATGTTTCTGCTGACCATAACAAGACGTAATCTACTAGCGGGTCGACCTGTGTCCACTCTATGAGATTGGTAGTATACCATCCCGGAGCAAGCACGTATTGTCGTGTGTTGGTTGCTATGATCGATCCTACAACCTCTTCGCCCTCAAATCCTCCTGCGAGCGGTAAGGATCCTTCCTCCCTCATTATTTCGTCCAACTTTGCCTTCTCGACTTCCGTTAGCTTCCGTCCAAAAGTAAACGTCACACTCTCCCAATCCGGATAGCTGAACTCAAATGCAACATCTAGCCCTATGGAACTCTCGACTTTGCTCTTTATCCGCCGAATGTCC
>CAYZOK010000093.1:0-2815 GCA_964480335.1 uncultured Candidatus Bathyarchaeia archaeon | reverse complement strand
CTTCCTCAGCCATAGCCGTTGCACGTCCTTAAACATCTGCCGCATGCGCCTCAGAGTCTTTACGGCAACCTCCCGAGAGAACGGCTCCCCCGGATAGAATAGCCTAGCTTGGCTTTCGATCCAATCCCATACATCCTCGGGCAGTACGATGATCCGCTCAGGCCTTCGAAGAGGTATCTCAAGGAAAGCCTCACGATGCCAAGGTATCTCAGCGCTAACTCCCTTCGCTTTGAGCAACCTCTCAATCGCGCCGCTCCTTTTGTAACCCAATAACTCCCTAGGCTCTCCCCCAATGTGCACCATGATAATTTTATCGTAGCTGAGGCGGGCCATTATCTGCTCTATCTCCGAGCTGGTGGCATGGGCCGAAATCAGATCGAAGGCCTCCAGCCTCGCCTCTACCTTGACATCTGATTCCACGTAATCCCCCTTCCCTTCGTCCCAGATCGACAGGCGGATCGGCTTCCGCTCGTACTCGTTTAGCCAGCACGTCATGGGCATCGACGGAGCCGGGCGCCCCATCGTAAGGAAGAGGTTTTCTTCCCTTCCGCCCCAAGCGTGAAGGTACTCGTGGACGGGGGATGGGCAACCCGTCGCCGAAGTCGTCACCACGATGCAACACCCATCTCGGTACTTGTCCAGAACGTATTTCCGCATCCCTCTGTCCCAGACATACTCGCAGACTTCCCTACCATCCCCGAGCTTGAACGGATCGAATCCAGTTCGATCGTACCGATTGATCACCTCCTCCCTAAGCTCGCCTTGATAGTCTGCCCGCCCTCGGGCGTCTAAGGTTAGCTTAAGCACCTCCCTTATGTACCTCTTATACTCGTCGAGGAGAGTCCCTCCGACACGGGTATCGAAGAAGATGTCGATGGGGACATACTCCTTGAGAACCCCCATATCTGAATCCGTTTCAACGCCGTCCAAGATCTCGCGCAAGCAGGCGAGCGTCTGCTGAGCTCTGTCCAAGCTATAGACTATCAGGACGGCGTTTCCGCCCTCTTCGAACGTGCGTGCGATTATCCTCGCAAGTTCCCTCTTGATCTCCTTCACATTGCCCCGGTAACGCGGGTCTAGGTAGTAGGTTCCCTCGACGATCAGGGCATTGTAGTGCTGGCGTTCTCTCGCAAGCCCTTCCACAGTCCTGTAGGCGTTCTTGACTAGGAAGCTCGCCTGCCTCTGGCAGAAGTCGCCTGTGTAAAGAACCCGGCCGATGGACTCGTTCAGGTGCCGGAATTCCAGCTCGACCATAGCAGAACCGAGTATGTGGCCTGCTGGAAGGAGTCGGAGGTGCGCCTCGTAATTGCCAATGCTGAGTATCCGTCGCATTGAGCCGAAAGCTATGGGCGATGTCTTCCAGTAAGCCTGTTGGACATCATTCTTGTCCCAGTAGAAGAGTGCAGCCTCTCTACGGGTTCTTTCAGCTGCAACTCCATAGACGCTATCGTATAGCTCCATTTGGCTGTCTAGGAAGAGATCCCTAGATACGAGGCTCATGCAAATCCATCCTTCCGGGACTTCAAGCCTGCTCTCCCTACAGTACCGCACGATCCAAGGCAACATGCCGGCGTGGTCTTCGTGGACGTGGCTCACGACGATCGCTTGAACTCCATTACGTTGACCCGGCGGCTTGTCCTTGAGCACACGCCTGACCTGCTCCATCGCGTCTACGTCGAGCTTGTTGTCGGGCGTTATGCTGAGGCCAGCGTCCAAAAGCAGGCGGAAGACTGGTCTATCTCCCTCGACTAGCTCAAGCGCGTACGCGTTCGAGCCTATCGAAACGCCCCCTAGCGCTCTGAAGCGGAGGCTAGGCCCTTCTCCAAGCGTCGAGGATCGCCCTATCATGCTCGTCCACAGGATCCAAGCCCTTTGGATACTCGCCCTTCTTGAGGACGATGACCTCCGGAGCCTTGCAGAGCTCGTAGACGAGGTTTTGCTCTGGGTACACGGAGACTATATGGCCCTTCGACAAGAGCGCGAGCCCCAGCTTGCGCGCGAACTCGGCGCGATCGCCCTTGAAAGAGGGGGCTCTTTCGATCAGAGCGACGGCCACCATGCTGAGTCCGATTATGTCCTTGACGCCTCCACCATCGCCCAGAAGCAAGTCGATCAATCCTCCCGGCGGCTCGTGGAAGGCGAGGAGCTTGCCCTTGACCTCCCTTCCGTCCAGAAGTATCATGCGCATGTCCGGCTTGCCCTCAAGCAGCGTGTAGAAGAGGCTGTTTCCCGGCTTGGGTGTTCCCACCCTACGCGCAGTCGCTGGGTCGGCTATCCCGCGGATTTTTTCATAGACCTGCGATAACAAGCCTGCTCTTTCCGTTGGGGCCGTCCGCAGGCGAGATGGCACCAGCTGATTGACGAGGATGAAGTCGCACCGCCTGTAATCGAACCGACCTCCGCAAAGAATTCTGAAGCGATAGGCCGGCAGCGACTGCAACTTACCTACGCAATTCCTCGGCTTGCGGGGAGTTCCAAACGTGCATCTTCCCCTAGTAAGCATACATCGCTTCGTCAGCGCCCCCTCTACTTGCGACAACTCCAGCTTAGTACAGATCAGCTTGGACTTCGGCGTGTAGATGAAAGGCCTAGAAAGCTCAGCTTCGACCGTGCGGTTACGCCTTCCTATGCTAAGGTATCCACTTACTCGCAGGTTGTCCTCCATCGCCCACCTAGTCAGCAGCTTCCCTGGAGGCCTAAGCTCTGGTGGCTTTCGGGGCTTTGCAGCTCTCTTCCTGAATCGGAACAACGACGCCATACCTCGCATTCTCCTTCAGTCCTCATATAAAAACTACCCCACCTCTGGAAGCCCACA
>CAYZOK010000092.1:0-2849 GCA_964480335.1 uncultured Candidatus Bathyarchaeia archaeon | reverse complement strand
GAAGAGCCAGCCGGGGGCGAGTGGCTGTGGAGCTCTTTAGAGTTGTAGATTGCACTCAAGCCACGATGGCTTCAGCCCTAGCTCGGCGCAAACGCAGCCTCCTCCTGATCCGCTTCACGAGCTCCCCCAGCCTCTCGGGCTCGTACATCTCCATCTCGATCAGCTTGCCGTAGAGCTCCTCGTGTGAGTGCGCCCTCAGCTCGAAGCGCAGCTCGTACTCCAGTTCTCGATCTTCCTCGCGAATCGAAATCCCGAACCTCTTCAGTACTCTAATCCAGCAGGGCAAGGCGCGAGCCTATGGGGCGACCTCATCCCTATATGCATTACACATCCTGTACTGCGGATAGCGGAACCACGTGCACGTCATGTCCTTCAGCTCACACTCCCGAACTTCTTCCAACCTCATATCGCCGAAGAGCTTGACGCGCTTGGCGAAGGGGCACTCGGCGATCTCGTCAGCCCTCCTGAACATCGCGTTCAGTACCGAACGGTCGGCTTTTGCTTTGACACTCTAACTTCTTCCACATACTTCCAAGCTAGTTTGCCTTTACTTAGAAGTTCAGCTAAGACATCTAAAGCTCTACAGTTTTCAGAACATTCTATCCTGATGTTAAGTGGAATTAAAGAAGTACCGATTTCAACATGCAACAAGGGGCAATTCTTACAGAGCAGTTCTGTTAGCTTAGCTCTATTTATTTCCAATTCCTTACCCCTCGCTATGTTTCCCTCTTTTTCAACATACTTGCTCATCGCCTCTTGATCAATGACACTAGGATCTTGGCTCCTCCGCTATCGACGTACGCCATCATGAACACGCGCAAGATCTGGGACGGCGCGAAGCCTTGGCGCCTGCACGTCTCTGCGAACTCCTCCCAGAGCGATTTAGGCACCCGGAAGCACACCCGGGTGGAATCGGGAGCCAGCTTCTTCCTGCCCGAAGATTCCTGCGTTAAGGATTCAGCTTACAGAGCCTGTCTTCAGGAGGAGCAAGGCACTAATCGTGCCGATCGACACCGGGTTCGCTGGCTATCTGCTGGTTCCACGAGATCTGTACGACGAATTCGGTACGCTAGAATTGCCCAGGGATGAGTTCGGAACCTATTCCACTTTAGCTGGACCGATCGTGCTGAGGAGGGCGAGAGTTCTCGTCGGGCTAGGAAACAAGACTTTCGAAACGTACATCGAGACGCCAATTTACGGAGTAGGGAAACTACTAGCGGGCAGGAGACTACTGTGCAGGATCGATCTAGCTTTGCTAGGGAAGAAGTCGCTATGCTGTCACTTAGAGCCAGCGAGATGTCTTTGTAGCAAATAGCGCAGCATCAGCTCCCTCGCCTAGATGGTGGACGTAGTCCCCCGGCCGCTCATTTCCACTCAATCTTTTGATGTTCCGGCTAACTTGTCGCTAAGCCGATGTTTCTAGTAGTTACGGTTGGTCAACGCCATAGCAGCTCCAAAAGCTCATCGCGCTTCTACCTTCCAGCTCCTAGTTCATAACACGCGGACGAAGTCTTGCCCCATGGCCTCGAGCGAGCCGATGACGATGCGATAGTACTCCTCTCCGAAGCGCCGATCGCAAACTAGTTCAACCTTGCCTTTAGCCGCTACGCGCTCGCCCTCTTGCGCCAAATCAGCGTAGAAATCCAGATAGCTGACGATTTCGCGCACATCGACTCGCTTTCCCTCCAAGAATCGGACATCATCGACTACGTACATCGCTGGTATGAAGAGCGCTTCCGACGAATCGGTTATAGTAGCCTCGATCGTTGCGAAGCCTGCTGGCTTGAATACCCGATCGCCGTATCGCTCGTCGACTTCTGTGGGAAGCTTGACGGGGCTTACCGAAAACAGCGCCCCTCTAAAGACCCCTCGATTCCACTTCCGGGAGTACATGCGCTTCGCTTCGGCAATCGAGCATCCGTAAAAGCGCGAGACATCGCGGCACCACTTCTCGAGCCTGCTCCGCGAAAGTCGCTCTACGACGCCTTCTCCGTAGAGCTGATGCAGTCCTTCCTTAAGCGCATGGGCGTTTCGGATTCCATGAACGGTCAAATCGATGTCGGAATGAGCTCCATGGGCATCGATCAGCACCGATCCGGTAATCCCGAAGTCTGTCAGACGAACCTTGCTGGCTTCAGAAAGCAAGGATGCCAGCTCGAGGGCTTTGAGTTGTAGCGAGTCGATCTTGCTCGAAGAAAGGAGCTGTTGCAGCTTGTCTTGCGGCTCGAAAGCTTTCGATATGTACTGCTTCGGAACGGCCGATATCTCGATCGACCAAAGCTGTGATCTATAGAGGCATCGCGGATTCAGCTCGCGCAATTCCTCCAGAGCTCTTCCTAGCGCCTGCACCGTAGGCTCTGACAGGATGGTCCGAAGTCCCGCCTCTTCTAGCTTGTACCTCGGGATGGCTATCAGGCATCTCGGTGGGTGAACATAGCCCAGCACCATGAAGAAGAAGCCATCGTCCGTCTGGAGGTACGATCTGTCCAGCAATTTAGAACCTCGAGCCTCGAAGGAGAGCGACGTAGATCGAAGACGCCGTCAAATCAGCGGTCGAGCCGGGATTCAGCTTGCTTCCGTTCTTCCTCAGTTCTTTGTCAAGCTTCCAGATCATTCGCCTTCCATCCTCGGTGAGCAACCCGCCCGCCTTCAGGATCCACTTTGCTCTTTCGCTTATCCAGCGGCACTTCCGCATCCCGATCTCAACAGCATCGTCGACGAATTCGACCTCCTCTAAGCCCAGCTTCCTCGCGATCCACGTATCGGGCTTCTTTGCCAGAATGGTGAGGAATGCGTGGACAGTCGCGATGTTGACATCGCCTGTGCGTCTAAGCTCGCGCTCGAAAGCT
>CAYZOK010000091.1:0-2882 GCA_964480335.1 uncultured Candidatus Bathyarchaeia archaeon | reverse complement strand
TGCAACATCTAGCCCTATGGAACTCTCGACTTTGCTCTTTATCCGCCGAATGTCCTCTAGGGTGGGCTGGATGCCCTTCCAACTGTAAGTGTAACTGTGAGCCTCTGGCAATGCCTCTTCTACCCGCTTTCTTTCCTCAATCTGCCGCAAACGGAGTTGGCCGGATTCGGGATCGTAATGCTTGGCTAGGATGTCATCAAGTACGGCCCTCTGCTCGGGAGAAAGAGCTTCGGGAAAAATCACGTTGACTTCCATCCTCAGGCCCTCCATAACGACGGCGTAGAGCCTAGGCTCCACGCCCTAGACTAAGCTCAGTGGAAGCTCCTCCGCTTACGATGCTAGGCGTTCCGCTAGCGAAAACTCCTGTAGTGATGGGAACTGCGACGAGGAGCGTCGCGATGAGCCCCAGTTGTAGCGGAATTCCTCGTTGCCTTAGGAGCCTCAGCCTAGGTAGGACGTAGGCTATGGAGAGAAACGCTCCGGAGATCCTTATCAGAGGGATCAGAAGTAGAGCTATGCCGAGCCCGTGCAAGGCTGGAACCCCGAGGAGCGCGAAACTTATGTCGGTTGCCCTTGAGAGCTGCAACAACGTCAGCACCCCGATTGCTACATGTACAGTTAGGACATGCCAGAACACCCCCTTACCGCGAGTCCAAAGGGCTATGCCAAGGACCGCATAGATTGCGGGAATGAATACGATAGCTATGGCCATCGCTAGCGACGACTTCAGCATTCCGATAGACCAAAGCTGTGAAGCATAAGGCAAGAGAGCGTAAAGTGCGATTGCTGACAAAGTAGCTGCCATCGCTAGGTGGAGAATCGACAAACAGCGTTCGGCTTTCACCCTTCACCTTCGGGGTGACACGCTCCTATAAGATCTCTGATTTTTCTAGCTTCGGCGCAAAGGAGTAAAGGCTGATCGCCTCATCGTGGTGGCCTCTGGAAAGGCGATTTATTCTGAAAGTAGCACAAGTAAGCACGTGTCAGCGGTTTCGTGGGAAGATATATTCCTGAAAGAGGCCGTGCTTCCAAACCCAGGCTAAGGGCTTGGCAGGGCACCGTTCTGACAACTCCTATGCAGCTCAAGGAGACTGAGGATTTCATCAAAGCTTGGAGTAAGCTTGGTGTGCTCGCTGTCGAATGCGAAACTTCCACTCTTTTGCTGCTTTCTCAGCTTGAAGGCATCAAGTCGGGCGTAGCCCTCACCGTAACTGACAGCCCGATAAGAAGGCAAACGCACATACTAGACAAGGCGCTTGACCGAAGGGTTAGAGATGCTTTCGACAAGACCATAAAGCTGATCTTCGAGGCGATGGTCGACCTGATCAGACAGCAGCCCCTCTGACTTCTTCTATGCTAGGCCTCAATAGGCGCAACGTTCCACTATTAGCCTCGTTCGCCCTGCGGACGGCATCCATTTACGCTTGGTATCCGTTCTTCGTTGTCTTCCTCGGCAGAACTCTCCTAATGCCCGAGACGACTATTGGAGCGATACTCGCTGCCGGAGTTGCAGCAGGCTTGCTTTCAAGCGTCTTTGGAGCTTCGATCGCTGACACTACCGGCAGAAGACCTGTGTATGCTATCTCACTCGCCATCTTAGCTCCGGCAACCATGACACTTGCCCTGAGCTCGCTCGAAACAGTTGCCATCGCGTATCTAGTCGCGTCTGCAGCAATCTATGCATCTGGGCCTCTAGCGCGCATCTACTTCAGCGAGCTTAGCCCACCGGAAGCGAGAAGCCAAGCGCTGGGAACGTACTTCGCTACGACGGCGTCGATGGCTGCCGTTGCTCCCCTCATCGGAGGATTTGTGATCGAAGGCTATGGCTATCCAGCTCTCTACACGATGTCGGCTATCTTTGCAACACTTGCAGTGATGCTGGCGTTTGCTACCTCAGAAACCCTCGAGAAGAGAGCCATGAAAATCTCAAAAGCGCTGACCACGCTAGCTTCCCTTCCTTCGCTCATGAAGAGGCCAAGGTTGGGGCTCTACTATGGAATGTGGATCGCTGTAACTCTCACGTTGTTCGCTCCGTTATCATTCATCGTCCTATATGCTAACCAAGTGCTGGGCATAACCGAAGCTTGGATCGGCATAATCTTGGCATGCTTCCACGGCTCAGCTGCTTTAGCCCACCTCACGAGCGGGCAGGTAACGCGCAAGCTTGGGATCGTTAACACGCTCTCGATCTCGCTTAGTTCGGGCTCTCTTCTCTTGCTAATGCTCTGCGCAACGCGTGATGTGATGCTCTTCGCGGTACTGTGGGTAATCCTACACTTCGTTATCGAGCTTCACGACGTTCCCGAGACCGAGTTCATAGTCGAAAATGCTCCTAGGGAAGCGCGAACTCTGGCGATGTCGGCTCTAGTTGTAGCTATACTGCTAGGTCGCGCTCCGGCGCCTGTAGTAGCCTCACTTCTCTGGGCGATCGACCCTGCCTACATATTTCTGCCGCCGATGCTAGCCTTACCAGCCATCGGAGTTTTCTACTTGAAGATCAGAAGCTAGCTTGAAGTTGCTTGTTCTCGACTTTCGAACTTTGCTATTCGGGGTTGGTGGTGAAGCGTGTCTACTCGTTAATTAGGCTTGGAAGACTTCTGGGCGGTCAGAACGAAATTAGATCGAGCGTTGCTGTTCTCCGCCATGTGGCCAGCGTGCTACATCTGTAGCCGCAGGCTTATGCGTCATTGTAAAGCCCCAAGCTTTGTCCGGAGCAGAAGTCCTCATCCCTTTCATTGCGATCATCTTGTCTCAATCACCGTGCTGCGCTCAAGGCAGATAGGTTGGAAGAGCCGTCAAGTGCTTCTTCATCTGACTTTGCGGCAGGCGAGCGCTGCGTATAAATCGTACATTCTCGAAGGCAATTGCATGACCGAAGAAGG
>CAYZOK010000090.1:0-3125 GCA_964480335.1 uncultured Candidatus Bathyarchaeia archaeon | reverse complement strand
CTACCGCCGACCAGCTTCACGATCTTTCGAAGCGTTCCATAGTCGTGCATACAGGCAACTCCAGCTCCGAGCATATCAGCATGATGGCGTCCAATTCACGCTTGGTCATCTATCTCTCCCGGCCTTTCAGGCTAGGCTTTAAGACGCGTACATGCACCGATTCGTTTCCTCGGAGCTCTATGCCCCTAAGCGTGGAGACGAGCCCGAGGATCGTCTTTCGCACGACTTCTCGGACGAAGGGATTCAGCGGGATCGCCTTCCCGTCAAGCTCGACTACCGCCGCCTTGCCGCTTAGGATTGGACATTCTTCGAGGACGCGTCTCCCCCCAACAACTTCCCTTGCAAAGCTTAAGCAATCGGGAAGACCGCAGAGGCGACAATCTATAGCTGGTAACTTGGCCAGAAGTTTGCGCAGCTTGAAGGCAGGTTGTACGAGGTCGTCGATAAGTCTAGGCAGCTCTTCTATACTGACACACGGAACTTCACGAAATTCGCGCCTTTCCAATCCAACGATCGCATGAATCCTTCCGACCTCCTCAAGTACCTCGATGGCCTCGGCCTCCGATGTGACCGTCACGACTTTGATAATATCTTCGCGCTCCTTCACGACGCTCCTCAATCCTTCGATCACGACGACATCAACATCTCTTAGCTCTTGGACCAGCTCCTCCAGCGGGCGGTTGGCCCCTTCGCGCTTGATTACGGCTAACTCCTTCGGGGCTAAGCTCATGACGACGCTTGCTCCAGCTTCGGCATGCCTCCACGTGTCCTTTCCTCGCTGATCTATCGAAAAGCCTTCATGTGGAACGTGCTTTATCGTGCCGACCCTCAGACCCTTGCTGGTGAAGTACCTAACCAGCGCCTCGACGACTCCAGTCTTTCCCGAACGCCTAGGCCCTATGACTGCTATAATCGGAACTTTCAGCCTTGCCGCCTCCTGATAGCATCTAGGATGGCTCTATAGATCGTTAAGTCGGAAACATCGATGATGGGGAGCTCATGCCCTCCGCTTACCTTGTAGATTTGAGCGTACTTTGGGAACCTTGCATAGCATACTTGGCTAACCGGCAAGAACCCGCGCTCGATTTCGTAATCGAACGATTTCTCGAATACTTCAAGGCATAGTAGGTAGCCTTCGAGCCAAAAGAGCCTGGTCATGCCGGATGCGACCGCGCACCAAACGAGCTTCTCGAGTTCTCGCTCGTTGAGGCCAAGAATCAGGACCTCCTTCGTCGGAATTATCCTAGCTCTTGGCTTATTTTGCACGACACTTCCTAAGCACGACTAGATAAAAACCACGGACACCAAGGAGTTCGCGGTGAAGCTAGATCCTGCAATCCGCGATCGATACCCAGGGATCGTAGTCGGCTATGCGATCGTAAGAGGCGTCAACATTAAGCCAGAGGTCGACGAGCTGAACGCCCTAAGGCGCCAAGTTGTTAACGAGCTGAAAAAGCAGTACAGCCAAGCGGTAATAACGGCCATCCCGGAGGTCGTAGCCTATCGCTCGCTCTTCAAGTCGATGGGAGTTGATCCATCTAGGTACAGGCCTCCTGCTGAGTACCTGCTAAGGCGAGCGCTTCAAGATAGATTTCCGAAGATCAACAACGTCGTAGATCCATGTTTGATAGCCACCGTGAAGACTTGGATTGTGACGGGCGCTTATGATCTAGATAAGACCAAGGGCGAGGTACGGGTCGAGATCCAGTCCAAGGTCGAATCCTTCGAGCTGATCGACGGCAGAATAGTGACTCCTAGTATAGGCGAGCTCGTCCTTCGCGATGACGAAAAGCTCGTCTCTTCATTCTGCTTGGGAGACGCGAAGGAAGTCATGATCACTCCCGCTACGAAGAACGTCTTGGTCGTTGCTTGGAACGCGCCCGGCGTCGATGGATCGAGAACTGAAGAGGCGCTGAAGCTTGCTGCCGAGTACGTAACGAAGTTCTCTGGAGGATCGGTCGAAGAGCTAAAGCTGCTGGCCTAGCTGAACTTTCTGCTCAACGAACTCGACGAGCTCGGTAGCTACATCTATGCCCGTTACTCGCTTGAGCCCTTGCCAACCTGGCGAAGCGTTAACTTCGAGCACGTAAAGCCCATCTTCAGTTTCGGCTAGATCCGCGCCTGCATACTCTAGGCCTAGCACGCGAGCCGCTTTCAAGGCAACTTCCTCGACTTCAGGCCTAAGATGGACTCGTCTGACATCCGCTCCTAAAGCTACATTCGTCCTCCATTCTTTGGGCTTGGCGACGCGCTCGATCGCTCCTAAAACTCGATTTCCTATGACGAAGATGCGTAAGTCTCTGCCTTTGATCGGCAGGAGCTCCTGGACGCAGATCGCCGATCCTATTTCGTATAGCTTGCGGAACAAGTTGTAGGCGAAGTCCTCATCTTCTAGCTTTACCGAGCCCATGCCCATCGAGCCTAAGATGGGTTTGTAGACGCAAGGCTTTGCTTGCTTTACGAACTCGTAGGCTAGGGGCGGAACCTCAGTCGCCAAAGTCTTAGGGATCTTAAGCCCAGCTTTCGCTAGCAGCAGAAGAGCCTCGTACTTATTCCTCGCTCGCACGAATGCATCGACAGGGTTTACGACGTAGGTACCCGCATGCTCTAGGTGTCTTAAGACGCTCAGGCGCCTCGACGCTAGCTCGTAGAGACCTAGGTCGATCCCCCTCAGAAAGCAGACATCGGGCAGCTTGAGGCGCTTGGCGCCTAACCAAAAGAGGATTTTTCCTTCGCTTACTGAAGAGGAGAGAGTCCAAGCTTCAGCGAGCTTGACCTTGTGCCCTCGCCTCTCGGCCGCCTCTTTCAGCTCGCGCACATGCTTGTCTGGCCTGGGACCGTGAAGGATCAAAATCTTCAAGCCATCCCTCCTCCCCCAGTACTCGAGCTACCTCCTCGAGCCCTAGCTCTTTTAGCTTCTTGTATGTCGGAACTCCCTGGCTACTCCAGCCGCGGAGCTCGTAGTATCTCTGCAGCGTTCGGAGGAATTTTTCGCGATCGAGAACAGCTCCTCTGGTCTTGCCCGAAGGAACCTTCTCGACAAAATCTCTCTCAGGAAGCCAATCGTCTTTGGCGCTTACGCCCCTACGTACATTGATAGCTCTTGTCAAGTTGTAGATGCGCTC
>CAYZOK010000089.1:0-3138 GCA_964480335.1 uncultured Candidatus Bathyarchaeia archaeon | reverse complement strand
CGCCCTCCGAACTTTCGCTGAAGCTCTAAGGTCTCGCGCCCTCCGGTAAATGCATCCATAATCTTTTCTTCGACGGACTTTCGGTCTTCAGGTATTTCGATGCAGCTGTGCGGTTTCGACTTGCTCATCTTGATCGTTCCGTCTAACGACGGAGTGAACTTCGTGTAGATCGAAGCTGGAGCTACGAATCCGTACTCCTTCCTAGTTCTGTGCGCTACGTCGCGAGCTAGCCTGAGATGCGGATCTTGATCTATTGCAACCGGTATGATGCCAAGCGTCGGCTCCTCGAGTTGCGGGTATAGGATGTCGCTTACGTCGAGAAGCGAAGCTATGATCTTACCAGAACCGATAGAGCCGTAAATCGCTTTGAACTCGCTCAGCGTAATCCGCCTCGACAGCGTGAGAGCTAGCCTCATCACGGCTCTGTTTTCGGACTGAAAGTAGAAGATGGTCTTATCGGGATCTATTCCGAGCGCAAGATAGGAAGGCACGTGGAACTCTAGAGCACGCCTCCTCGATTCCTCCAAGTCGATTCCTCGTATGACCGCCGTCTCTATGTCGGCTATGAGCAGGAACGTCTTGGCGCCTCGTTGCTGGAAGTAGCACATATTCTCGATGATCATCCGATTGCCGAGGTGTAGCTTCTCGGCCGAGGTCGTTATGCCAGTGAGAGCGTAGAACTCCTCGCCTCGCCTCATGGCCTCGACTATGACATCTAGATCTCGGTGGCAGAAGACGACCTTCCTCCTCATGAGCTTATTCGGACTCGACAACTTCTTCAACAGGTCATCGTCGAGCGGCTGAAGCCCGAACTCGTCGATCACTCGCCTATAATCTTCGATCAGAACAGCGCCCCACGGATCGATTAGTATCTCCTTCGCCACAATAGCAAGAAGACATTACCGGCTGGCGATTATAAGTCCCCGCCATTCAGCCTCTCCCGCCCCTTAAGCCTGCCTCAGCTGGATTCGTGCGAATCGTCGCTAAGCGCGTTTGCGATGTAATGACCGTGGATCTCTGGAAACAGCAGCCGTAGCGAGCGATAGCTCAGGTCGCTCTTGAACTTCAGCTCGAACGCTCGCCGATAGATGTTGCGCATCTCGTCCAAAATTCGTCGCGCTGCTTGATGGGATCCTTAGCGTGATCTTTTGGCTCATGGCTCGAAACGCCGGAAGCGCTTAGAACATCTGACGTGTTCCGACGATTGCTTCGTGATCCATGCATGACCGCAATGCGGACATTGTACGGCCTTGCCTTGCTTCGGAATTTGCGGAGCTCGCCGCGCTTTGCGAAGGAGCTTAGCCAACTTCCTGTACAGCTCTACGACTTCCCAAGCAATAGAGCTAGGCAGCTCTAGCTCCGAGCATATCAGCATGATGGCGTCTAGCTCTCGCTTGGTCATCTTAGAGAATCGAGGGTTCGACCTCGCGCTCCAATTTGCTTCGGGCACCTCGTTGCCATCACAGCTTACGACTGGACCGCGGGCAACGCAAACTACTTCGCTTCCAGCATAGACTAGCCTACCCTCGCACTCCGGACACTCCATAGCGCGCTGGCTCGGGCGCAGCGGTCTTATAAACTTCGGTTAGCGGACTAAACTAATCCGGAAAGAGCACTGTACGCGCTAATCTTACACGCTTACGCTCGGCTTCTTGATTGTGGTCAGGGTGGCGATCGTCAAGGGCGATAGTAGGCGCGGAAACGTCGCCAAGGCTCTTCAGCTCATCGAGGAAGACGTGAAGCCTGTCGTCGCTGGCAAGGAGGCACTCATAAAGGTCAACTTTGTGACAACTCAACGCCAACTTTCGGCTACGCATCCGGACGCTGTGAGAGGGCTTCTCGACATCATCAAGCCTCTAGCCCGCAAGGTCGTAATAGCCGAAGCCCCTCCTGCTGCATCTGCCATGGAGGGCTACATCAACTACGGCTACCTGGACTTAGCCCACAAGTATGGAGTGGAGCTCGTGGATCTGAACCAAGACGATTGGATTGAAGTAGAGCTACTCGACGAAAGCTTGCGAGCTATTCAGGCAAGAGTGTCAAGGCGAGTTTACGAGAGCCGGTGTAGAATCTCGGTAACCCCTCTGAAGACGCATGACACCGTCGTCGCAACGATGTCGCTGAAGAATATGGCGGTTGGTTCGCTAATCGGACTCGAGAAGGCCAAAGTTCATCAAGGCTATCCGGTAACGAACATCAACATCTTCAAGCTGATCGAACGGACGAAGCCGCACCTAAGCGTGATCGACGGCTTCGAAGCGATGGAAGGCGAGGGCCCCCTCTTTGGAGACCCCGTCGACTTGCGAGTTGCGATCGCTAGCACAGATCCACTTGCAGCCGATGTCGTGGCAGCTCATGTGATGGGGATAGACCCTAGCCAGATCGGTTATCTACATTATGCAGTCAAAGCTGGAATAGGAGAAGGCTACCTCGCTAGGATCGAAATAGTCGGAGAGCGCCTAGACGATGCCCGCAGAAACTTCCGCCTCCATTATGAGATCGAGAAGCAGCTCAAGTGGGGGCTTCCTAAAGATCTGCTGAGGAAGATCGATCCTAGGCTCGCTTAGCCCTCAGCCTAGCTGCTCCGATCGCGATCTGCCCGATCGAGATTCCCCCGTCTCCGCATGGGACCGACCTATGCTGGAGAAACTCGAACCCTTCTTCGCGTACTCGCTCCTTGATACGTCGCGTTATGAGCTCGTTATAGGCGACGCCTCCAGTAAATCCGATCTTATCAACGCCAGCTTGCCTAGCACATTCTATCGCCAATCGTGCGAGGCCTTCGGCCAAGGCTTCGTGCAGAGCTGCTGCTAAGTCCTCGGGGCTGCTTCCGCCCAACAGCTCTTCGTATAGCTTGGCCATCATGGGCTTAATCCGCAAGACCTTCCTTCCGCTGATCTCTGAGATGCAGACCGGAACCTCGACCTTGTCGGGATCTCCTCGATGGGCCAGGGCCTCCAGCTTCATGGCCCCCCCTCCCTCGTATGTGCGCTTGAAGCAGACGCCGAGCAAGCAAGAAGCTGCATCGAGAAGCCTGCCAGTGCTCGTCGTAGTGGGCGTGTAGAATCGCCTACTAAGCTGCTGAAATACCCCATCGACTTCAGCCTCCCCTCGCTTGAATCCCGATAAGCAGCGCTT
>CAYZOK010000088.1:0-3188 GCA_964480335.1 uncultured Candidatus Bathyarchaeia archaeon | reverse complement strand
GTCGGCAAGTGTATGACTCCAGGAACAAAGCAAACGGGCATTTCCTCCTCCTTCATCCGAGTGACGGCTCGGGCGAGTGCCTTGTAGACCATGATCCCGAATTCGCCGCGTGCATATGCTGCTTCAAGCTCTTCTGGCCGCGAGAGTAGCAAAGCAGTTAGCGCAAATGCTTCAGGATCGTCCACATCCTGTAGCTTGGTTACTGGAACGCCGTAGCCAGAGGGGCCAGCGACAAGGTCGAGCGGAGCGGCTTCTCTCAGAGCAGCAATGAGCAACTCGGGATTGCGGGCTAGATCAGGTGTCGGAATGATGCGCTCGTATACGACTCGGCCATCTTCTAATGCGCAAACATCGAAGCTCGAAGTACCGGGATCTACGCCAGCTACCCTAGGCAAAGTCAGCGTTTCTTAGCTCTCTCGACACATTAGATTTCGTGAAAGCGATTCTGAGCCTAGACGAGTGGCTAAAACTCTATCGCCAAATAGCATCTGAATTCGGTTACGAGGAAGAGGCGGATCAGAGGGCCGCTGATCTTCTCAGCGAGCTGCTCGGCAGCGATGTTCTGTCACCCCAGAAGGTCGAACGACAGATCCGTGGAAAGCCAGCGCTTGTGTTTGGAGCTGGCCCATCCATCGATGAGGATTTGGACGAGGTTATTCGTGAAGGACTGCTAGACTGCTGCATTCCGGTAGCAGCTGATGGTGCTACTAGCGCTCTTTTAGGGAGAGGAGTTATGCCTACGATAGTTGTCACAGACCTAGACGGGCGATTGAATGCCATATGCGAGGCTAAGGAGCTGGGCTCCATGATGGTCGTGCATGCGCATGGTGACAACATCGAGGCTCTAGCTAAAGTGGTGCCGAAGTTGAGGCCGGCTTTGGGAACGACTCAGGTTGTTCCAAGAAGGAACGTGTACAACTTCGGAGGATTTACTGATGGAGATCGTGCAGTCTTCCTAGCTGTCGCGATGGAAGCTTCTCTCGTCGCACTCGCGGGCATGAATCTGTCAGAAGAGCCTAGCAAGTACGAGAGAGAGCAAGAGCCCCTTCTCAAACATAAGAAGTTCTTGTGGGGGAAGCGCTTACTCGAGCTACTGGCCAGATGCGTTGACATTCCTCTCTTCAACCTAACGGCAAGAGGCAGGGAGATAGCTGGCTTTAGAAGGGTTTCAGCTCGAGGGCTCAGGGGCGAGCTTTGAGGGCTATCGCTTGGGGGATCACAGGCGCTGGGCACATGCTCGTCGAGACGTTTGAGGTTATGCGAGGCATTTCGAGGCGTGGAGTCGCCATAACGACATTCTTGAGCTCAGCTGCAGTTGAAGTGGTCAAGATGTACGGGCTGTGGCATGTCTTGCGCGAAATATCACCTGGCAGCTACCTGCGCGAAGTTTATGCGGAGCCCGAGCAAGGAGCTAGCTCGCCCAAGGTCGGACGATTCCTGCGGGGTCTTTACGTAGCCCTCGTAGTAGCACCAGCCAGCGCCAATACTGTCGCAAAGATCGTCCACGGAATCGCCGATACACTTGTTACAAATGCCGTTGCCCAAGCTTGCAAAGCGGGCATTCCGGTTTGCGTGCTTCCAACCGATCAAGCGAGAATCGTTGAAACGACCTTACCCTTCTTCGTCGATAAAGAGCAGTGCAGAAAGTGCGTCCCTTGCGAAGTCGCAGCTTCTTGCCCGAGCAATGCCATAATCGTCGGCGAGTACGTTAGCATCGATCTGCTCAAGTGTACTAGCTGTGGGCGTTGTGCGGAGATCTGCCCGTTCGGAGCAATTACAGGAGGGAAGCACGTCAAGTTAAGGGCGAGGGAAGTCGACCTCGAGAACGTTAGGAGGTTAAAGGGCATGAAGGGGTTCGCCCTCCTAAGGGCACCTAAAGAGATCGAAGAAGAGGTTTCCAAGCTGCTTCCTTGAAGGTTCTCGTCGTCACAACCAAGCAGCTTGAGGATCGCGTCCTGCAAGAGCTGTGCAAAAGCAAGGTGGATGCTAGCATCTTGGCCGCCGATGTCGGATTAGCTTCTTTGTTGAGCCCCAGCATCATCCTGAGGGAGCTACGCAAGGTTGACCTGCGAAGCATAGACTTGGTTATCGTACCGGGGCATGTGCGGGGGGATCTTTCGGATGTTGGAAGGGAGCTCGGAGTCAGGATAGTCAAAGGTCCCCTTCACCTGGCTGACCTGCCGCTGGTGCTGGAGCTTTTGGATACGCTTGAGCTATCGGCTACCGAGCCGGCTAGATTGCCGCAAGAGGCCTTAGAGGCGCGAGCAAGGGAGATTGTTCAGCACGTCGAGGATAGAGCTGGTGAGCTCCTGCAGAGACCTTGGAACCTTCGCATCGGCGATGTAGCTATCGGGCGAGATTTTCCGGCAAGAGTCGTGGCAGAGATCGTGGATGCTCCCCTGCTCTCTGACCACAAGATCAGCAAGATGGCCAAGTACTATGCACGATCTGGAGCATCTATAATCGACATCGGAATGGTAGCTGGCGAAACTAAAGTCGAGGATGCTGCTCGATGCGTCAAGGCTGTTAGAGCTGCTGTAGAGCTACCGGTTAGCATCGACACCATGGATCCAGCCGAGGCAGAGGCCGCCGTTTCGGCAGGAGCCGATCTAATCCTAAGCATCGATGCGAGCAATGCGAAGCAAGTAGCAGAATTCGGCTCGGATGTCGCAGTTGTCGTTATACCAACCAACTTCAAACAGGGGCTCTTTCCGACAGAGGCCGAGGAGAAGGTTAGAGTTCTTGAGCGCAACATCGCTTTAGCCAAGCGCTTAGGGTTCAAGAACATAGTCGCCGATCTGCTAGCAACGGCTCCCGCTTTTCCCGGCTTGTTGGAGGCGCTAGTCGCTTACCGAATGTTCGCGAGGAGGAATCCGAACATTCCCTTGCTCTTCGGAGTAGGCAATGTGACGGAGTTATTGGATGCGGACTCTGTTGGTATAAACGCTTTGTTAGCGTGCCTAGCATCCGAGGTTGGGATCTCGCTGTTGTTGACAACTGAGGCTAGCGAAAAAACGAAGGGAAGCGTCCACGAGCTTGCAACAGCGGCCTTGATGGCCTTCATCGCCAGGAGGAGGCGCTCGTTCCCGAAGGATATGGGAATAGATCTGCTTCTGCTGAAGAAGAAGACTACTCGACCGTAACCGCCTTTGCCAACGATCTAGGCTTGTCGGGATCGCAGCCGCGCT
>CAYZOK010000087.1:0-3262 GCA_964480335.1 uncultured Candidatus Bathyarchaeia archaeon | reverse complement strand
GTGGCTAGCTAGGAAAAGATCCGTCGCGGTACTCGAGAGTGGGCCTAAGATTTGGTATGGGACTGGAGATAGGCGTCACATAGTTCTACTGCTTAAGGGATTCAAGCTTGGAGTTCGGAGAGAAACTCTCGAGTTTGATGACCTAGAAGTCTCATGCCTGCAAGTCGATCGGCGGGTTTTCCGCCAAGATGTAGAAAAGAAGTTTCTCGGCGGATTGCTGGCCGAACATGTCATGTTGCCGTATAGAGCAATTCAGGGCGAACAGCTTCTAACAAGGCTGAGGCTGAAGGCTTGGTCTAGCATCATCAGCGAGGTGCTGACCGATCTCGTTCTTGAGTACGGCGATTTAGCCGAGGAATTGCTTCTCGATCCGATGTTCTTCCTTCTGGAGTATGCTGAACGGCGAGCTAGGATCTTCCCGCTCCTCAAAAAGCACTATGCGACGCTGTTTCGAGGAAGGGAGGGCAGTAAGAACATCGCTGAGCTGTTGAAAACTTGCAGCCAAGCGCTTGAGGAGCTGGAAGGAAGCGGAGTAGTAGTAAAAAAAGGTAGGCTGATCGGCATCAGCGAAGGGTTTGTAGCCAAAACTCTGCGTGAGGGATACGCCCGGCGATGGCCGCGCGTTTCATTCCTCGCCCCATTCATCTTCGGATTCAAGCGCAGATTGATGTCGAACATCGCTGAAACGATGTCGTTTATCCGAGAAGAGATCGAGCAAGCTGAATCGCAAGAGTTAGAGGACCCCCGGACCTATCTCTACTTGGAGGGATACGAGCGCCCATACTTTATCGAGAGTTCTTCGGCCGAAGAGCTCGTCAGGCGGATCGAGAGCAAGTCGATTACTAGATTCGAGATGAAGAAGTCAGCTGAAGTCGGAATCGCAGGTGTGCTGAACACGTCGTATGTTGCATCCTACGATCGTGACGGGGAAAGAGGGGCGAAGGTTGTCGTAAAGAAGTTCGACGACTGGACTTGCTTCAAGTGGCTTCCGATAGCCCTCTACGCGTTAGGCGTTCGAGACTTCGCTATCTTAGGCAAGGTTCGGATGGCCAGAGAGATCAGGTTTAATAGGCTACTCCAGCACTACGGGTTCAAGGTTCCGAAGATACTCGGGGCCGATTGGAAACGTCGTTTACTGGTCAAGGAGTACATCGAAGGCGAGACCTTCGCTGAAATCGTGAGGAAGGTCGGATTTCGGGGTAGCACCACGGCAAGCGAGGTAGCCGCAGCTAGAATGGTCGGGAGGACCATCGGACAAGTTCACAAGCTAGGCCTGATTCTGGGCGATTGCAAACCCAGTAACATGATCCTGAGGGATGGCGATGTGTACTTGGTCGACTTGGAACAATCATCAAAGAAGGGCGATCAAGCGTGGGACCTGGCTGTGCTAGTTTACTTCCTTGCCCATTATGCCGTTCCAATGCGGCCCACGAAGGGCATCAGAGCGCTTGCCGATGCTCTGCTAGACGGATACTTAGAGGCCGGAGGGCCTCTCCGAAACCTTCTGGAAGTAACCAAGCTGAAGTACACGCGGCTCTTTGCCATAATAACGCTCCCGCTGGCACTAGTCGAGCTCGTTGAGCTCTGCAAGGAGAAACTACGCAAGGCCAAGGCGTCTCAGCGTCCCTCCGATTACGTCGACCGCCCGAAGCCTTTCCTTTAAGCGGGTTATGGATTCTGTCAAAGTGGGCTCAACTTCCCTTAGTATCGAGAGGTAGTAGCTGACGAAGTCCCCTAGATAGATGCAGGTCAGTAAACGGGTCAGCCTAAAACGCCCCCTGCCACGCATCTCTTCTACGCATCCGACTTTTCCAGCCAGAAGCTCCTTCGTCGCCTCGATCCGAGCCCTGATCGGGGAACTTTCCTCTTCAGAGTCGCGTAAGAAGATTAGGGCGACATGACTGCCGAATTCGAATCGCTCCCAGCCGACTACTTCATTATGATTTAGCTCAGGCAAGACCTGGCATTTTGCAACTGTCTTGGCATTTTCTTCTAGCTGATTTTTGAGGCGGATTGCTGCGCCCTGGTAGGGTCCGAAGCCATAGACGAAGGGGATCTTGCCGAAGATCTTGCTGGCAATCCGCTTAGCTTCGTTTCGCTCCATCGGGATCTCGGGCCTTAGAGAGTCGCGAGCATCTTCGAGGGCAGGGATGGCTTCATCTAACTCGGCCCTTTTGTCGACGAGCCCCGCTTTCTCCAAGGCTCGCAGCAACGTCAGGAATAGATACGGAAACGCTGCTCGAGGAGGAATTCCGGCTGGGAGCTTTGCATGAAGCCTGCCAAGACGCTTACATAGCTTTTCAAGGCACCCTCCTGAACTTATCCCAACTACGAAGCAACCACGTTCAACGGCATCAGCAAAGGAAGAGATCGTTTCTTCGGTATCGCCTGAGTAGCTTACGGCGAATACTAAGGAATCTTGACGAACGCAAGCTGGCAACGCGTAGTCGTGGATGTTGATTACTGGGATTTCGAGCTCGTTCGCAAGAAGATCTGAAAGTACTTCCCCACCTACGCCAGAGCCGCCCATCCCCGCTATCGCTATCAAGTTGGGGCTTACCGAGGGCATATCCAATCGGTCTCCAATGCGAAGGGCATCATAACACATGTCGGGAAATCTTAGCAGAAACTCCAGGAAGTTATGCCGGTCTACGGATCTTATCCTAGCAAGATCGTCAAGAAGTTGCAACTTGCAGAGCGCGCTTGGAAACTTCCTCAAGCTTGCAAGCCCGAGTAAGCGCGTCACGAACGTCTCTCCCGACTACGATGACGCCGTGCCCTTTCAACAACGCTATGTTGGTCGCGGTTTCAGAGAGGGCACAAGCAGTTAACCTAGCAAGCTTAAGAGAGCCGGGCGGCGCGTAGTTGACGAGAGCTGCAGCTTCAAATAACCGCTCAACAATTTGAACGGCATCTTTACTACTTGCCAAAGCAGTGCCGTAGGGCTGGTGGGTATGGATGATAGCCTGCACGTCTGGCCGGGCCTTATAGACGCTCAAATGTAACATAAGCTCCTTCGAGGGCTTACCTTTTCCCAGTGTTCTGCCTGTGAGATCTACCTCAACGAAATCTTCTGGCTTTATCGTACCGAGGCAAAATCCCGTTGGCTTGATGAGGGCTATGTCCTCACCGGATATCTTGGCGCTCAAGTTGCCTCTGGTTCCTGAAACAAATCCTCTTCGGTAGAGCTGACGTGCTGCCTCGGCTAGCGCTGTGCGGAGCTGCGTTACGGTATTCCGAGCCTCTTGCAACGTTCGTCGAC
>CAYZOK010000086.1:0-3277 GCA_964480335.1 uncultured Candidatus Bathyarchaeia archaeon | reverse complement strand
GGAAAGCCGGTGGGCCTTCGGGCCCGCGTGGGTTCGAATCCCACCCCCGGCGCTCCGCTCCTTTTAAGGATCGCTGCGACAGGCTTTAGTTGGTAATGAGTCGTCGCATTCAGCTGAAGAGGATTAGCGAATACGTGTGGCAAATTCCGATTGGAACCGTGTCCAACATGCGAGTTCCTGGCATGGTGTACGCTGACGACTTCCTCTTGCGCAAGATGCAGGTCGATAGAACTCTCGTACAATGTGCAAATGTTGCGACGTTGCCTGGCATCTACAAGTATAGCATAACTCTTCCAGATGGTCACGAAGGTTACGGCTTTCCGATAGGTGGAGTTGCAGCTACGGATGCAACAGAGGGCGTCATAAGCCCTGGAGGAGTAGGTTATGACATCAACTGCGGAGTCAGGTTGGTTAGGACTAATTTGACCGAGGATGATGTCAGACCGAGACTTCGAGAGCTATTGAGAGCTATCTTCCGAAATGTGCCAGCCGGATTGGGCTCTCGAGGCAAAGTTCGCCTGTCCATTTCAGATCTTGACCGGGTTTTGGAGTACGGAGTTCGGTGGGCGATCGAGAGGGGTTACGGATGGGACGAAGATGCAGACCTTTGCGAAGAAGGGGGCTATATGGAGAATGCTGATTCTAGAAAAGCATCATCGACCGCTAAGTCAAGGGGGGCTCCTCAGCTCGGCTCCCTCGGAAGTGGGAACCACTTTTTGGAAATTCAGCGGGTCGATCGGATCTACAATCCAGAAGTTGCTAGAGCCTTCGGAATCAAGCAGGTTGGACAGATAACTATTATGATACATACGGGCTCGAGGGGCCTCGGTCATCAAGTATGCTCAGACTACCTCCGAGTGATGGAGAGAGCTGTCCGTAGGTACGGGATATGGCTGCCTGATAGGGAGCTAGCATGCGCTCCTGGCGATAAGCCGGAAGCCTGCGATTATTTCGACGCTATGGCAGCTGCTGCAAACTTTGCATGGTGCAACCGCCAGATGATAACTCACTGGGTGCGGGAAGCCTTTGAACAAGTATTCAACAGTTCGGCTGAAGACTTAGATCTCCATCTGATCTACGACGTAGCCCATAACATAGCAAAGCGGGAGAAGCACAAGATAGATGGGGAAGTTCGTGAGGTATGGGTCCACCGGAAGGGGGCCACTAGAGCCCTCGGTCCAGGCCATCCCGATGTTCCAAGAAAGTACAGAGCACTAGGTCAACCCGTCCTCATTCCAGGCAGCATGCAAGACTGCTCTTACTTATCGCTTGGAACCAAGAAGGCAGAAGAAGTCAGCTTCGCCAGCACAGCTCATGGGGCTGGCCGAATGATGAGTCGTGCCGAGGCTAAGAGACGCTTCCGGGAAGGGAGGGTGAGGGAAACTATGGAGAAGCAGGGCGTGCTAGTCGAGTGCGCCTCTGTAGTTGTGCTGGCTGAAGAGGCGGGGCCCGCCTACAAGCCTTGCGACAGGATAGCGCTTGTTAGCGACAAGATTGGGATCGCCAAGCGTGTAGCTAGACTTCTTCCGATAGCGGTAGCCAAGGGCTAGCAAGATTAACCAAGATCTAATGGAAAGACTTTGGCTACCACAGGCGGCGTGCAGTACGAGATCATAGCCTCGCTGTGAGCATCCTAGCAAGCGCCGCTCTAGCAGCATGTAGCCAAGAGCCTCGTCTAGATATGCGCGCTCCACTGATCGCTTTCTTGACGGCGCTACGCGCAGCTCTATTCGGTATCGGCTTGTTGTCCGGTCCACTGATCGCGGGTCGCTCCAGCTCATGATTCTACACGCCCTACTTTGTCGGCGATCCCCAAATTCCGTTAAGATGTAGGTAGCCTAAGATCGCGAGGAGAAGGCTTCTGGCAAGTTACCTCTACCTAGCCAGGATTTGCGCTCGCTTAACGAAGCGCTCTTGGTCGTAATTCCAGGTTCATATAATCGATCACTTACCCAAAAGCGCCTTCACTCCGCTAGCTTGCCATCTCTAAACCTGTAGGTATGGCCCAGCGAGGGGATCAATGGTTTAACGCCGTACGGCACTAGCGATAATAATGCTTCGGGATTCACGGAGTGGACGGGAACCACGTATCGGGGCTTGACATGTTCGATGATGTCTTTCAGCGCGTAAGGCAGAGCATGACCGGATGCACGAATTGTATAGAGGGGGATTCCCATCATCCTAAGCCAAGACAGCAGTCGTGAGAAGCGTAGCTCTCCTTCCTCTGCATTTGGTTCGGATCGACTTATCACGTAGATGGTCTTTCTCGCTAGGTCTCGGTACTTCCGCCAGATTCTCCTAAGCCACTTAATGCTTTCGTAAGACGGTATCGACAAGAAATAGCGTCCCGGCTCTTTCTCGACATCCTTCAGCACGTCTTCAACCTTCTCGTAAGCAAGGGTGCCGTCAGAACGAGCTCTAGCTATCTCGTCGCCTATCTTTGGTGTGCTTCCTTTGAGAACTTCCTTGGCGATCCACTCCGCTGCAAGCTTCCCGATTCTCTCTTCCAAGAGGACCTCTCGTTTAGACCTCCTTGCAGCTCTTATGACGGTCAAGAGGCGCCCGTGGTCTACGATTGACATGTCGACAACTATCAGCATGTTTCGATGACGGAACGCAAGTTGGGCTAGGTGATCTTCGACGTCGCTTTCGGTCAGAGGGCTGACGATCCTCCCCAGGTTTGTGGCGTCGAGTACGAGTAGGTCTATGCGGCTGTACTCACCTGCCTTCTCCCAAAATGCGTTCTCTTTGAAACCCTCGAGCTCGCTTGTGATGCCATGCTTGCGAAAGTCGCCGGTGTAGACGATGTTGGCTTCAGAGGCCGATATGAGGTACGAGCAGGAGGCAGGACAACTATGGTCAACGGGAATGCACCGAACCTCTATACCATCGGTTTCGAGCTTCGAGTCAAACCCTGAAAATGAAGCTTCGACCTTGAGTGGCGAATAATCTTCAAGCTGGCCCTTCGCCCTACGAATCTCCAGCCATTTGTCAAGCAATATACGAGCCTCGCTGTGCATGGTGATGGGAGGCTTCTTCATGTATTCCTTGAACACCCCAACGTATCGGCAGTGGTCTCCGTGGATATGGCTAAGGAATATCCCGTCGACGCCTCCGATAGCCTCAGGATCTGGGAATTATGCCAAGTTGAACGAGCTCGCTGTAGTCTTCGGGACGAACGTAGGGACGATCGTAGTACTCGCAAAGCTTCGAGTAGCTGGTACCGTAATCGAAAAGCATGCGGTAACCGCGATCTTCGATCAAAATGGTGTTCTTG
>CAYZOK010000085.1:0-3287 GCA_964480335.1 uncultured Candidatus Bathyarchaeia archaeon | reverse complement strand
ATCCGAGGCGCTGTGCTTGGTTGTGAACTGCCAGCACGGTTATGCAAAGCTTGTCGGCAGTCGACATGTCGATCTTGTTTATCTTGCGGAACTTCGGGACAGTCGGCAAGTGTATGACTCCAGGAACGAAGCAAACTGGCATCTTCTCTTCCTTCATCTTAGTGACAGCTCGAGCGAGTGCTTTGTAGACCATGATCCCGAACTCGCCGCGCGCGTACGCCGCCTCAAGCTCTTCTGGTCGCGAAAGTAGCAGAGCAGTTAGCGCAAATGCCTCAGGATCGTCTACATCCTCGAGCTTGGTTATAGGAACTCCGTAGCCGGAAGGTCCGGCGATCAAGTCGAGCGGAGCGGCTTCTTTCAGAGCGTCGATGAGAAGCTCGGGCTCACGAGCTAGATCCGGTGTCGGGATCGTACGCTCGTACGCGACTCGCCCGTCTTCCAAAGCGCAAACGTCGAAGCTCGAAGTTCCAGGATCTACTCCCGCCACTCTCAGCAAGGTCAGCGCTTCTTTAGCTCCTCGAGCACATTAGGTTTCGTGAGGGCGCTTCTAAGTTTGGACGAGTGGATGCTGTTCTACCGACGGATAGCGTCTGAATTCAACTACAGCTTAGAAGCCGACCAAAACGCTACCGAGCTCCTTAGCGAGCTCTTAGGCGACAATGCCATATCGCCTCGCGAGATCGAGCAACAAATTCGCGGAAGATCCGTGCTAGTATTAGGAGCAGGTCCGTCGATCGACGGAGACTTGGACCGTATGACTCGAGGGGGGTTGTTCAGCCGTTGCATATCCATAGCAGCTGACGGAGCAACTAGCGCTCTCCTAAGCCGAGGAATGGTGCCTGCGATCGTCGTTACGGATCTGGACGGACGGCTTGACGACATATGCAAGGCGAAGGAGCTAGGCTCCGTGGTCGTCGTCCATGCGCATGGCGATAACGTCGAAGCGCTAGCTAGGGTGGTGCCGAAGCTAAGGCCAGCTCTAGGAACAACCCAAGTCCTTCCGAGGAAGGGAGTGTACAACTTCAGAGGGTTCACCGACGGCGACCGAGCGGTTTTCCTGGTGCTAGCCATGGGAGCATCTGTCGTGGCGCTAGCGGGCATGGACCTAGCTGGAGGGCATAGCAAGTACGAGAGAAAGCGACCGACCGAGGTGAAATCTAGGAAGTTGCTATGGGGAAAGCGCCTGCTAGAATTAGCAGCTAGGCGCACGAGCGCTTCGCTTCTCAACTTGACGAGGGCAGGCCGAGAGATTATGGGGTTTAAGCGAGCATCGCCTTCAGACCTCCTGAGGATACTTTGAAGGCGCTAGCCTGGGGTATAACCGGAGCTGGCCACCAGCTCGTTGAGACCTTCTCGATTATGCGAAAGCTGGCGAAGCGAGTTCCGATAACATCGTTCCTGAGCTCGGCCGGAGCGGAAGTCGTCAAGATGTATGGGCTCTGGCATGCTCTCCGCGAAATATCGCCTGGTAGCTACTTGCAGGAAGCGTACGCCGAGCCCGAGCTAGGAGCTAGCTCGCCCAAGGTCGGCCGATTCCTGCGAGGAGCCTATTTCGCGCTAGTAGTCGCGCCAGCTAGCGCTAATACCGTTGCTAAGATCGCGCATGGAATCGCAGATACCCTGGTGACGAATGCCGTGGCGCAGGCTCGGAAAGCAGACATCCCAGTCTTCGTACTGCCGACCGACCAAGCGGAAGTAGTTGAGACCACCTTGCCGCTCTTCGTCGATAAAGAACTATGCAGAGCTTGCGCCCCCTGCAAGCCTGCAGCTTCTTGTCACGCCAAAGCCTTCGTGATCGGCGAGTACGTCTACATCAACCTGCTGAATTGCAGGGGTTGTGGAAGCTGCGTGAAGCTTTGCCCCTACGGAGCTATCATCGGGGGGAAGAGGGTGAAGGTGAAAGTTAGGAGGGTAGATCTCGAAAACGTCGAAAAGCTAAGGGCTATGGAAGGAATGATGGTCTTGCGAGAGCCTCGCGAGATCGAGCGGGAGATATTGAAGCTACTTTGAGGGTTCTGCTAGTCACGACAGAGCGGTGCAAAGAGCATGTCCTGCGCGTAGCCGAAGAGGCAGGAGTCGAAGTTGATGTCGTAGCCCTCGATGTCGGATTGGCATCGCTGTTAAGCCCGGATCTCATCTTCGACGCGTTGAGGAAGATCGATCTACGGGAGATTGACCTAGTCATCGTACCGGGATCTGTGCGGGGAGATGTCTCCCAAGTTGGCAAACTGCTTGGCGTCAAAGTCGTCAAAGGACCTCTCCACATAGCCGACCTGTCGTTAGCGCTCAAGCTTCTCAGTAGGCTCGAGCTGTCTGGAGTTGAACCCCTCAGGTTGCCTCAAGACATCTTAAGGGAGCGGGCGCTCGAGATCGTCCGCCAAGTCGAAGAGAGGACGCAGGAGCTGTTGCGAAGTCCGTGGAACATCTGCGTAGGAAACATAGCCGTAGGGCGAGATTTTCCAGCGAGGGTCGTCGCCGAAATAGTCGATGCTCCATTGCTTTCGGACCGCGAGATCGCCAAGATGGCTAGATACTACGCGCGCTCAGGCGCTTCGATAATCGATATCGGAATGCTAGCTGGCCGAAGCCAGCCTGAAGATGCTGCTCGATGCGTAAGGGCGACAAGAGTTGCCGTCGACCTGCCAGTCAGTATCGACAGCATGGATCCGACCGAGATAGAAGCCGCCGTTTCGGTTGGAGCAGAGCTCGTCCTGAGCATCGATCCCAGCAATGCCGAGCAAGTCGCTGAATTCGGACTGGATGTAGCGGTCGTCGTCATACCTACAGACTTCGGTCGAGGCATCTTCCCGACTAGAGCCGAAGAAAAGGTCAGAATGCTCGAGCGAAACGTGGCCATGGCCAAGAATCTTGGCTTCAAACGCATAGTCGGCGACTTGCTCGCTTCGGCTCCCGTAGCTCCAGGCTTGCTAGAGGCGCTAGCAGCGTATCGGATGTTCGCGCAGCGCGATCCGAACATTCCCTTGCTCCTAGGCGTGGGGAATGTGACGGAGCTCATCGATGCCGATTCGATAGGCATCAACGCATTGCTCGCCTGTATCGCATCCGAGATCGGAGCATCGCTTCTGCTCACGACCGAGGCAAGCGAGAAGACCAAGGGAAGCGTACACGAGCTCGCAACGGCTGCGCTGATGGCATTCGTCGCCAAGCAACGTCGGTCATTTCCTAAGGATCTGGGAATTGACCTGCTGGTAGCAAAGAGGAAGCGAGCTATTCGACCGTAACCGCCTTTGCCAACGATCTAGGCTTGTCGGGATCGCAGCCGCGCT
>CAYZOK010000084.1:1369-3304 GCA_964480335.1 uncultured Candidatus Bathyarchaeia archaeon | reverse complement strand
GTAGGCAGGTACGCTGTACTTTGGGTATTGCTTCTGCTATGCACCGGACTTACCCTCGCCCAAGACTGGCCGGAGCCCGGCGCGCAGACGTGGTGGGCGCCGGATAGCGGAGTATATGACGTAACTCGCGAGGCTATAACCTCCTACATGGTCTGGGATCGGGACGCCGAGACGTTCGGAGCGGGGCACATATACGAACACGAGTTCAGAAGTTACCACATTGGCTTTGCGAAATGGACCGGAGGTTGGTCCAGCAACCTTCCCTGCGCAAGGCCCTATATTAGCGAACCTGATGATGCAACGGACGAGTTCTCGATAGAGTGTCACGCACCTTACGTGATAGAGCCCGGTACAACGTACTACACATGGTTGGATATGGAACCCGAAGATCCGGACATCGTCCAAGCGAAGTTTGATTTGGAGGCAGAGCTCAAAGAACCAGGGTTTCGCGTCATAACATGCTCGCCAGTCTTTTTGTTTCCGTGGGCTCGGGCTACGTGGGATCTCCTAGCGAGCTTCACCGCTCCTGCAACAAGTTCTTGGAGCTCAAGTAGCTCTTCCCAATCCGCCTCCGACCTCCCCAATGCTACCGAGGTGGACTTAGAGGAGTATATCGAAGAAGCCCATTCGCTCCTCCGAGAGCTGGCCGAAGAGTCGCCAGATCAGGTGGCTAAAGCGTACGTGCGCTTCGTATCTCCGCTAGCCTTTGGGGAAGCCGAGGAGTCGCTCGGAGAGGAAGTCGAGGTGCTCTATGTGTACGGCATCATTCATACAGACGATGATAGCGGCCCGCACTACTTCGGGAGTCCGGCACCCGACGGCACCGTGGAGAGCGCCATAGAGAGCATGAAGGATTTTAACCGCGAGATCATCGAATACCTTCGGAACAACCGCGAGCTCATCGAATACCTTCGGAAGTTGTACGAGGAGACAGGAGAGGAGTGGCTGAAGGAGCCGTGGGTGATGCATATGGAAATAGTCGAAGCCCTTGAGCGCGGCGACGTAGAGATAGTAGATGTCGTCGTCAGAGCTAGTCTTGATGCCTTGGTGGGACTGCTGGAGGTCGAGAGCATCTTGCTGGTCGATGTGCGGTACCAGAGGTACATAGGCTTCGACCTCGAACGCGTGCTCGGTGAAGCGGAAGACTAGGGAAAGGCTTTCCGATTTTCTGCTCAAAGCAGGCAGCATCCTGCTCCTGGCAGGATGGCTATTTCCTTCCGGACTTCAGAGGCTAGCTTATGCATGGGGATACCTCGAGCCGGGCGCGCCAATCGTCGGCGCTTGGCGGCTGATAGTTACCCTGCCCTCATTGCTGATCCTGCCCGCCCTCATTGCGCTCGCCCTTGGGCTTGTGCTTGCCCTGCCTACCCTGCCTAGGTGGGCATCTTGGAAGAACAGAGGGGAATTTTCCGCGAGCCTGCTCAGGCTAGGCAGCGCCACCTTGTTCTTGGGCACATTTTTCGGCATCTTTCTATTTTCACAGTCGCCTTACGCGCTGTCGCCTTATCCAGCTAGGGACTGGTACCTCCAACTCTGGTCGATACCCGCATGCGGACCCGTCTTGCTCGCGTTTGGGCTCGTAAACGCCTTGCCAAGGCGGTACTCGATGCTGGGCACAGCCGTCTTGTTGCTAGCAGGTAGCATAGTCTTCTTCGATGCCATGCAGATGGCTATCCGATTCGCCAACTTGCCAATCGTCAAGGCTCAACTCCTCGCTCTGTGGCTGGTCGGCAATGCCGTCGGAATCTACAGCCTGACATTCGACAGGAAGGGAAGGACGCTCCTCATGCTCGCAGTACTTGCTGTGCTATTGTTGGTGGGATTGCCGTGGATGAGCTAGCTACCTTAAGCTGACGCATCAGCTTCGGCGCCTCTCAGAAAGGACGTGGAAGAACCCTTAGTAAAGTTCGGGGCTTAAGATCGCTCAGAGAGTGG
>CAYZOK010000084.1:0-1269 GCA_964480335.1 uncultured Candidatus Bathyarchaeia archaeon | reverse complement strand
TAGGTCTCAGCAGTCCGAGCGTCGCTTGGCACCATCTAGAGAAGTTAAGAGAGCTAGGGCTGCTGCACAAGAACGCTCGGGGAGAGTACACCTTAGCTAAGATAGCGTTAATTTTGTCAGCGGTCGGGGTCATCGCAGCATCGATCGGGGTCATTTTGGCAGCGGTAACGATGAGGGAGATCGGAAAGGTAGCAAGGGAAATCGGAAGAACAGCAGGGGAGATTGGAAAGGCATCGAGAGAGCGATAGAAGCCATCCACGCAGACATCAAAGCTAGCCAAGAGGAGCTGGAGGGGAAATAGGAGAGGAAAGTAGAAGCAGAAGCGCGCTACGCCTAGCGTTCCCGGCGGTTTTATCTCGGATGGAGATCGAGAAGGTGGCACCATGCTCACTAGCCGACGCGCGCCTGTTCTGATTAGTGGGAAAACTTAGTTCAAACTCGCTCTTATTCTGATTGTAAGAAATGGCCGACTACGCCCTCCACCTAAGGCTGGCCAAAGAGAAGAGGGAAGGTGCGCTCGAGGAGCTCGGGGCTGGCAGGTATTCTAATACCGCAGATCTCGCCCTGAAGGCTGCCGAGCAGGCAATCGAAGCAGCTGCCTCGAAACGCAACATCCACTTCCATGCCAAACCTAGGACAGCTCACATCAAGAGGTTCGAGTGGCTTGAGCAGAACGTCCCAGCGGCCGCCGACGCGATGAGGATTCTATGGGATGCTTACGGAAGGCTTGGCTATCTAGGCGAGGACAGTGAAAGGGCTAGGAGGGCGGTGGAGGCTATGGAGGCGATCCTGCGCGAGCTTAGGAATGTTTTCGGAATCGAAGTTACGTGAAGTAGTCGACGGGATAGCAAGTGTGCCGGGCGTCATAGGCATCGTGCTCTTTGGAAGCTTCGCGCGCGGCGAAGCCGACGAAGGCTCAGATCTAGACCTGCTGGTGCTTTTCGAGGACGAAGATGCGGCTAGGAAGCACGAGTGGGAGGTGACGCTCGCCATGCCCGGAGGCGTGCTGGCGCATACGGTCTGCACGTCTATGGAGGCGCTGAGAAAGCTGAATCCGGTTCTCCTCGAGTCGATCATGGACGAGGGCGTGGTTCTGCTGCTCAAGCACCCGCTCAAGGCGAGAGCCGAGCTTCTATCTCTCTCGCCATACCTACTCGTCAGCTACTCTATTGCTAAGCTCGAAAGGAAGGCGAAGCAGAGGATAGCGTATGCGCTCTTCGGCAAGGGAGAGCGTAGTGGTCTCGTTGACTCGCTTGGCGGTTTCAGAGT
>CAYZOK010000083.1:1780-3365 GCA_964480335.1 uncultured Candidatus Bathyarchaeia archaeon | reverse complement strand
GCGATCGGCGGAGAGCTCGTGTCGTCCTCTTATCCTCGGATAAATGAAGGATGTGCTAGTTCAGCCCCAAGCGTCTTCTTAGGAGGAATTGGGAAGCGGTGCAACGACGGACATTAAAGTAGTCGGGTCCAAACTTAGGCTACTCTCACTCGGGCCTCGTAGATTCGCGCCCAAGCTCTGATGGAGGTCAGCTATGGCAAATCTTCGATGGAGGCTGATCCACGTACCTCTATCGCGTGATCAGCAAGCTGAGTTCTTGCTACGACTGCGCTGAGCCAGCCTAGCTAGCTCCGCGCGAGCGATGTCGAGGAGTTTGCCGACAAGCAAGCGCACGCGCTCAAAACTGTCCTCGACGTCCTCCTTACCAAGCCTTACTTCGTAGAAGTTGCTGTGAAGCGAGTTAGCCTCGCGGAAAATCGTGTAAATGCTTTCATCGCCGAGTTCCCTGGCTAGATCCCTCGCGACCTCCCACAACTCTCCATGAGCTTTGATTTTGAGGCCTTTCCTAGCCATCAGAACCGCTTTTAGAGCTTCAGCCACGCTTCCCCAGAGGAGCTCGCTCGCCTTTTCGTACTCCTGCCTCCCGATTTCCTTATGAGCGTTCTCCAAGTAAAGCTGGGACTGCTTTACGTAGGTCTTCGCCAGTCGAATAACCTCGTTTGTGCTCATGTTTTGGTTAATCGTTTTACTTCTTTGACCTCTCCGGTTCTGGCGTTAATGATGGCTTCGTACCGATAATATGGAGCAATGAGCGATGGCGATGCTTCGTAGATTACGCGCCACTCGTCGGCTTCTTCGTCATATTTGCACTCCAGCACGTCGCGCCAGAAAAGAACGCGGCAACTAGCTTGGGCATACTCTCTGATTATTTTAACAGCATCCTTGGCGCACGTAACCCTGCGCTCGCTCACCTGGCTCTTAGCTTTAGGTCGTCCATAAGGCGTTTTCGACGGTTGAGGAGGTGACGCCAGCCGAAGGCTCGTGGAGAGAAGATCTCGGGGGAAAGGGCCAGCCTTCTTCAAAGGACGATGAGCGCAGTCGGGCCTAACCTTGCAGAAAGTCTCTCGAGTTCGATTGGCAGCGTGGAGAACCCTTCACGAGTGATGGGGGAAGAGGTCTCAGGGCATTGACAGAAGGAGTCCCCTGCCCGCCCAAACTCGCGTCGCCCTCAAGGATCAGGCGAGCAGACCGTAGCTCGGCGTACTTCTCTTAGAACATGGGGTTCATTCACGCAAACTTCGTGAATAGCGCCGATCTATGCGACAGAAGCGGCTAGGTGCTCCAGGGCTCTCCTGTGTTGAGGGAATAGCTCTCCGAGCTTCCTTCTCTCCCTTAGTCTATGGAGTACGTCGGTCTCATCCAACCTAAAACGGCGGCTAAGTCGACGCCAAGCCTCTTTAGGGTCTCCACCGGCCTTGTCGATTGCCTGTCGAATCTCGGAGGCGGTTTCAGCACCCAGCATCTCTAGGCGATCTATCGCCGTGAGAAAGTGATCTTCGATCGTATGCTTCGTGAGCCCAGGGACGTCGTCTAGACCGCTTATCGCGACGAGCAGCGTGAAATTCCTTTCCATGTGCTCGCAGTC
>CAYZOK010000083.1:0-1680 GCA_964480335.1 uncultured Candidatus Bathyarchaeia archaeon | reverse complement strand
GCCTCGATTAGGTCAGCGAACCATCCGGCCAAGAGAAGAAGGGCGTGGGGATTCATGTGAGCCTCGACATCGTCCCAGAGGAGTACTCCTGGCTCCTGCAGTTCGTAGAGGATCTGCGTCATCAAAGCGGATTGGATTCCGTCTCCCAAGTCACGAACCCTAACTCTACGTCCGTCGGCCCTTCTGCGCACATTGAGAGATTTCCTTCCTAGAATTGGTTCGAGCGTGAGGTCGTCGTAGCCCTCAGCGACGAACTCAGAAATAGTCTCTGCAGCTCGTCGTCCGATACCCCTATTCGCGACTTGATCCCACATCTCATCTAAGTGCCTTAGGGCATAGCTTAGGAGATCACTACGAACGAGGAGAGCGTCTCGCTTGGTCAAAGGTCCTCTATGTACAGGAGTTGACGGAAAACTAAACGAATCTTTGTGTAGGCTCCCTACCTCCATCGCTCCAGGTTTACCTAAAACTTCGATATCCTTGACCTCTTCATGGAAATGTACGCGGATTATTCCGCCTTGTTTCGCAAAGACAATGGCCTTCATCACGCCTTCCTCGACGATAGCCAGCGTAACCTTGTCAGCCACGTAACCATGGAGGAGGAAGCCGTATCCATCACTCCCCAAAGTCTCGTGATAACCTTGCAAGATCGCCACCGCCTCATTGCGATCACCTAACGCGTATGGCGTCGGACGAAATGGGTTGGGTACTAAAAATAACGCTTCGAGTATCGTGGTCTTCCCGGAGTTGTTAGCCCCCACGAGTATCGTCAGAGGGGACAGCTCCAACTCGCCCTTGGCGATGCCTCTAAAGTTCCTCAGGATGATCCGCTCGAACAATCGCCGTAGGTAGAATGGCGTGTACTCCGTATAGCTTTAATTAAGCTTTAACTAATACAGCCTCTAGCTATCCACGCCATTTAGCTTCCACCCGGTTAAGCTCCGCGATTTTAGAGATGCAATAGGGCCTTGAGATTCCTAACCGCTGTCACGAATTCAATCGAGCTCGCAGCATCTCAACAACTTTTGCGCAGATGAGCACTCTTGCCGAGAACCTTCTTCGACTTCCTTGCTCGGTTAAGTCTTTGGCGTGCAGGTTAACGAACTTCTCCAGCTTCTTCTCGTCTCGCCCTCAGCTCGCCTCGATATGGATGCTTCTCTGACGGCCTACGAAGCCGGATTCTGGCACAGGGCCTCTCTAAATCGGCAGCTGAAGCCATGGTATACCACATATGCACTGTATGCTATACACGCGGTAGATGAGGAAGAAAAAGAGGGTGGTCACAAGGGTAACTCCCAAGATTTTTTATGAGACTTGCAAGCTGGCGTTGCGATATGCCAGACAATATCGTGAAGAAGAATAAGGAGGAAAGAGGAAAAGCTCAAATTCCCCTCTAGCCTTTGCGGATAAGCTCGCATAGCTTATCGATTCTCCTATCCAAGTGAATAACCCATAATTGCATAGCACCATAAAGCATGCCAAGCCCACCAAAGAACACCTCATAAGTTACGTAGCTACCTCCGAGCTGAAGGTTTACGAGAATGGCTAAGAGGGCAAATACCATGCCTAAGCTTGTGAGAGCATATAATATCCGTGTGTAAAAGCGACGACCGGGCGACAGGATAATTCCCGTTGAGAGAGAAAAGAAGGCGCACATGAGCATGAGGAAAATCGTTCCAA
>CAYZOK010000082.1:1813-3377 GCA_964480335.1 uncultured Candidatus Bathyarchaeia archaeon | reverse complement strand
GACTTCAGGAGAAGCGATCTGGAACAGCTCGCTCGAGGGCTTAGGCTGGGTGCCGAGGAGTACGAAGTCCACGTACTAGGAGGCGACACGAACGAGGGGGCGGAGCTCGTGATCGACTGCGCTTTGCTTGGAGTTGCAAAGAGGGGTGAGATCGTTAAGAGGAGCGGCGCTCAGCCAGGTGACATCGTGGCGGTTACCGGGTTCTTCGGCAAGACATCAGCAGGGCTCAAGATCTTACTTGAAAGCGCGATGGCGCCGTCCAAGAAGGTCCTGAGCGCTCTCCTTGAAGCAGTCTACATGCCAAGGGCGAGGCTAAAAGAAGGATTGGCCTTGGCGAAGCACGCATCAGCATGTATCGATTCGAGCGATGGCCTTGCTTGGAGCTTATACGAGCTCGGTAAAGCTAGCCAGGTGGGCTTCAAGCTGGATTCCTTGCCCATCCCAGACGGCGTGATCGAGTTCGCCAAGGCGAATGGGCTTAATCCAGAGGAATTAGCTCTTTACGGAGGCGAGGAGTATGAGCTTGTTGCTACCATCCCACCGGAAACCTGGGACGCGGCTAAACGATCTGTCGAATCGGCAGGAGGTTGCCTGTTCCGGATAGGGCATGCGATGAAGGAGAGAGGCATTTTTCTTAGGGAGCGAGAGATCGAGCCTAAGGGATTCGAGCACTTTGGAGAGTGAGTGCGCCCGGCGGGATTCGAACCCGCGCTACCGGCTCGGAAGGCCGGGTTCAGGGGCTGACGCCTGTCCTACCTGGCTAGACTACGGGCGCACTTCTCACGTAGGAGCTTCTGGACCTCGGATAAGTGTCTAGCGCATCTAACAGCTTCTGCGGATATTTCCTCGACTCGGTTCTCGTCGAGCACTACGTAGTGTTTGACTTCTGCTTTCGATTTCGTCAAGTGCTTGACTTGTTCGGCGACGAAGTGGAGCTGGGCGCAGTGTGGAGATCCTTCCATCGTTAGCACCGTCACATCCCTGGGCTTCGCGGTAGCGAGGATCGTCGAGAGCTTGAAGCCAGCTACGTCCATGTGCTCCTTCTCCAAGCAGATATGAAGACCGACTCGATTTTCGGCGAAGCGAGCGAGCGTCCGAGGAGCTTCCTCTGGAAGGCAACTGCCGTATAGTAGCAGTGAAGCTCCGCGCAGCTTCCTAGATCTTACGTTCGTGCTCAGCAGCTCCATCACCAATTTGTTGGCTAAGTTCTCTATGAATCAGACGAGGTCGAGCAGAAACAGCAACCCTACTGCGAGAATTACTGCCCCAGAAAGCCTCGGCACGAGCCCTTTATACCTCGGCTTGGCTGAGCTCGCCAAGCTCCCATCAAAGCGCCCAGCGGGATTAGGCCCAGGGTCGTACCAATTCCAAATGCTAGCATGCCGAGCACTCCTAGCCAGATGCTACCCATCGTGGCAATCCATAGCAGAACCGAGAATTGAACCGGACATGGCGGCAAACCCACGACCATGCCAAAGGCTAGGGCATCGAGCCTAGATCTGAACGCTCTTCCGTGGTGATGAACGAGATGAGCAAGCTTAGCTTCGCTGGCAATTAGAGCTCC
>CAYZOK010000082.1:0-1713 GCA_964480335.1 uncultured Candidatus Bathyarchaeia archaeon | reverse complement strand
TCACAGTTTGCTGAAAGCCTTTTACAATTGACTCATGAAGAGTGCGCCCGGCGGGATTCGAACCCGCGTCACCAGCGTGGCAGGCTGGTGTCCTACCAGGCTAGACTACGGGCGCCTAACTGCAGCTTAACACGAGCGTTAAAACCCCTTAGCTCGGCTTAAGCCTAGCGATCCTTCGCTCGCGAAGCCCGATAGTTCGTTCGTATGCGTCGAGAAGTTCGGCTACAACAACCCACGCGTCAAGCGGTTCAGGATCGATGCAGACCACTTGATCCGCCAATCCAAGGGTTGTTTCGCTGAAATCACCGCGAGCAAATCCGCCTATAATCGCGAGGGGATTAGCTGTTTCTGCAAGCCAGCTCGTAACTTCGTCGACAGTTTTAGGCTCTCCTCGCCTGTCGAAGAGAATCGATAGTGTCGGCCTAAGCTCTCGAATGAGGGCGGATAGCTCGCACTTCCTAACGGATAGCAAAGCCTCGCCTTCAAGGGGAACTCGCTCTCCCGTGAAGAGTTGCTCCATCAAACCTACGAAGCGCATGTAATTGCGCGGAAGCCTGACCCGAGGATTGACTTCGACCACATAATCACCGACGCAGTGCACGTACACCCGCAGCAAGCCTTCCTTGCAGAGAGGAGAGCCGAGAGCTTGCAGCAAGCAGAAATGCACTATATCCGGCCTGCCACGCTTACTCGCGTGTCTTAAGTTCAACATAGCGGCGTGATGATAGCTTCGATCAAGAAGAATCTGGCCAGGCCTCTTTCCTCTACGCTCGGCATGCTTCTTGACAGCAGAGTGCTTCCAAAGCTTGCGCGGGACGAGTTCTAGCGCTGATTCGGCGAGAATGAGTGTCAGCTTGGATCGCTGCATGCAGGAACTGCAATGCGCGCTTTTATTTTGGTGCTTAGCTGTGAGATGCTGTGGGCCGGATCGAGTCGATCGCTTCCAAGCGGATCAGGAACATGTTTGAGCTAGCTAAGCAGGTCGCTCCTCAACATCCCGATTTAGCTCAACGATATGCTGAAATAGCGCGCAGGATAGCCCAACGGACGCGCGTCAAGGTACCCTCGGAGTACAAGCGCCTGATCTGCAAGCACTGTAAGCGCTTCATGCTGCCAGGTGTAAGTTGCCGCGTTCGTATTAGGCAGCGGAGAGAGCCGCACGTCGCCATAACGTGCTTCTTTTGTGGGAATGTGACCCGCATACCGCTGGGGAGCTGAATGCCGACTGTATACGACGTGCCGCCGGACGTGCTGATTTGGCGAGTGGCGCAGTATCTAAAGGAGCAGCTATCGGAGCACGTGAAGCCACCAGCTTGGGCCGCGTACGTCAAGACAGGATCGCACGTGGAGAGGTCTCCGACCCAGCCCGATTGGTGGTACATCCGGGCAGCTTCCTTGCTGCGGAAGGTGTACATGCATGGCCCGATAGGAGTTTCAAGGCTCAGACTGATCTACGGAGGGAGAAAGAAGGTTGGGCGAAGGCGACCTGAGCAATTCCGTAGAGGAGGAGGGGCGGTAATTCGCGAGCTCTTACAACAGCTGGAGAAGGCAGGGCTTGTTGAAACGCTCGATCGAAGAGGGCGTGCCCTCACGGGCGCTGGGAGGAGCCTTTTAGATAAAATGGCAGCTGACATCAAACGGGAGATGACGAGAGTTTATCCCAGCTTAGAGGAGCAAATTCTGAGCTTAGTCGAGTAGGCTCTTAGAGCAAAT
>CAYZOK010000081.1:0-3379 GCA_964480335.1 uncultured Candidatus Bathyarchaeia archaeon | reverse complement strand
GCCATGCCCCTAGGCCGATCGTCGCAGCTATGGATAGAAGTCCGATGAGCAGGGACAGCCAGACTTCCATCGTGGTATAGGGACTTCGCGGGGACTTTAAGTCTAAACGATGAGGTTCCGAGGCGGCATAGTTCCTCGTCGCCAAGAGCTTCGTAAGCACTCAAGAGCTCTTGTAAAGCGCTTTGAAGAAGCGAAACTTGCCCGATCTTGATCAGCTACTTCGAACGCTCTATCAAGATGTCTAGCTTCGCGTCCATTCGCTTCAGGATCTCGACCATCGTTCGGTGCTGAGCCGAGAGCTCTTTGATGAGCTCCCTTGTAATTTCCCCTTCGCTTCGAATGAGATCCCTCGTAATCTTCCCCTCGCTTCGGATGAGCTCTGCCATGGCCTTCCTAGTTAGCCGCCCGTTTATCCAAGCTCCTGCCGTCACAATAAAGCCGAAGATCGTAGCTCCGCCTATGACGTACTCCCACATGCACTCAGTAATGGGCGGAACGCCTTAAGACGTAAGCGCGACTTTGCAAACCAGAGGCAAGGAGAGAGCCGATGCGCGCGGCCTGATCCTCAATTGGCTTCAACCTTGTTTGCTTGTTCACGCTTTGCTTGGAAAGAAGAGTAGCGCACTTGCACCCGATCTTGTAGGTGCAGGACCACGATCCTAGCAACTTTTTCGTTGCGGACTTTCGCATTGCTTAGCTCCTATAGAGACAAGAGAAGCCGGAATGAAGTAACCTGAACAGCTAGGACTACTCCTCCTCGATCTCCTTCGCCAGCTTCTCTTGGCTACGCTTGATGTCCTCGTGAATAGCCATCGTGACTCTCTCCATAGTCCTGCTCAGCTGCCAACCTGTCATGCCAATCGTCACTGCTATGGAGAGGAGGCCGATGAGCAGAGAAAGCCAGACTTCCATCGCGATATGATGGAGGTAGGAGGCTTAAAGCCTAGATGGCGAAGCTCGCCTCACTTCTAAGTCTAAAGTTCTACGACGCGAACATCAATTGGCGTGGTCTTCGGGGTGAAAGCTTAGCGATGACCTCCGAGCCAAAGGTAGGCTTGCTGGCGGTTTCCACGCCTGCATTTAGCCGGTGAAGCAGTTGGGTTGTCGAACTTCACTCCAGCCTCTCCACGAAGTCGCGATACAGCGGTTCGATCCTTAGCTTCTCGACCCACCCTTCGACAGCCTTCCAGTCTATCAGATCCCTGTACTTCGAAGCCAAGAACAGAGCATCCTCCATCCGGCCGTAGCGCAGCTGAAACGGGATTAGGTCTTCGATCCTGGGAACTCGAACTCTTGTTCCGTCCACCTCTAGAGATCGAGAGCGGGCGATTCTCTCTCGATCGTACTCGTCAGCGAACGATAGATCGACTCTAAAGGCCGGAAGTTCGTGTAGCAATCCAGTCGCTCTTGACTTCTCCTCATACGCTCGCTCGACATCCTCCTTCCCGATCTCGAAGCCCGCTTCCAGGACAAGCTCGATGATGCGCTCAAGCTGATCGCGGGTGCAGTCGACTATCAGGTCGATGTCCAACGTCGTCCGTAGCCTTCCGTACAGAACCGTCGCTATGCCATCTGTGATCATGTAGGAGACCCCCTCTTTATTCAGAAGGTCGGCTAGCTTCAGAACCGCTCTCTTGACGTCCTCCCATCTGCAATCCAAGCCTTGCAGGCTTCCGGCAAACCCCAGACCATGGACCAGCGCATCGAGGCTTTCGGAGGGCGAGTAAGCAGCTGATTGCAGAACTTCCAGCAGATGCTTCGACAGGAATCTTCCTTTAAACCACAAGCGCTCGCTCATCGAGCCAACATTACTTAACTCCTGAGCTCGAAAATCAATCGAAGCTTCAAGCGACTCCACTCATGTCATAGGCGTAGAATACTTTCGATGAATCCGCGCCTTCGGCATGATCGTCATCCGTTGATTTCCTTCACAGTTATAATACGGAATTGTGCACATTTTTGTGCTACAATATGTCAACTACGTTCACCATCCGCCTGCCTAGAGAGTTAAAAGAGAGAGCGTTGCGCCTCAAAGTAAACTGGGCAGAGGAGGTCAGGCGCTTCCTGGAGAGAAAGGTCAGGGAGTACGAGCTCCTTAGGCTCTTGGAGGAGCTAGAAGCCAAAGCGAGGAAGCGCAAGGTCTCGGTGGACTCGGTGAGCTTGATCCGCGAGGACAGGAGCAGATGAGTGCGGTTCTCGACGCGAGCATGCTTGTGAAGCTTGTGCTAGAGGAGCCGGGCTCTGAGCAAGTGAGGAATGCCGTCGAGAGGGCGATAAGAAGCGGCATCTCGCTCTGCACTGCGGACCTAGCGATAGCAGAAGCGCTGAACGCCATCTGGAAGCATGCAGTATTGCTCAAAGACATCGGCATCGAAGAGGCGAAGTCAGCAGCCTCAGATCTTGTCGCGCTATGCCGCCGGCTAGAGATCGTCGCAACGCTCGACGCGTGGGAAGAATGCTTAGAGCTCGCCCTCAAGGAAGGCGTGACGGTCTACGATGCGCTCTACGTAGCAGCCGCGAAAGCTAGAAGCGCTGAGCTCTACACGGCGGACAGCAGGCTGTACGAGGTCGCGAGAGCGCATGTGAGCGTTGTCTTGGTAGCGCCTCCGATTCCGAAGCGCAATCTAGGACAACTGTAGGTTCGTGACTGCTCGAATGGCTTGAACATCGGCAATCCCAGAACGTTGGATTATAGCATGAACGGCAGGCCCTTGACCAGCTTGCCCGTCACTGGATCGACCCTGTAGCCCATCTGCTCGAGAGCCACTACGCCGAGCAACGGCATAGTCCCCTTGGGCCTCACTATGACTGGACATCCGGCTATTCTATCCTCGACTCCGATTATGACTAACCCAGCTAGGTTCAGCTTGCGCCTCCCTTCGGCCACCTCACCCTCAACTTCGCCTAGGTCGGGAAGGGCCAGACTCTCGACTACATCCTCGGGAAGCGCGGGGTAGGTCGCTCCCGTGTCGACGAGTGCTAAAGCAGCAAACTTCCTGACATCCGCTTCGGAGATCTCGCCTCTCTTCCACCTTGCGTAGTCTACGGCGTTGTAAAACGTGGCTTTGATCGTTATGTGGCCCACTCGACTTCCAAATCCGCCTAGCCGACTTTAAGAGCTACGGAGAACGGCTGCGCGCTTTATGTAATGACCGGATGTTAGGGAAAACGAGGCGGAAGGCAGCGTCTCACGCTCTTTGAACTTCCCTAAGCTGTACCAAATTCTGGCTATCAAGAAGCCTATGGATATGCCGAAAGAGATGCAACCTATCGCCAATCCCACAACCTTGACCTCTGGAGAGGTTCCGGCGAGGAGGAACGAGAGGAGGAAGATTCCTATGATGAGGAACACGCCGCTCAGCGCGTCGATCATGTCTAT
>CAYZOK010000080.1:0-3389 GCA_964480335.1 uncultured Candidatus Bathyarchaeia archaeon | reverse complement strand
TGAAGTCCTGAGAAGAAGTTGCGGAGCCTAAGTAATGTTGCCAGATAAGTTGCCAGCTGATCTGCTCTCTCAGGGCCGAAGCCAAACTCGGCTTGGGGGAGGCGAGGTTCGCCTACAAGGCGGACGGCGCTCATGACTCGGAATCCTCGCTTTGATCTAAAACAAAGGTACTTGCCATCCACCAGGTAAGCGGAATCGAGGCCTATCCTCTTGGTTAAGCTCCCCCTGAGCGGCAACCCTCCAGCCGTCCCGTGAAGACTATTTAAGCACCCGAGGCGCGCAGCTTCCGTAACATCTGGGGGGCATATTCCCCAAGCGCCTCGACGATGCCTTTGACATCAGCTTCTAGCGAGGAAATCCTTGTCTCTAAGCTTGCCAGATCGCCTGGCGCGAGAGCTTTGCACAGTTTGGATAAAGCGGCATTAAGCCTGCTGACTTCTTCCCTCAGCGCTTCGATGGCAAATTTCTGCTTCTCCAGCTCTTCTTGGATAAGCAATGCTTGGTCCTCTTCAACCGGAGAATCGCGCGCTACTGCTAGGACTTCTTGGATTCCGTCGCTAGACAGCCCCAGCATCTCGAGGGCTCTCTTAACCTTAGCCTTTGGCACTCCAGCTTGAAGCAGCGCGTCAACTAGATCGTCTATGGTCTTCCTGATAGCCATCTATCCACAGCCAGTCTCGCCTCGATCTTGCTCAGCACCTTCGCGTATGTTTTCGCAGCTCTAACTTCAAGTTTGGCGAACCCGCAAGCCGTTTCAGCAAACTTCCGGAAGGAGTCCAGCGCGCTCTCTACCGCTTCGATCTTCGACTTGAGCGAGCGGAGCTCCTCTGCGAGCGCATTAAAACACAGCTTGAGGTCGCGGATGTCTTGCGCTAAGTCGTGTTGCATCACTTCCCTGTTTGCAGGAGTTTTAAAGTCCGCTGAGGGTATGTTAAGAGCCCGAGCGCAAATTCTTGTAGCTTGAAGCGAATCCTCGTAACAGCGGCTCTGCCCTACGCAAACGCCAGGCTTCATCTAGGTCACCTACGGAGTACCTATATTCCAGCGGACATTTGTGCTCGGTATTATCGCTTGAAGGGCTATGAAGTAGCCTTCATCTGCGCGACAGATGAACATGGCAGCCCGATCTCCGTTAGGGCCGAGCAAGAAGGAGTCTCGCCTAAGGAGATAGTCGATCGTTACCACGAGTATGCGCGCGAGGATTTAGTCCGGGTGGGCTGCTCTTTCGACGTATTCGCCCGAACAACCTCGCCTGTGCATTACGAGTTGACACGCGAATTCTTCAAACAGGTAGCCGACCGAGGCTACGTATACGAGCGCGAATACGATCTACTCTACTGCGCTAGGTGCAAGCGCTTCCTTCCGGACAGATACGTCACGGGTTCCTGCCCCCATTGCAAATCGTTTGGCGCTCGAGGCGATGAGTGCCCGGAATGCGGCAGATTCCTCAAGCCAACGGAGCTGGAAGATCCTCGTTGCATATTCTGCCGCTCTAAGCCTAGAATCAGGAAGACGAAGCATTGGTTCTTCAGGCTGAGTCGGTTCGAAGGATTCCTGAACGAGTGGATCGAGAAGGCGAGGTTGAGCAAGCTTGCTAGGGGCCTCGCTCGAGCTTGGCTAAGAGAAGGATTGCGCGACTGGTGCATCTCTCGTGACATGACTTGGGGGGCTCCGTTGCCCATCGAAGGGGCTGAAGGCAAAGTGCTCTATGTCTGGTTTGATGCGCCGATAGGCTACATATCATCGACCAAGATCTGGGCTCAGAGCATAGGGAAGCCCGACCTATGGAAGAAGTACTGGATGGAAGAGGGAGCCGAGATAGTGCACTTCATCGGGAAGGGAATAGTCTACCACCACACACTCTTCTGGCCAGCCATGCTCAGGGCAAATGCCACGCTCAACCTTCCTACAGCGATCGTAGCTGGAGGGCACTACACGCTGGAGGGCCGGAAGATGTCGAAGAGCGAAGGATGGGTCGTCGAAGTAGTTGATTACCTGAGGAAGTTCGAGCCCGACTTGCTACGCTACTACCTAATTTCAGCTGCTCCGCTCGAGAAAGATGCAGACTTTTCTTGGGCTGATTTCGCTCGGCGATGCAATAGCGAGCTGGCAGATGTGCTGGGCAATTTCATTCATCGCGTGCTAACGTTCATTCACGCCAACTTCGGTTGCGTTCCTGATCCTGGGCGGTTGGATCGAGATGCTAAGTGCTTCCTCGAGCTCATCAGGAAGACGCATGAAGAGTACGAGCGGGCGATGGAAGAATTTGACTTTCATCGAGCGATTAAGCTGATTTTAAAGATCTCGGCTGAGGGCAATCGTTACCTCAGCAAGACCGAGCCCTGGAAGTTGTTGAAGACCGAACCTTGGAAAGCTCGAGCTATTCTGTACGTATGTATGCAAGCCGTGAAAGCAATCGCGATCTGGATGGGGGCGTTCATGCCTCACTCTGCCGAGAAGCTTTGGAAGTTGATAGGCTTGGAGGGGAGCGTGCACGAGCAGCGGCTCGATGAGGCGCTTCGAGAAGTACCCCCTGGTCACTCGATCGGCAAGCCTGAGCCACTATTCAAGAAGATCACTGAGGCGGAAGTTCGAGAGCAGGAAGAGTTGCTCAAAGCTGATTGAAGATAGACCTACACGTCCATACAGCGTACTCTCACGATGGCTTTGCATCAATCAAGCAAGTTCTACTTCTAGCTAGGGCAAAGGAGCTTGATGGCATCGCGATCACCGATCACGATGAAGTGAGAGGTGCTCTTGCAGCGCTCGAGGGGAGGAGCGACTTGGTCATAATTCCTGGGATCGAAGTTAGCTCAGCGGAGGGCCACCTTATAGGATTAGGAATAACGGAAAAGATCGAAGCCGGCTTGTCGGCTTCGGAATCTGCCGAGAGGATCCGGGAGCTAGGCGGAATAGTCGTCATTCCCCACCCATCAAATCCCTTCGACGGAGCCGGCAGGTACGCCGAGCTCATTAGACCCGAGGCAGTGGAGGTGCTTAACGCCGGAGAGCCCCTATCCTGTCTATTAAAGCTGGTCAATGAGCGGCTAGCAAAGCGTTTGCCAGCGGCGTGCGTTGCCGGGAGCGATGCGCATCTTGCTCGAAGCATAGGTAGGGCCTATACGATAGTCGATGTGCAATCGCGGAGGCTAGACGACATATTGCAAGCCATCGTCGATAGAAGGACCGAAGCTTTCGGAGGGTCTCTTCCCCTAAGGGATCGGGTACTGAAGGCGAGCTTGATGCTGAAGCGTCAGCTCTGTGGATTTAGTGGTACTCACGGACTCTGTTATGGAATTCGATCAAGTTGCGGACGGCTTCGCTAATGGCTTCATTGCGGCTTGCGTAGAGTCGCATTTCGTGAACTAGCCTGTCGAGGTCTCGGACGC
>CAYZOK010000079.1:0-3435 GCA_964480335.1 uncultured Candidatus Bathyarchaeia archaeon | reverse complement strand
TACAAAATCAGCGAGCCCTCGCGCTTCGCGATGGGAAGTGTAGCAGCTCTAGCTGCTACAGTCTTGCCTAGCCCGTTCGGGCCTTCTAGACAGACGTGTCTCTCAGCTTCTAGCGACTCGAAGATGGCAATTGCAAATCTGTCTTGGTAAGGCCTAACCGAGCCGTAGGGAAAGTGTTGAGCGACTTCGGCTGGAAGTGAACTCAACCCGTTTATCTTTCAAGTCAGCATTAATACCCCATGTGGCATCGATCGTCGAAGAACGGATCGTTGAGCAGGGAGTCACGTTCTCGGCCATGCTAATCGAGCTTGAGAACGCTATGCTTACATTTCTGTACGAGGGGGAGAAGCCCAAGCTCGGAACAGTCGCGATAGCGTTGCCAATTGGGGGGCCCTCGTCGATCATGATGGGAGACCGCTACATCATGGCGACTCGCATGATAGCCGAGCGGATCTCGTCTGACTATAGCAAGATAGCCATCGTCTCCACGTTCGTGAGGACGCTAGGAGAGGCTGAGGCGGGACTGATTCTAGCAAAACTTGCTAAAAAGCTGCTGAAGGCTAGAAGGCGCGAAGGTTAGTCCCTAATGCCTTCGATCATGCTGATCGCGTTCCAAATTCTTACACGGATAAAGCTTGACAAATCGGGATCTTGTGCTACCTCGTCCAGAATGCTGATCGCGTTAGCTGCTCTGACAGCAGGAGTGAGTCCTTTAGTCTGAAGGGCTCCTATCGCATCCTGAGCTGCCCTACGCACGCTTCTCGGAGTCCTGACATCTTGGGAGACCTCCGCCAAGGTCTTGACAGCTTGCCGAATTCTCTCTTCATATTCCCTTAGGAGCTCTCCTCTTACCTTACGTCGCGGCAAGCTTTTCCCACGAGACTTCGGATAGGTGGAGCTTACAGCTTTTTCTCCAAGAGGTGCGCAATTTGGTTGTAATGGCCGAGGAGCGAGCTGCCAGACTTCTTAGGAGTGGGGCGACCATGCTCTCGGAGTGCTGCCCAATGTGCAACTATCCGCTGCTGAAGCTAGGCGAGGATATTTGGTGTCCCTCTTGTGATCGCAAGGTGGTCATCGTGAGGGAGGGAGAGGAAGTTGCCAAGGCAGCCGGCCCCTTCATCCTAGCGAGCGTCGAAGAGGTAATCCTCGCCAAGGTGCAAGAAATCGCTCAGCGCATTAAGGCTGAGAAGGATCCGAATGCGCTTAGTGCACTGAGCAGTACACTCTATACGCTGCTGAGAAGCTTATCCTCCCTTAAGCAGTTTCGGAAGAAGTAGACTTCAAGCGAGAAACGTAGGGCTCATCCAGGATGCGCTCTATGTCCTCGGCTATTCGTTCTCCTATTCCCTTGACCTTGGTAAGCTCCTGCCTCGTCGCCATGAATACCCGTCTAGGCGTCACGAAGTGTTTGAGTAGGTACTGGCCGCGGGCTCGATCAATGTGAGGGAGGCCTGCCACTAAGAATTCCTGCGCATCGGCCATGGATTCGAACTTTTTGACGCCGGGCCTTGCGCTCGGAATCTTCCTAATGATGAATTGCTCGTGTTTAGCAGCCGTGTAGATGAATTCGGCCGTCTCGCGGCAGTTCGTCGTGTGAATTACGAATATTCCACTGCTAGTCAGAGCGTAGATCGAGCCCCAGATCGCCGACGGTTTAATCTTGCTGAACCTGTAGATTATCGGCATGTAGCCCTCTACGATCACGATGGCCTTTGGATACGCTTCCTTCAGAGCCAGCATCTGCTTAAAGAGATCCCTTCTAGTTAGCGTGTGCACGTAGTCACGGATCTCCTTCCGCTCGATTACGCAGTCCTCCGAGACCACGTAGTCTCCATTATCGAGCTTTTGCACGCTGATTGCTGCACCAAGATCGCGCAACACTTTCACGACTTTTGGCGCAGCCTTGTACTCCCTCGAGTCGACCAGAATAACGGGCTTCTCGCGTACCGGCTTCTCGACTAGGTAGGGGATAAGTGATTCGGCCGATCCTTGCCGACTATTCATCTAGAAGGATGCTACCGGAGTCGATTCGAAAACTTTCTCGGCGAATTCGCCAACAGATTTTCGGTGCTCTTCCCGCGTATAGACTCGGATTATGTTCGTGAAGACGCGAAGCGCTTGAGCGACGCGAGATAGATCCTCGAGCTTTTCGAGAACATGTCGGCCATCTTCTCTGCGGAATATCGGGATCTCCATCGGCTCGATGTCAATCGAATGATAGTAGGGAACCGAGGGTAGCGACGGTACATCGATCACGACGGATTCGGGATCCACCTTAGCCCTTTTTGCTATCTCCTCAGCCAGCAATTCTCGAACTTTCTCGCTGGTGAAGACAGAAGTTACAAACTTGTCGCGGGTATGGAAGACCCGCTCGTAGGCGCACTTTAGGAGCCTCCTCCTTTCGAGATCGCGAATAATCAAGCTAGATTCCTCGCATTCCCTTAGCCTAGACCACGTCACGTAATCGTCCATGGCCAAGTACTCATCCACCGACTCGAAGGCAGTTAGTCCAAGCTCCTCATTGGCTTTCTCCAGCGCCATCTCGAGCATGATCTGAACCGCGCGCACGGCTCTGTGGAAGTAGATAGCCCTGAATGATTCAACTCGCGCCAACAGAAACGCTTCTAGCGCCGCTAACGCTCTGACATCTACTGCAAGGTTGCCATCGACTACATCCATTCGGTAGATGAGGCGCGAAACGTCGACTCTGCCATACTCGGCTCCCGTGTGGTACGAGTCTCGAACAATGAAGTCCATCTTATCGACGTCCACTGCACTCCGTATCACTTGATTCATGAACAGCTTGTCAGCAACTTCCAGCTGACCGACGGCCAATTTGCTAATGACAGTGGGGTCGAATCCTTGGTCCCGCAGTACGTCCGCTATCTCGCTTCCAGCGACTATCCATGCTGTGATATCCTCGTGAGTCTTGTTAAGATGCTTAACGAGCAACGCTTCAAAGATATGAGAAAAAGGTCCATGACCAACATCGTGGAGAAGACCGCTCACCTCAAGCGCCATCTTTTCATCCTCGGTAAGCTCAACGGGCAAAGCTTGCGCCAGTAACCGAGCCAAGTACATAACGCCTAGCGAATGTTCAAATCGGGTATGATTCGCTCCAGGGTATACGTACTCGGAGCCAGCTAGCTGGCGGATCCTTCTTAGTCGCTGAAGGGGAGCGGTATCAACTAGCTTGTTTTCGAGCTCGTTAAGCGGTATATAGCCATGCACTGGGTCCTTGATCAGCACTTCGTAGGGGCGAACGACCATCCTCGATGGCTATGTTGTCCCCGGATTAGAAAAGGTATAGAGGACAGTACCGGAAAATTCCGGAAGCGGTACTGGATAGAATCCAGAAGTAGGGGAAAAGTAGTAATCGCTAGCCGAACCCCCTCTCTAAGATTGGCTAGTTCCGCTGATCGAAGTTTATAAGAC
>CAYZOK010000078.1:0-3481 GCA_964480335.1 uncultured Candidatus Bathyarchaeia archaeon | reverse complement strand
AGTTACTCGACGAATACCGTAACACGGACTTCGTCCCCATCTCTTAAGCCCAACTTCTTTCTGAGGTTGACTGGCGCAAGAAGCTCGAGCACTGTGTCATCGTAATGACTTCTCATTGCAGTTACAACCGCGCCTTCGAGTACGTCGTTGATCAGCGCTCTGTAGCATTTAGCAGCTCCGAATTCGCGTGACTTCGTTCGAAACCCTTCGATTAAGATGCTTGGATAAAGATCCAACCTCCGCCTAGCTTCTACATCTTCAGGCGATGCAAGCCGCAAATTGAGGGTACCGGGATACGGCTCGAAGCCGAGCTTCTCGATGAATTGGCGCTTGTAGCCTGGATGGCTGACGTAATAAGCCCCCTCACACAACCCGGTGAACACTCGACCGACGAGGGCTAGTGCCACTTCCCGCTCCCGTAGGAGTTTGCTTAGCAGCTGCTGAAGCATTTCGATCTCCTCTCGCCCCTGCTTGGTTATCTCAACGAGCTCCCCCCTCCGAACGAAGGTCCGCCTGATGAGGCCAGCTCGCTCAAGGGCTATTAAGTACCGCGAAGCCGATTGTTGCGAGCACTTCAGCCTCTTAGCAAGCTCCTCGCTCGAGATTAGAACGGCTTGCCTTAGCGATCCATGCTCGGCCAACTTGAGGAGGGCATAGAGCATCTTCCAGCCCTTGAAGCTTAGAAGGCTAGGCAAGCTTCGCTCGCTCACGGCTTGCGATAAGGTGGGCCACTCTAATCGGCTCCGGAATTCTGGTCTTCGAGCATCGCAGCACGATGTCGACCGCTCTCTCGAGGCTCACCATGTTCCCCACGCTGACGTAGATCGCCTTCTCGCTTTTGTCAGTCCGGACAGCAGCTCCGATCACATCCCCATTGTCAACTACCATGGCTACGTTGCCGTGAAATTCGAGGACTCGTCCGCAAAGGAGCTTCTTCGCAACTCCGATTGTTGGAATCTGCAGCAAAACTCCGATGTGCGTAGCCAATCCGCAGCGAAAGGGATGCGCTATTCCTTGGCCATCTATCAAGTACGCGTCGACCTTGCTCTCCAGCTTGTCAATGACATCGCACACGGCAGGCCCTTCTCGAAGTGCCAATAGAGTAGGAACATAGGGGAAGTCGCACTTGACCGCGCTGATCCGCTTCTCGACCAACGTCAAGCTCACGAAATCCAGAACAGCTGCACAAGCGATCGCTTTGTCCCCTGCATGAGCTACGTCGACTCCTGCCACTCGCTCGATCCTTCCCGGAACGCGATCCTCTTTTACTACGAGATCCGCAAGGAACGACTGAAGCTCGCGTATGCGGTCGATGGGAATCTTAGCCAATCTCGGCCTTAATCCCGATGAAAACTGGTCCTCGGAAGTCGATGCGCTTCCGCTTGCTAGTTACATAGCGCTGAGCCACTTCGCTTATCCTCACGTTTACTTCTGCTGGACCCTTCACAGCTCTAATCCTGACATCGACCTCCTTCGGCCTTCCCAACTTGGCGGCTCGCTCAATCTTACGCGCGGCTAGTGCAGCTACAGCTTCGAGCACGCGAATTCCTGTCCGCACTCCTCTCTCCCGAGCCTCGCGTACCAGCCTAACATCTTCCATCCCTCGGCAAGGTATGGATACGATATTCCCATCGTATACGTACACTTCGTTCAGCGCCGCGGGTCCCAGCAGCTTCGCTCCTGGCTCTCTCTCGTAGACGCTGACCTTGACCCGTCGGCCGAAGAGAGACCCGTCGAAGGCGACTATCTCACAAGGGCTAGGATCATCGGCGTGTCTGAAAGCGGCAATTGCTATCGCCTGCATAAGCCGACGCCCTTCTCGAGTCCTAGGCTGCTTGTCCACGTGAACCATTCCGGCGAGCTCGAAATCTGGAATCGTCCACTCGGCGTAGAATTGCGGATAGACCAGGCTGCGCATGTCGACCTCTCCTGTCAAGATCATGCAGATGCGCTCAACTCCCATGCCAACATTCAGCACGGGGTATTCGAGCTCGTAACGCGCGAGGGCGACCGGGCTGTACATCCCGAAGTTGGCTACTTCGATCCAATCGTCTACCTTCGGAAAGTACGCGAACCCTTCGTACTCGGTTCCCGGGGCATAGTACCTCGATGTGACGGCCTTCTTGGTGAACTTGACTCGGCGTATGCCGAGGGGCTTCAGCAAGCTCTTGACCAGCTCTTTACCTTCCTCTGCGGTAACTAAGCTATCCATGACGACGCAGCTAGCCGTCATCGAGCTTCGCAGATGGGTTTGGTCCTCCCGCTGCTCTCGCCTGAACTTATAGCCTATCGAGAAGAGCTTGACCGGGAGCTCAAGCCTATGCTGAAGCGCTTTCAGCGTCCTGAACCACGCCGTTGTCATGTGGGATCGCAGCGTTAGGAGGGTCGGAACCGGCTTCAGTTCTTTGAACTCTGGAAATACCTCGCTGATCACCTTGCCAGCAAGCGAGTCGTCAATGCTGAGCGCCTCTGCAACAGCTTCTGCGAAATCATCTGCCGCGAGCGCCCCTCGCTTGTAATCGCGCAGCACCGACCTGAGCTTGTCCAGAGATTTCTGCGTGACCGGAACACCGAGCTTGCCAAGCATGTCCACCTTGTCTTTTTCGAGACCTATGTCGGGCCTCGGTAAAGAGGCTAGGTAAAAGCATCTGTCAAGAATCACATTGGCCTCTGGGCCGTACTGCTTGCGTACGTCCGCATCTTCGACTATGATCGGATTAGCAATCTCCACGAATCCCAATTCGACAAACCGCTGCCTGAGCTCCTGAACGATGTCAAAAAGTGGATGGGTCCTGCCAGCTCGAGGGAGGGCCCTCCTCCCGCGCTTCGGCAGGAGCTTGCTCGACCTTAGCCAGGCCTCTTCGAATCCTAGCTCCTCCACCATCCGGAGAATCTCATCGGGCTTCAGCCGGACCATTACCCCTTTGCGGTTGCTATATCCCCGCGGGTCTCTTCGATCCTTCTCCTAATCGAGTCGCACTTCCGCCTGAAGCCTGGAATCAGCGCATGACCGCGCTCGATCGAGATGAACTCGCCGTAGATGTCCTCCATCACTTTCAGGCAGCGATTGGCCCCCTCTAAATCGCCAACTCGTAGCGAGTCGAGGGCTTGCCGCCTCAATTCGCCCACAGCATCGGCTAAGCCCAGCACGTAAGAAGCCGAAGGGACCCTTAACAACTCCGGAGTCGGAAGCTTCTTCCTGAGCACGAAGCTCATCAGGACCTGCGCTTCGACGTACTCTTGATACGCTGTGTAAACCGAGCCCGAGTACGACATTTCAGGACAGTCCTTCAGCTCCTCCTCGATTCGATCGAGCTTGACTCTGGTCTTCTCCAGCCTGCTCTGAGCTCTTTCGAGATCTCCGCGATGAATTGCTATGATAGCTTCTGACGCCAGCCTGACGGCGCTTCGCGAAAGCTTGAGGATTCGCTCGCGTATGGCGTCTTTGGATCTGAGCTCCTTCCGTATCTTCCGGAAAGCT
>CAYZOK010000077.1:0-3596 GCA_964480335.1 uncultured Candidatus Bathyarchaeia archaeon | reverse complement strand
AGACGAGCCAAGGTTCATATGAACCCACTAAGGCAAGCTTAGGGGGTGGGAGAGACTGAACGGCGGGGAACTTGATGAACTCGATAGGCGCATTCTGAGGGCCCTGCAGGAAAACGCTCGCGAATCCTTCGCAAGGATCGCTCGAAAGCTGGGCGTCAGCGAGGGAACGGTTCATATGCGCGTTAAGAAGTTGATGGCGAGAGGCATCATACGAAGGTTCCGCGCCGAGCTCGCTCCTGAAGAACTTGGCAAGGCTCTGACGGCCATCATGTGCATAAAGGCCGATCCTGTGAAGGGGCGCGAAGCCTTGGACGCGATAGCGAGCATGGATGATGTGTACGAAGTGTACGACGTTACCGGAGATTACTACGCGGTGATCAAAGTCAGGACAGGAGGTGTCGGCAGCTTAAGGACTATAATTGATAGGATAAGCGAAATAGATGGAATCATATCAACCCATACCATGATCGTCCTGCGGGCAGTCAAGGAACAGGCAAGCGTTAGGATCTAGTCGTCGCCACCGCCACGTACCGCAGTCTTTCCGTATCAACCTCTGGCTCTCTCCCCAGCTTTAGGTCAAGCGCAGTTTTTACGAATCCATAGTAAGCAGGATCGGGCTTTCCAGGTCTCGACTTGAACTCGGGGTGATACTGTGTCGCCAAGAAAAACGGATGGTCGGAAAGCTCGATGATCTCAACCCGTCTGCCATCTTCGCTGAGCCCTGAGAGAACCAAACCTTCGCGTTCCAGAGAGTTCCAATAGTCAGGATTCACTTCGTATCGATGGCGGTGGCGTTCATAGATGATGGGCGAGCGATACAGCTTCCAAGCTAGGGTCCCTTCTTTGACCATGATGGGGTAGGCTCCAAGGCGCATCGTACCTCCTTTTTCGACTATGGCTCGCTGCTCAGGAAGCAGGTCGACTACCGGATGTGGGGTATTGGGATTCAGTTCGGTACTGTTCGCATCCTTTAGCCTTACCTTAGATCGTGCAAACTCAACCACAGCGAGCTGGAAGCCGAAGCAGATTCCGAGGAATGGCAGCTTGTGCTCTCTTGCATAGCCTATAGCTAAGATCTTTCCTTCGGCTCCTCTGATCCCGAAGCCTCCTGGAACTAGTACTCCGTCGTACTCGTCGAGCATCTCGAGCTTGGATGGATCTTCCTCGAAGATTTCGGTCTCGATCCAATCTATTTCGACTCGAGATCCACAGGTTGCTCCAGCATGTCGGAGAGCTTCGTTGACGCTAACATAGGCATCAGCCAGCTTCGCATACTTTCCGCACATCGCTATCCTGACGACGTGCTTTGCGCGCTCGAACGATTCGACGATCTTCCTCCAAGGCTTCCAATTCTGCTTTCTCGCGGGCAGGTCGAGGCGCTTCATGATGAAATCGCCCATGCCTTGCTCGTCCAAGAGGATAGGAACTCGGTAGATCGTCGGGACTGTTATGGAGTAGAACACGGCGCTCTCGCTTATGCTGCCGAACAGCGCTATCTTCTTGCGCGCTTCTTCAGGTGGAAGTTTGGAGACCCGCGCGACCACTATGTCGGGTTGAATTCCGATTCTGCGGAGCTCTTGGACGCTGTGCTGAATGGGCTTGGTTTTGAACTCCTTTGTGACTTCAAGTATGGGTAATAGGCCAACGTGAACGAAGAGGGTGTTCCTGAAGCCCTCCTCAAGCCTCATCTGGCGTATCGCCTCAAGGAACGGCAAACCCTCGATGTCTCCGACGGTGCCGCCGACTTCGACTAGCACCACGTCAGCCTTACTGCGCTCAGCGACCAGCCTTATCCTACGCTTGATCTCGTCGGTAATGTGGGGAATTATCTGGACGCACTTGCCTAGATAGTCGCCCTTGCGCTCGCGCGTAATGACGGCTAGGTAGACCTGGCCTGTCGTAATGCAATGATCGCGAGTTAGATCGATGTCAAGAAAGCGTTCGTAGTGGCCAAGGTCGAGGTCCGTCTCGCTTCCATCTTCAGTGACAAATACCTCTCCATGCATGAAGGGATTCATGGTCCCGCTATCGACGTTTAAGTTTCCCCGGCTGTTTCCAGCCTATGGGTCTACCTTGATGGCGGTGACCATAAATCCCCTGGCTTGGAGCATCTTGCCGATTGAAGCTGCTACCGTCCCCTTACCGACGCTACTTAATACTCCGCCTGTCACGAATACGTACTTAGTCATGACGACCAGCTAGCTTGAGGGGGCTTTTTAAGACCTTTGCTCAAGCGCTTTCGACGCCAGCAGTAGTGTGGGCTGGACTCGCTAAGCACTCAGTTAAGCGAGCGAGGACGTTGGCGCTGGCGGTGGTGATCTTGTACTCGAGCTCGGGGCTCGTAGCCTACTGGTGCCTAAGCCAAGGCGCGCCGGGTTCTCAAGTGATCGAAGGCGTACTGGAGGGGGCTGCTAGAAGGATGGAGCAATTTAGAGGCCTATCCGGGCTCGATCTTGCTGCTGCCATATTCTTGAATAACATCCGCCCCCTCTACGATCCAGCGCTGCTATTGCTCTGGTTGCTTCCAGGCATGGGGCTCGTCATCACAACCCTCACAGTAGTTGTGAATGGTGCGCTGCTTGGCGCCGTGATCGCTAAGCGGTTGCCTGAGCTGGGAGCGATTACGGTGGCTGCCTGCTTAGTTCCTCATGGGACCATCGAACTACCTGCAATGGTTCTCCTGTTTTCGGCGATGCTCTGCTGGCAGTTATTTACCATACGTTTGATCGGGTTTGCCATTAGGAGGGCGGGATACCCTTCTCCCCTGAGCCTTCTCGACGTTGTAACCCTTGCGTCGACCTCTGTTGTGCTCTTCCTAGCTGCAGCTCTAATCGAAGCGCTTATTACGCCGGTTATAGTCGCGCTAACTCTCTACTAGGGTCTCTGTGCTCTTCACGCCCCTCAGAGCGTTGATCATTCGCGATAGCTCTCGAGCGGACTCGTAATCCCTCGGCGAGGCAAGGACTATGATGTCGTATCGGCCAAAGCAAGGCCATGCTTCCTCGACTCCTGCGATCCCTCTAGCGGCGTCTAGAACTTTCTTCACCTGACCGGGCTCAGCCCGAACTAGAATGCAGACCCGCGTGCCCACCACCTAGACCTCAGCCCGAATTAGGGTCTCCGTAGCTCTGACGTCCTTCGTAGCATTGATCTTTAGGACGGCCTCGGTCAACGTTTTCATGTCAGGCGCATCAACCCTGACGTAGCAATCCCAGCGCCCGAAGCAAGGAACAGACATCGTTACGTGCTCGATCTTCGCGATTCTCTCGGCTACTTCGTGGTACCTACCGGCTTCACAAGCTAATAATACCAACGCGACGACCATCGTTCGACTCTTTAACCTAAATTGAGAAAAGGGTTTTCCAACCGACTTAGCCTTTTAAGCCTGCTGGACTATCGTGCTGTTCCCCGGGACTGCGAACGGAACTGGAGGAGCCTGTCCTGTGAACATCGCCCGGACGATAAGAGGAATGGCTGTCGCAATCGCGATGAGGAAGAACGTCGTGACGGCAGTCTCGTACATGCTCCTCGCCTGCCCCCAAAGGCGCAGTAAAAAAGTAGTAACAACGACCCGCAGTAGTAAAAAGTAGAAACAG
>CAYZOK010000076.1:0-3636 GCA_964480335.1 uncultured Candidatus Bathyarchaeia archaeon | reverse complement strand
GCTACTCATCCAAGGCACCGTAGAGGGCGTTGAGAAGACGGTCGCGCTCCTACGGACGCTCAGACGCCAGCCTATCGAGGTGAATTGCCCCATGGAGGGAAGGCTCAAAGCTTCCTTATGGAGAGTTGGAGCGCTCCTCCCCGGCCCGAGCCTATTTAAGTCCCTCATAAATTGGATCGCGTATGTAGCGACAATGGTCATATTTAGGTGGAACTTCTTGGTAGGGCTAGGAAAGGGCGTTCAGATAGGTTCGCTTTCGGAAGCTCGAGTTTACTGCTCCAACTTCTCTGAGTATCTTTTTTTTCTTCACAACGAGGAAAGCTTCCTTAAGGGCATCTTCAGGCCCGAGCCAGGGCAAGTTGTTATAGACGCTGGTGCTCATCAAGGTCTTTGGACCCTTTACGCAGCTCGACGCGTGGGAATCAAAGGGCTCGTGATAGCAATAGAACCCCATCCATCGAATGTCAAAAAGTTGCTAAGGAATCTTCGCTTGAACAACTTCTCTAATACGATTGTCGAGCAAGTTGCACTCGGAAGCAAGGAAGGGGAGGTTACTCTTCATGAGAGCCGCGAGATAGGTTCGCATAGCATCGTTCGGCCCGTACAGCCGACTGGCCGGAAAATCATCGTTTCGGTTCAGAGACTAGATTCACTTCTAGCCGAGAAGCCCCCAGTTCGGCGTATTGATTGGATAAAGATGGACGTTGAGGGCGCTGAGTACGACGCCCTCGTAGGTTCGGTGGAGCTTCTGAGAAGGTGGAGACCTAAGCTTATGGTGGAGATTCATGGTTCCGATAACTTGCGACGTATTACGCACCTTCTAAAGAGTGTAGGATACCACATCCAAATTGTTCGAAAAGCCCGTTGTCCTCTTTGGAACGTCCGCTATTGGCTTCTAGCTTCGCCACTTGAGGAGCAATGAAGGTCGCACCAATAGTTGGTGATTCCTCCTCGCACGGAGTAGCCCGATACGCCGTTAACCTAAGTAGAAGCTTGGAAGGCATAGGCGTTCAAGTTGATTTGCTGGTATGGAGCTACGACAGCCATGTTGAAGGCAGAGCCGAGAGCGGTCAGAGCCGTTAGGCGCATCCCGATCAGGTCGATCAAGCCTAGCCCCCTCACCGTGAACTTCATGGCAGAAGAGAGGTATCGAGAGTTGCTGAAGGACGTACGAGAGAGGCCTGATGCCATAGCTCCGATCTTGCTCAGGTCCACAGAAGGCGAAGTTCCGTTCGATATCAGATCGCTACTGGAGGATGGTAGCGAATTCGTGATCGCATCTTATGGCAAGCAGGAAGCTAGTAACAACTTTGAGTTTTACGTCAAAAAAGCGAGAGAGAAGGGCGAGATCGAGGTCTATGAGTAGGTCATCGTCGTCAGGAGTGGCGCTGGCATTCCCTTGTGCGTGGCGATCTAGATGGTTCCATCGCGATTTCTAATGTCATGTCGGCTGAAACGAGCGGGATCCGAGCCCACGCGCGAGAGGTCGGCGATCTAGCCCAGAGGCACCCTATATGCGCTCTATATAGGTCGCCCTAAATAGCGCCGGGGGTGAGGACCGCGTGGTTCGCTTCGAGCAACTTGGTTGAGCATCGAAGCGCAGGCGTAGGAGCAGAACCGATGCCGAGAACCGAGGGTTTGGTTCGGGAACTGGTTTGGGCCAAACCGCTTCGCAGGGACTAACCGAGCCGACCGCCCGTTTAAGCTGAACCCGGAGGCGATGGGCAGCCGATCCGCTCGGACGGCTCCGCCCTCCCTATAGCCCCGGTTTCGCTCTGAGCTGGGCCCTGTCTCGATTCGAGTAGCTCCTGCGCGTCGCTGCGAGAGATCTGTCTCGCTTCCTCGAGGCGATACACGCGTGTCGCGATAGCAACGGGGCTCCTACGGCCCTTCTGGCTCGGCCCACTCCTCCCCATCGCATCCGCGTTCGCCCCGAGATGGGTTCTCGATCGGCGAGGCGGGCCTTTCCTGCTCGCTCCGAACACTTTTGATCGCTTCCCAGAGGCGAGCGACTCGGGCCGATGTTTTCGATGCTTACGCGGCGAGGACTTGCTGGTGGGCTGTAGTCTATTGAAGCCGCGTCCGCGTCAGCTCAATAGATGAACCAAGTTCTTGGACGTGGCGTACGAAAGGTGTGAAGATAGCCGTTGCATAAATCATTGAATTCAGAAGGAGCGTGGCGTGATCTCGTAGCTGTGAGAACTCTTAAGCTCTAATAGCCTTCTCGCTAACACAAAAAGATGAAGCGATGAGAATTCTTCATTTTGAGACAGCCTCCCAGCCGTCATGCATACTTGTCGTTGAAACATGTACCGCACCTAATGGTTACTCATTCACAATAACCCCGAAGCAGGAGCTCGTGGAAGTGGAAGCTCCAGTAGAAAGGCGACATGAGGTTGTGCAGAGGATAACCTTGTTGCCACTTGAGAAGAGCGAACTATTCCCAGAGAGGCCTCCCCGAATGCCGCTCAGAATCACTAGAGCACTTCCTCCCGATGTCTACATGGCCGGGCTGAGAATTTCGCTCGTTGCCATTTTCCTAGTAGCCATGCTAACGCTTTTGAGAGGAATCCCGCCGTGGGTAGCGATGATTCTCGTTTTCCTCATCGTACTAGATTTTCTTGTGGACTTGAGGAAGTTAAAACGTGCAGCTTCCGAAGCTTCTGCAACTTAAGCTTCTGATCCACGGTAATTTGGAGTACGCCCTCATCGCTCTCTTTCTTCTATGGCTGTTAACCCGTTCCCCTGAACTCAGTATTAGCTACTGGCTTTGCTTGCTGCGTCGTTAAGCCCGTGTTACGCTATCTGATCGAATATGAGTACAGGGCGCGTTAAGACGTACATAGACTTCAGCGCGGAGAGGGAAGATTGGAACGTCTACGAGCTAAAAGACGGAACCATCCTCAAGATTAGGTTCTTGTTGAGCAAGGCCGTTCGCGAAGGTATAGACGAGCGAGGTTGTCCCAACTACTCTTTTGCTAGCTCGATGGCAAGCGCTATCTTTCCGCCTGAGAGACTTCTGGGAACTCCCGGCAAACCGGTAAGTGCATACTCTACGGAGGAGCTGGAAAGCGCAGTCGTTGCGCGTGACTTTGGCTTTAAGGCTAGGAAAGAGGATTTCAGCTCGGTGTATACACTTCACGAAGAACTTGGAAAGCTTAGATTAGAGATCAAGCCTATGCTACTCTCGGTAGCGAAGACGAGGCTGTATGATGAACGGGGTGAGCCGATTTACCTCACTCGCATGCACGCCGCTATACGATGTTCGCCATACCCGCTTCCTGAAGAGATGAGGAAGCGATTTCTCGAAATCAAGAAGAAATCGGCTACCTGAACGAGCCTATAGGGGCACTACTTTTAGAGGGGTAGACAACCTACTGCCGACGGTCAAGCTGGTCTTCTGGAAGGACGAGAAATTCAGCCTAGAGAACGACGAGGGCTGCCTGTGCGTCTACCGGAAGGGAGCCATAGGCCCCGTTGCTACGCTCGAAGGGTTCTTCAGGCCTGGCGATAGGCCGTACGTCCGCACGACGGCTTACTGCACTCGATTCGGCAAGCCCGTGATAGTCTTGATCGGGGTGAAGCGGGACGAGCCGTTCGAAGGATTCCGCATCGCCATTTCCAGAAAGGACGGCC
>CAYZOK010000075.1:2151-3654 GCA_964480335.1 uncultured Candidatus Bathyarchaeia archaeon | reverse complement strand
CCTCTTGGTTTCCTAGCAGTGTAACTGGAGAAGCCTTAAGTTGAGGACACCGTTGATCAGCTGACTTGGCGCGAAGCGCGGAGAGGAAAGCAGAAGCAGCAGCTAAGTTCGCGGAGAAAGCCCTTGCCAGAGCGCGCGGAGTATACGCCATCTACCTGTTCGGAAGCGTTGCCAAGGGAATGGCCGAGGAGAGAAGCGATGTAGACGTCTTGGTCGTCGTGACGAGCTTGACGGATGATCTGCGAAACCTGCTCGCCGAGAGCGCCTTCGAAACGTTCCTCGAGACCTCCGAAAGCGTCGAGTACGTGGCCATGGATCTCGATGAGTTCTTGAGGCTTCGAGAGAGTAGCCCTTTCCTATACGAAGTCGAGAAATGGGGAAAGCTCCTGCATATGGACTGTGGAGAAGCGGTGGAAAGAGCGAAGTCGCTCGTCCAACTAGCCGACGAGTATCACGAATCGGCTGAAAGGTGCTTGGAAGCAGGCTCGTTGAGGCTGGCTGTGGATGCGCTACACAACGCCTCTGAGCTACTCGTTAAGGCCCTCATAATCAGCAAGGAAAAGCCGCTGCCGAGCACGCATGGAGGCTTCATACACGTTTTCGGCGAGCTGTTCGTCAGGGCGAAGATCGCTCGAAAGGAGATCCTTCGCGACCTCCACAGGGCGCTAGAGCTCAGGAACAGAGCCCGTTATGAGCCTTACGCTGAGGTAAAGGCGAGCGATGTCGAGTTTTTGCAAGCTCTGTACCGAGAGCTGAGATCCCTCGCCGCTCAGCTTCTGAGACCCAAATCCTAAGGCGAAGATCTGGCTTACCCTCGCGATGGAATGAAGCGTGCGATTCTCACAATGATTCTGGCAGTAGCGGTCATCGCGCTACTCGCTTACACGCTTATCCTGTAGCTCCGACGTACGTTCTTGCGCATCGGCTAGAGAAGGGGCAGAAGCTTGTGTATCGAGAGAAGATCGTCATGACTTTGGACGGACAGGGACTATTGTGCAGACGAGCGTGATGGAAGTAATTCAGGTTCTACTGGAAGAAAATGCTTGCATGGCCAGGTATACGGTCAATGGCGTCACAGCAACTCTCAAGATGAACCATGCGAGGCGAGCTTGTTGGATTCGAGATAGAATCCGGCGAGTTAGAGAAATCGCGGGAGCCATCAAAATCCAAGGCACAGCTCCGAACCTGGTAGAGTACACTGCGGAGCCCGTGGCTGAAGGGCAAGAGTGGAAGAGCCCTTTTCGTTAAGCACTACGTTAACGTGGACCGAGGACCTCTCCTTGGCTTAAGGAAGCGGTAGCCACCATCGAAGCGATTGGAACCATCAGGTATAAGGTTCTGGAGAAATCTGCGGTCTCAGTAGAAGCCGGAACCTTCGACTGCGTGGGGCCTTGGAGTGACGTTCATCGACTGCGAGCTCGTGATAGAAGTCACCACCGTTCAGGCGATCTTTGAGGTTCCTGAGGCGATGTCGCTCTCTATCTTGATGAGCTGACAAGGCGA
>CAYZOK010000075.1:0-2051 GCA_964480335.1 uncultured Candidatus Bathyarchaeia archaeon | reverse complement strand
GGCTAGCTGAGGTCCACGCTGGCTCCTTTATTATTTGGAAGGGCTACGAAGGCCTGCCCTCCGCCCATGCGATCCAGCTCGCCTTCTACCTCGCGCTTAAGATCCTCGGAATCCTCCAGCAAAGTTAGACCATAAACTGCTGGTCCCCAAGAGCTCTGTCCAACTCCGTAGGCGCCCTTGCGAAGCATGATTTCAGCGCATCGTGCCGAGACGGGATTGCTATATCTGCCTCCCTGGACAGGCGCAAAGTAGTCGCCAACTAGAACTTGGACTTGCGTAAGCGCTTCGCCAAATGAGCGAATATCGCGTTCTACGAGCGCTGGAAGCATTTTGACAAGGATTAGACGGCATATCTTAGCTGCTGTTCCTTCATCCATCGGCCGAAGAGAAGCAAACGCTCGCCTCTCCCGCCTCTCGTCGAATTTAACTCTCGCCCCAGGGATGGCGACGACAAGCGCCCAGTCCTCAGGAAATTTAAATCGAGCGATGAGCGGCGGAATGCTCGTCGTCTCTCCAACCCCTCCGTCGAGGATGAAGCCGCCTTGCTCGAAAGCCGCTATCCCGATTGAGGAAACTCGCCCCCGTCCAAGGATGCGTGCAAGCCTCCAAGTGCTCGCCCCTATCCCGAGAACTCCTGCCACAGCCTTTCCCACTCCTAATAACAACTGAGTAGTTGATCCCAAGCCCACGTGCTTTGGAATCGCTCGCAGTACGCGGACGGCTACCTTAGGCTCGACTTCATAGTGCTCGCAGATCGTCTCAACGGCCTGTTGAGCTCTCTTGAGCTCCCTTCCTGAAATGCGCAAATTGTCGCTCGACATCGCCTCAACCACGACGTTTGGCTTATCGATTGCCAGCCCTATGCCGCCGAACTTCCTGCCCAGATCTCCCCTGAGATCTATGAGGCCGAAGTGGAGCCTAGCCGGAGTTGTAACCCTAACTCGCAAGTTTGCTAAGCATCTCTTCAATTAGCGCTAAGTACCTCGACTTCGGGTCGACCCTCTTGATTACTTCTTGGCACTCCTTGACCTTCTGCAGGCAACGCCTCGCTTCGTTGTCCCCACCTCTTGCCAAGAAGCTACGAGCCTTCGCTCCCCAGATTACGGCTTCCACCATGGCAGAAGCGCATCTGCTGTATGCCTTGGGCGTAACCTGCTTGAACTCGGTGAGCTTGACCTCGCATGCGAATCTGCCTCGCCCTCCTTCATCTACGAACTCGCCAACTTCCACCTCGACGAAAGCATCGGCTTCTTTGAGCCTAGGAGCATTAACGGCTCGAGCCCACGTGAACCACCTAATCGGACACCGGTCCCTCTCCTTGAATGCGGTTCGGTAGAAAAGCTCAGGCTTTTGCGCGATGTTGATTACCGCATATGGATTCTCCCGCAGGTTGCGGTAGGTGACGGTATCCGAATAAGGTCTGATCACGAGCTTCAACCCTATTCGCTGAATACCCATCGGCGCTGCATTGGGCCGAAGCTCGCGCCGAGTGCACGTAGTTACGATCGCCTCGACAATTGCTCCTTCAGAAAATCCGAGAGTTTCCAGATCTCTAACGAAGCTAACCTTTGATGAGCCGCTCAAGTTCGTCTAAACTTTTCAATACGTGAGGACCTCTCTTCTCCCCGCTTCGGTCGATTACGTAAGCCGGCATGCCGACCCTCTTAGGAACTTGATAGTCGAAGACTTCGTGATCACCAACGTGCAAAACATAGCCAGGATCCTCGCCCAGCATCTCGCAGGCCTTCCTGAAAATTTCTCCATCCTTAGTTATCGCGTTAAAATCCGAGACCGTGGAGACGATAACGTCAAAATTGCCTCCCAATACCTCCAGTGCCACCTCTATGAACTCGCGAGCCGCACTCGAAACCAGAGCCAGCTTACAATCGAGCTTCCTTAGGAGGCGATCCGCATCGGGATACACCTCTACCCTATCTCTCAACTTCTTGATGACGTCTCCGACGCTTTCCTCGAAGCCAAACCGCTCGAACCAATAGCCCGGCAAGTACCACCTAAGATCAGATTCGCCCACCTCATCGTACTCTCGCCAG
>CAYZOK010000074.1:0-3666 GCA_964480335.1 uncultured Candidatus Bathyarchaeia archaeon | reverse complement strand
TAGGCAATCTGGCTGAGCGATGGGCCGAATGCACAAGGGTACAAAGGGGAAGTCGCATTCAACTAGGCCTATTTCTAAGACTCCACCTGCGTGGTGTAAGTGGAAACCAGAAGAGGTTGAAGAGCTTGTGGTGAAGTTGGCCAAGGAGGGCCATTCGCCGAGCGTGATTGGGTTGATCCTGCGTGATCAGTACGGAATACCGCTTGTTAAAGCCATTACAGGGAAGAAGATTGCTCAGATCCTCCACGAACGTAAGCTCGTTCCAGCGATTCCAGAAGATCTTCATAACCTGATCAACAAAGCCCAGAATATCCGCAAGCATCTCGAAAGGCATCGGAAGGACTACTCGAACAAGCACGCCCTAGAACTTTTAGAGTCGAAGATACACGGGCTCGTCAAGTATTACAAGCGTAAGGGCGTGCTACCTCCTGACTGGAAGTATAAGCCACTCGTAGCGGCAGTAGATTAATGCCCCAGGAGTTCGAAGTCATCCGAAGGGCTGCGGCTAGAGCTGCTAAAGTCCTAACGGATGTCGCTTTAGAGGGAGGTACCACGATCCTCGTTACCCACCTAGATGCTGACGGAATCTCAGCTGCAGGGATTATGGGGCGCGTTCTCGCAAGGATGGATGCGCCTCTTGTGATCAAGGTTGCAAAGCAACTAGATAGAGAGTTCCTAGATAAGCTACGGATCCAAGAAGCAGATCTCTACTTGTTCACCGACTTCGGCAGCGGGTATCTGAGCATGGTAAACGACGCGCTTAGAGGGCGTAAGGTTGTCGTGCTCGATCACCACCAGCCCGTTGGAGATGCTGGAGAGATAGTTCACGTGAATCCCTACGAGGCGAAGTTTGACGGTGTCACGGAGGTCAGCGGAGCCGGTGTTAGCTATTTAGTGGCAAAGGAAGTCGATGGGAGCAACGTAGACCTAGCCTATCTGGCTGCAATTGGAGCGTTAGGAGACATTCAAGATAGAAACGAGAAGCGCGAGCTCGTAGGCCTAAACAAGCTCCTAGTCGAAGATGCTGTAAGACAGGGTCTTCTGGAAGTCAAGCGTGACCTAATCTTCTATGGACGAGAGACTAGACCTATCCATAGCGCGATTGCCCATACGCTCGAGCCATTTATTCCAGGGCTAAGCGGTGATGAAAGCGCTTGCCTAAACTTGCTCCTCGATCTCCGCATCGAGCTGAAGAGGAATGGAGAGTGGCGGACAATAGCCGATCTGACCATTGAAGAGAGGCGACGCCTCTTCACGGAGCTCGTAAAGCACATCGTTAGCAAGGGGGTTCCCAGCTCGCTTGCTTCCTCTCTGATCGGAGGGGTCTACACTCTTTTGCACGAAGAGAAAGGAACGGTGTTACGCGATTGCCGGGAATTTTCGGTATTGCTCAATGCTTGTGGAAGGATGGAGAAAGCGGGCTTAGGGATTGCCATTTGCATGGGTTGCCGTGGAGCCCTTCTAGAGGAGGCGAAAGAGGTTCTTGGCGAGTACCGGAGAACGCTTGCTAGAAGCATGGAGTGGGCGTTGAAGAACATCGAGGACCGAGGAAAGTTCCACTTGCTAGACGGAAGAGAGGTAGTCCCAGACACCGTCATCGGCGCTCTAGCGACCATACTTTCCACATCAACTCCGTTGCGTGAGAAGCCCATAATCGCCATCGCACGCAGCAACGGCATCCTCAAGATATCGGCAAGGGCGAGCAGCGAACATGTAGCTAAGGGAATCGACCTTGGCAAGGTCCTTAGGGAAGCTGCAGGCGCCGTGGCAGGAATAGGAGGTGGCCATAACGTAGCTGCTGGAGCGCAGATTCCTGAAGAGGGTGAAGCAGAGTTCTTGAGTAGCCTAGAGCGTTTATTGTAGGGCGGCTTGAAAGCTAGCATCACAATAAGGTGCGCAAGCAAGCGCGAGGCTGAAGCCCTACTCCGCGCGATTTCGCCAGATAACCTCGAAGCGCCGCCAGGGCTACGCGTTAAAGCTAGGGTTAGCGGATGCCAGCTCATAGCTTGGATAGAATGCCGACGCGGTTTTGGCTCCTTCATTGCGACGTTAGACGATCTGTTAGATTGCTTGCAAGCTGCTGAAAGAGCTTTACAGGCAACCAAGGTTGGCTCGAGTTAAGTTACTGCTCGAAGGCGAGCTCAGGCTCAGCAGGGGGGTACCTGAGGCCGGAGAGTTTCTGCGCAGATTCTTTGAAGAGGCAAATAAGGGGATTCTAATCAAGGGAGCCGAAGACGTACCTGAGCAAGGCTCTCGAGTGATAAGCTGGAAGCTGGAGGGGGCACGCTTGCACTTGCAGCTAGAGTCAGGGGCAAAAGTCAGGGCGACCAGCGGTATGTTGCGCCTGAAGAAGGCTTTGGCCGAAGAACTCGGTAGGCTGTTCAAAGTGGGCGTGCGGCGAGTTAAAATTGAGCGGCTCAAAGCCACGTTGTACTTCGATCAAAGCCTGACTGCGGGAGCTATCGAGGCTGCAAGGAAGACGTGGGGCATCGCTTCGGCGACCGGCAAAGGGAGTGTGCTGGAAGTTGAGCTTGAGCCGTTGAGCTATAGCGATCTGAAGCGCTCAGTTCCTGATAGAATGCTGGGTATGGTGCGTGAAGCAGTTGAAAGGGCGCTGGCAGTCGCCGTTCCAAAGGTTGTGGGCGTACGTGTCCTGAAGCAGAGTCCGCCGAAGCTTGTAAAATTCAATCGAGATCCGATGGAAGTCGCTCTGGAATTGGGCTGGATTAAGGAGTTTCCAGGCAGAGGACAGTGGATTTACACCCCTCCCTATGCCGCTCTGCTAGAGACGATTGAAGGTCTCCAACTCGAAAACGTAGTTTCGAAATTGGGTTTCGAGCCATGCTTCTTGCCCAAGCTGATACCTCTCGAGGTCATGAAGTCGATGCCAGGCTATCTTGATGGCATTCCTGAAGGAATGTACTACGTCTGCCCGCCTCCTCGCGAGCCCGCAGCATTCGAGCGATTTAAGCAACTGTTTAGGCTGAGGAAAGAGGTTCCACGCGAGGAACTTAAGCGGATGCTGAAGTTGCCGGATTACGTTCTAGCACCTGCACAATGCGAGCCATTCTGGCATCTGTTCAGCCACGAAGTCCTAAATCTCGAGGACATGCCGATCAAACTGTACGACCGTTCAGGATGGACATATCGATGGGAGGGAGGAGGGGCGGAGGGGCTGGTCAGGCTCCAAGAGTTCAGGCGCATCGAGCTCGTGTATCTTGGATCGCCCGATCAAGTTGTGGACATTCGTGAGGGAATTTTAGAAGAAAGCGTACGCTTGGCCGAGGCGCTAGATCTTGAGTGGCGCGTAGTTCCTGGAGTTCCCTTCTTCGCTAGAGAGGCAAAAATCGAAGACATCACGAAGCGCGACATAGCTGCATTAGATCTCGAAGTGTACTTGCCCTATCGAGGACCGCGAGAGACGGCCGAGTGGCTCGAGATAACTTCCTGCTTCGTTCACAAGGACAAATTTGTGAAGGCGTTCAGCATACGCGAAGCCAAGGTCAGGGAGTTGTGGTGCGGTTGTACCGGGATCGGGATTTCACGATGGGTCGCGGCCTTCCTGGCGCGACATGGCTTCGATCCAGATCGTTGGCCTAAGATCGTACGGAGGCAATATCGAGCTTACAGAGTACCGAAGATGTTAACGTGGCCTAAGAAACATGC
>CAYZOK010000073.1:0-3669 GCA_964480335.1 uncultured Candidatus Bathyarchaeia archaeon | reverse complement strand
TAGCGCACTGGCCTGTGGAGCCAGGAGGCGGGGTTCAATTCCCCGCGGCGGCCCTTCACTACAAGTATAAAAGCGCTTTTTTCCTCGCTCGTAGCGGTGCGCAAGAGGATCGACATCCACGGCTATCGATCCCAGCTCTTGATCACCGAGAAGAAGATCGGGCTAGCCCGCAACCCGCTGTCAGGGCGCAACGTCGAGCTGATCAGGCAGTTCGAGAGGCAACTGCTGTCCGAAGGCCTATCCGATGCCCGGATCGTCAAGTACCTTAGGATGCTGAAGCGGCTAGGCGAGTTGCTCGGCAAGGGCTTCGACGAGGCGACGAAGGCCGACATCCAAGAGCTCGTCTGCCGGATCGAGCGCGGCGGTTACTCGCCCTGGACCAAGAAGGACTTCAAGGTCGCCCTCAAGCGCGGTGTCGCCTCGCGACAAGGCCTTCGTCATACTGCTGTACGAGTCCGGAGCTAGGATCGGCGAGCTAGGCGCCATGCGGATACGCGACGTGGCCTTCGAGCAGGGCTACGCGAGGATCATGCTGAGGGGCAAGACAGGAGCTAGGCAGGTGATCGTCGTCGCATCGATGCCCTATCTAGCGGACTGGATCCAGCACCACCCGCTGAGGGATGATCCCGATGCGCCGCTCTGGGTCAACCTAGGGACGGTGAACAGGCTCGAGCCGATGAGCTATCCGGCGTTGGCGAAGGTGCTGAAGACGGTGGCCGAGAAGGCTGGCCTCAAGAAGAGGGTCCATCCGCACGTGCTGCGACACAGTCGCGCGACGTTCCTCGCTAGGCGGCTGACCGAGGCCCAGATGAGCCAGATGTTCGGCTGGAAGCAAGGCAGCCGCATGCCGAGCATCTACGTGCATTTATCAGGCCGAGACCTGGAGGATGCTCTCCTCGGAATCTACGGGCTGAGGAAGCCTGAGGGGGAAAAGCCCGAGCTCGCGCCTCGGGTATGCCCCAGGTGCAGCGAGAGCAACCAGTTCGACGCGAGGTTCTGCTCCAAGTGCGGCATGGTGTTGGATCTGAAGGCCGCCGTCCAGCTCGAGGAGATGAGGGCTAGGGCCGACGAGCTCATGTCCAAGCTCATCCAAGATCCGGAGGTTCAGGCGGTGTTGTTGAAGAAGATCAAAGAGCTGGGGCTGGCTTAGCAACTACGCGCTTACCTTGATCCCAGTATGCTACCGCACTACTGCCGCAAGGCTTAGCGTTTTTCAAGCGATGCGCCGATCTTGCGATTCGTACTCTAAAGACAGCGAGGCAAAAACGGGAATATGCGAAGCGTCACCCGAGATGAAAGCTGCCGCGAAAGCCACGATCGCGGAGGTAATTTACACGCTGCTTGCGGCCTTAGTGGCTGCCGTAGGGATAGCAATTGCCCGAGCGAACATAGCTGGAATGCCGTTTTCCCAGATCACAGGCATAGCCCTAGTCTTTGCGGCTATCATCTTCTTCGGCTGGGCTTGCTTCGCGCGTGAAGAAGTCTACGAGTGGCCTACCCGTCGCGACGACCAGCGCCTGGTTCCATTATCATATGTAGCCTACTTTGCTACGCCACTCGTCGAGCGATGGGCTCATGGTGGCTTGGGAGGGGCTCCCAATCGTTGCTAAGTGCTGCAAGATTGACCAAAATCTAGTAAGAGGCTTCAGCTACCTACAGGCGGCGTGCAGTACGAGATCATAGCTCTCGCCATGAGCATCTTGGCGAGCGCCGCTCTAGCAGCGTGGCAGCTCAGAGCCTCATCTAGGGAGCTTTCGAGCGCGCTAGGGCGAGCTACGGAGCGCATCGAACGAGCTGTCGAGCGGACTGCGATGGCGATCCACGCCGACATCAAGGCGAGCCAAGAGAAGCTCGAGCGGAAGCTGAAGCGAGGAAGTCGATCGTGATGCTGAAGCAGGATCCGGACGAGCGTATAAGGAGTTCGTCGTTAAGCTGACCCGGCTGGATACGCTCCCAAGTCGATCGGAGCTTGGGCTCCTGCCGTACGCAGCTGATGTCGGCTGGCGTGTCGACTTGAACGTTCAAAGCGGATTTGCGTAGGGCTCACCTTTGCCGTGTCTGCATTCCTTTTGACGCCTCGCAAGCTCACCTAGGATCTGGAGGCTCAGGCGGCGTTGCTGGAGATCAAGGAGCTAGGGTTAGCGTGATAGCCCTGCTCGTCAGCGGCTTCAGCCTCGATACTCGATCGTCGTGATGGGTATAAGGGGGGCTCGAGCGTAAGTCCTTGGCGCCTCCTGAACGATCTCTACATCGCCATCTGCGATCACCATGATGCCGATCTTGAGAGAGTGCGCACTTACGAACGGACTTGCCTCCTCCTCTAAGTCGGCTGGCACAGCGACGTAAACCTTCGGGAGTCCAGCCACGTAGTTCTTGAACTGGCGTACACATAGTTTACCTAGCTCGGTTTTGACGTCGATGCCGACAAGTTCGTGTAGAGCATAGCCTCCAAGACGGTTACCAACCAAGAGCTCCTTTTCACAAGCGACGATATCAGGCCTACCAAGATTCTCCTCCCCGGGGCGGATACTGCGGACATCGTACAGCGTAACTGGCACCAAGCCACCTATCCAATGGGTCGGGCGAATGTACTCGAGGGATAAGCTCGGCTCGTGAGCAACTAGGTAGCCATTCTGGAGGAGGTAGCGCCGAACGGAGCGCACCAGCCTTTCGTGCTGGTACGTCTTTCCCCTTCTTACGAGCCCCTTCTGAGGGTATTCTCTGAGTTTTATCGGCTCCTGTAGCTTCATCACGAGCCCCTTGACGGGATCGCAGAGATATCTACCAACTCTCTCGACGGAGTATTCGGGAAGGCCTCTTTCGAATTCGGCGCGGACTTCCTCAGGCGATACCGTCACCCAGTATTCGTGACGACCCCCTTGCCTGTAGATCCCCTTCTTGCCTTCTTTCGTCGCTAAAGATACTTTCAGCAGATAGTTGGGAAGAGGCTTGTATTTCCGGATTTGGCGCTCATCTAGCGCTTTACACAGCCAGCTCTCGATCTCCCAGTAGGCGAGCCATCCTGTGAAGAGGGCTGAGATATCAGGACGAGCGGGGAACTCAGCGACCTCTGCTTCGACGTAAGTGCGCCAGCCTAGTCGATCTAGGCTGTCGGCTAAGGCAAACTTTAGGGTGGCTTCATTAATGGGGTTCAGGACGCGTGGCAATGTCGCTAGAAGCTTTCCATCTCGTTCGGCGAATAAATCCTCGGGGAGGAGCGGCTCTATGGCTATCTCGTCAGGGAAGGGCGGATCCCGACGCCTCTCTTCGCATCCGTGATTTTCTGGAAGCCGATGCTCGCAGCAGAACGATCCGCCGCAGTAGTTGCACTTAAATGGCAACCAAACTCCTCTGCCGCAGACCTCGCACTTCATTCTCCAGAACGCGGACTATCGACTGCATACCAGACTAGCTTCCACTTCCTCTGCTTGAGCAACGGGTTGAGGCTGGGCGCTTCGACCTCTCGCTCGACTCGCTCGATTAAGCCAGCTCTGCACAGCTCTTCCAGCACCTCGTCCAGCAACACGATGGTGAACAAGAAGCTTGGGTGCGAGTGCCTATGCAGGTCGATGGCCTCCTTGCCGTGCAAGCGTCGGTATATCTCGAACCACTTCAGCGGCCTCCCCGCCTCAGTTAGGATGTCGAGTACAGCCCGCCTAGTCCACGCAT
>CAYZOK010000072.1:2263-3741 GCA_964480335.1 uncultured Candidatus Bathyarchaeia archaeon | reverse complement strand
ATCAGCAGTTACGAAAGCCAACAATTCATCTATGAGACTTAGTCCCTCGGATTGCAAAATTAACAGCAAGGTTCGAATTTGCGTTGAGCATTTGTCCCGCTTAGATAGTAAGTGGCGATCTTCCGACACTATATAAACGTTCACTAACGTGCTTAGCCGCAACAGCGGCTTCAACCGTGTGACGGCTAGAGCATTCGGAAGGTTGCTCTTCGGTTCCGCAGCCTTGTTGTTGATTTTAAGCGTTGTAACCCTCACTCAGAGCTATATTGTTCTGGAAATGACTTCTCGTAATAGCTACGAAAGAGGGGCTGAGGGATTCGCAAGCTAGAGCCTAATGCCCCCGAATATCGCCTTATTCTTCCGATTAAACCAGCTAGTGCCGCCGATCACCCTGCAACGAACCCCTACTTGATCGGCACAGTCGGTTATCCTCTCGCAAATCGTTCGCGGCTTCTTGCCATAGTCCACGCCGAGGAATGCCATGTGGATGAAGGAGTCCCTGTGCACGTCTAGGTACGTGATATCGCTTTCTAGTTCTATCCCGACAACGTGGAATCTCCCCCAACCGTCCTTCGTTTTGGCTTCGATAAGCTTGCCATTTACTATAACGCGCTCAAAACCCACGGCCTTAAGAATTTCAGCGACTTTTTCCACGCTAGTCTCGATCTCTAAGTCCATCCTTGGTCACCATAGTACCAACCACTTCAATGCTTTCTTGCACTCGCCGCGCTGTGAGGAGAAAGCTACCCTCTGTTGAGGGTCGATTAGAACAAGGCCCAGCGCCTTACCTTCGTGATCCTCGGCTCTGATCATAGCGCCCTCCTCAAACCCATTAGAAGAGACTACACCGAGCCATACCCTCCAAACTTTCTTCTCAATCTTAAGGAGGTGCGCCTTAGACTCTAAATCTACAACATAATCTTTCGACACAGGATTGCCGTGCTGATTGCACTTGACCAGAATCAACGTCGGGATGAAGAAGGGCCACCTCGGCCTGTAGTGCACATAGAGATCCCACTTCTCCCCGGCCTCGATAGCATCTCTCCGAATCTCGCTCCACCAAGTCAGCTTAGATACGTAAGGTGGTGTTCTCCTGAAGTTCCTCTCAAGTTCGGCCACGTACCTCAGGTCAGCCGGATGGAGCAAGATCCTTTCGTGGCTCCTTTTCTTGAAGTACTCTACTGGGTCGATGCCAGTAGCGTTATGGAGTAATGACGTGACGATCTTACTCCAAGCCTCAAGCTCGCGCTTAGGCGGCAACATGATGACCTTTCCGTGGTAAATCTGGTTTCGTCTATGGTGCATTTCGTGCAAGAGGCGCTTGTCGCTCTCGCTGATTTCTAATCCAGCCCTCTCACACCTCCACATGAGGTCGCTAATCTTGCGGAAGGACTCGACATCCTCCCTTTTGATGCCTCTCTTGAGCAAGTAAGCCCGTAGAACTAGCTCAAATGAATTATCTAGAGATATCAGGGCGA
>CAYZOK010000072.1:0-2163 GCA_964480335.1 uncultured Candidatus Bathyarchaeia archaeon | reverse complement strand
GGCGAGGAGGGTTCGCAATTTTTCGAGGCGCCCCTGGTCGAGAACTACGGAGACTCTCTGGAGGGTTTCTTCGCTAGGTCCATTTCCGGTAGAAGTCAAGCCTTGGCTACGCCAATTGGGCGACTGGATAGCGACTATTTTCAAGCCGACGGGACTACCGTTCCTACCACAAGAGCTGGCTCCTTCGAGGTGACCTGTTAGATAGGACTCCTTAGGCGAGCTTCGCGGGTCTGAAATTGATCTTGGCTAGTTAATCTAAGCAGGTTAGTCTGTAGCCAGCCTCCGCGGCCAACCTCCTCAGCTCGTCTAAGTCTATCAGCTTGAACTTCAGTTTCTTCTTCCACCGCCTGAGAATTTCCTCCTTCCTTTCGAAACCAGCTGTTGAGACGATCCAATATTGGAAGCCGATCCTCCTGTACAACATGGCGTTGCGCCGAAGTACGTTCTGAAGCATTTCTGCTCTGCTAAGCAATTCACCGACACATTCGTAGCTGAGAGGCGATGTAGTGTATCGCTTGCACTCACAAGCTATCGTGTAAAGTTCGTCTGGAGTCGGCAATTTCTTTCCGATTATGTCGAACTCAACCAGTCTGTCATTCACTTTAATGCGCTCTCGTCGCCTAACCGAATAACCATATTTTGCATGAAGGAGGAACGCAACATCGTTCTCAAACATGATAGCTTTTAGCTGTTTGACTTCCTCGCTCAATAGCCTTCGTTCTGCCCTTTCCCGCTCCATTCTCAGCTGCAAGTCTTCTAGCTGCTTTCTCATATTCTCAAGCTCCTTCGTGTAGTATCGCTCGAGTCGCTGGCTCTCTTCTTCCCTTTCTCCTTGGAGTGTTTCCTCGAAACGCAATCTTAGACCTGTCAACAGATCTTCAGATAACTTCCCAAGCCGAAGATTCGGAAGTTTGATCAGTACTTCGGTTGAGGATCGACATGACTTCAGGAAATCTGTAAACCTATTCAGAGTTAACCGCAGTCCCTCCACGTATTCAGCAGACCGCTTCTGAAGCTCTTCCAAGTGCTTCTCGAACAACAACTTGCGTTGCTCGAACTCAGCTACTGCGGACTCGAGAACCTTCTTCTGCTCTTCGACGATAGCAGTAACGCGTTCCCGAAATTCTATGACCCGTTCCGCGAATGCTTTCTTAGCCTCTTCAACACGTTCCCTGAGCTTCTTGAGGAAGGCCAGCAATTAGAGATCTGATGAAAATGTTACAAGGCTTACTGCGTAAAGCAAGTCCTCGTCAGCCACGAACCTGTCGATGTCTGGAGCTTCGGCTATTGTCCTGTAGAATCGCGTCGAATCCGATCCCAGACTAGCATCTCCTTAATGCAGAGTCTGCTTCCTAAAGCTCGTGAGCAACAAGTCATGCTTCGCTATCCAAAGTTCTGCCGGAAAGAGTTAGGAGTCGCATATTATCTAGACTTGTGGAAAGCCGACCTCCTCTGATTTTTAGATCGTCAGAGAACTTTAGACATTGATGATCTGGAGCAGGTTCAGAAGGTCGATGCCGACATGGCCCGAATATGTGATCGAAAAAGTCGACATAGCGCACAAGGTTTTGCGGAGAGATCCCAGAACGGGAAGAGTGAAGGCAAGCTATAAGGGAAGGGCTTTGGCTCTTGTCGAAACCGCAGTGGGCTATGATGTCGTATCGTTGCTGGAAGACGGTAGCGAATTCACGGTCGCGTCCTATGGCAAGCGAGGGGCGTATGAGATCTTCGAATCCTATGTCGAGAAAGCGAAGGAAGAAGGCAAGATCGAGGCTTACAAGTAGCTATAGGAGAACTTTCGCCTCAATCGCCAATACAGGGTAATCACCAAGAGCTCGCTTCACGCATAGCGCAAGATTGATAAGCCAAATCCAAGTTCGAGCGCATAGCGAGTCGAGGTCTGATGCCAGTTGGTGGCTGAATCCATTGTTCAGAGTTACTAGCTTGGGAATAGAGAAGCTAACGAGAGGCCTTCGTGGCAAGCTCCTTGGCCGTATTAGATAGACTTGCCCTTACTGCAAGCTCGGCATACCCAACCTAGTGATCCGACTTGTGGTACAAGAGTCGCGGATTTTCTTCATGGAGGAATGCGCTTCTTGCAGAACACGCATTCGTGGAGAAGCTCATGCTTGGATCGTTTCGCTCTCGGCATCTTGCATGGTA
>CAYZOK010000071.1:0-3956 GCA_964480335.1 uncultured Candidatus Bathyarchaeia archaeon | reverse complement strand
TTGAAGCGCAGACTGATGGGGATACTCGCTTGCCCGATCGATAAGCACCATCCTCTTGAACTCCACGTTTTTGAGGAATCAGGCGAAGAGGTAGCCGAGGGCATAATAGTCTGCCCCAAATGCCTCCGCTGGTACCCAATCATCGATGAGATCCCCCACATGTTGCCGGATGAGCTACGATCAGAAAGGGAAGATCTCTCCTTCTTAGAGAAGTGGCAGGATAGGATTCCCGAGAGGGTTCTACGTGAAGGCAGGCCGTTCAACTTAGGTTGCTAGCTTTTTAACGTCAAGCCCTTCAATCACAAACGGAGCCCCGTGGTGCAGTGGAAGCATCCCAGCCTCTGGAGCTGGGGACGGGAGTTCGAATCTCCCCGGGGCTACTCTAGGGAAACCGCCTTGTTAGGACAACTAACTACGCATGCTCTGCAGATTACGCACGAATCTATGTTGACTGGAACGGCGATGCTTTGACCTTCTACTTCTTGAATCTCGTAAACTCCCATCGGGCAGATGTCTACGCAAGCTCCGCAAGCGGTACACTTCTCACGATCCACCTTGATTTCGACCACAGACTGTAGTGATCGACAGGAACCTATAAGCTTAAGCGATCACGGAGCTCTGCGATCCTCCTCTCAACCTCCTCCGTCCAATAATCGAGTTTCTCGCGCCCCTCCTCGACAATTACCGAGTAAAGGCTCTTGGAGATCTCTCTCCGTCTAAACTTGGCCTCGGCTTCTCGCAGGTTGGCTAGTGAAGAATCGAGAGATAGCCAAGCCCTGTCTAGCCTATCTACTACATCGGAAACGCTGAGCTCCCTTAAGCGCTTGCCAAGCTCAAGCAATCTTGGCATGAGAGTAGCTCGCTTAGTCCTCACTCTGTCGAGTCTTGTTGCGTACTCTCGCCTCGCCATGCGCTCCTTGCGCTGCTCGGTGCTGATCTCTTCTTGGTACGTGCTCAGCATCCTTCGGCAGACATCGATAAAGTCCAGCGCAAAATCAGGCGGAGCTTTAGGGGCTGGCAGCATCCTACTCCGGAGAGAGGCCGAGATAGCAATCGCTAAGGAGACCGCGCCTAGCCAGATAGCCGGGTAAAGCGCTGCCCAGAACACTGAGTACGAGTACGCGAGCACGAGCGGAGGCAATCCGTCCCGCGGCGCGAGAATCGCGTGCGCCTTGTTGCCCTCGATTAAGGTTAAGGGCTCACGAGCTTCGACTGCGCTAGCTCCGGCTGGTAAGAAGATCGTTACAGAAGCTTCTTCGAGGGGCCATGGCGCCTCTGGGAACGTTGCATTCAGCACATACCTATCCGCCTCTCTTCTCACGTATGCTCCAGCTGGAAGTGAATAGCTGATGGTGAAGCTCGCGCGCTCGCCAGGTTGCATCTGAAAACGAAGCGATACGGTCGCAAGCTTGAGCTGATCGTGTTCAAAGACCGTGACGGGAAGCTCATATTCGAGGAGATCCTTGGCTACCACACGTTCTGCTTCTCTCGGTAGCGTAACCTGAACTTGTCGGACGGAAGCATTGCCGAGGTTTTGAAGCACGAAGTGATCGCTAACGTGAATCCAGCCGTAGTTGTCGATCACGACATCTCTTTCAAAGCGTAGGCACTCGAACTGGCTTCTGGCAGGTGCCAAGCTAACCGAGCTAGTTAAGAGCAGAAGTGCTGCCAGAGCTACTCCAGTAGCGAACGCCAGTCGCAAGGTACCCTCTTCAGAACCCTCGCCGGGACTCCTACGACGATCTGCCTTGGCTCGACATCTTTAGTAACTACAGCTCCAGCTCCGACGACGGCGCCCTCGCCTATCACGACTTCAGGCAGCAAAATGGCGTTAGCTCCGATGCTGGCCCCACGCTTAATCGTGGGACCTCTAAGCCTAACCTTGCGTTGCAGTAGGTACTTATCGTTCGTCAAGATGCAACAGGGTCCGAGAAACACTGAATCTTCGATCTTTGAGTACTTACAGATATAAGCATTAGTCTGAATCGATACCCTGCTTCCGATCTCGCTTTCGCCATCTATCACGACATTCGTACCTACTAGTGTACTATCGCCGACCGTCGTGCCCTCGCGCACTACCGCATTATGTCCGAAGCGCACATCGTCGCCTATCTTGACGTTCGAGTAGATCACGCATCCTGAGCGAACTACGGCGTTTCTGCCGATCTCAGTAGGCAACTTGGGCCTCCCTTCAAGCTCCTTCAAAGCTGGGAAACCTACGACAACATTCGGACCTATGTAAGTTCCATCGCCTACTCTCACTGGACCTTCCACCAAGGAGTTTACGTCGACTATGACCTGATTCCCAAGTTCCACCTCGCCGCGAATCTGGACGTTCGCCCGAACCTCGCAATAATCGCCTAACCTCGCTTCTCCGCCTACAAATGCGGTGGGATCTACCTTGGCTCTGACCATTCCCACAACTTCCTGTCTTGCAGGGCTACGTAAGGAGCTACTCTGCGGGCTAACTTGAGCCCGAGGATCTCCTCCAGATCTTTGAACGCGCGGATGGGTCTCTCCTCTCTCGCCGCGACTATAGCATCCGCTAATGCCGGGCCTACGCCTGGAATGCGCATAATTTGGGCCCTTCCAGCGTCGTTCAAATCCATCGGAAAGAGCTCAGGACTATTTTGAGCGTAAGCCAGCTTTGGGTCCATGTTGGGAAGAAATCCGTCTCTTAAAATAGACCTCAGGTCGTCGAAAGTGAATTCATAATCGCGGAGCAGAAAGGAGGCTTGGTATAATCTATATTCGCGACTCGGAGGGCAGGATCTTGATCCCTCTAGCGGAGTTCCCTGCATAGGCTCGAAGCCGCTGTAGTAGACGCGGCTCAATCCAAACTCGCGGTACAGCCGATCGGTCATCTTCAAGTACTGCTCATCTGTGTCGGGAACTGCTCCCACGACGAACTGTGTATCCACACCGGCTCTGGCACGCCCCCAAGACCTCTCGAGTGGCGATGCACGAGCTACTTCTTCGGCTATCCAAGCGAGCCTTTTGACGAGGTCGGTCTCAAAATCGCCTTTGTCAGGACATATCTCATCGAAGACTTCGGAGTCTGGCCCCTCCAGATTGACGCCTACCCGATCGGCAAGCTCGACCGCCTCTCTAACTAGATGGCGACTAACTCCTGGCATGAGCCTCAGATGCACGTAGCCATCATATCCGGACTTCCTGAGCATCCTGAGGACTTCGATTTGACGTTCTACGGTGAAATCTGGATCCCTCTCTATGGTTGAGCTGAGGAAGAGACCTTTGATTATTCCCTGGCGATGGAGCGCAAGCGTAACCTGCACGAGCTCCTGTGGCTCCCAAGCATATCTTGGCCATCTCGCACCAGCTCTCAAGCCACAATAGGCGCATTCATTTAGGCAACAACTCGAGAGTAGAACTTTCAATAGCGGAACCGATGCCTCCCTAGCCTCTGCCTCATAGACGGGGACTACTGCTCGATCCCACTTTGATAAAAGCTGGAGGTACTTCCACTTGCGACTTCGCCTGAAGGCTGCTGGCAACAAACCTGCATTTTAATCGAAGAAGTTGAGATAACGTTGGCGAAATGTCACTTGCCGAAAAGGTCGAAGAGCGCGTGAGAGCGGTCGTCGATCCAGAAACTGGAATGCCGCTCGGCGACATGGGCTTGATCAGAAGCGTGGAGGAAGTGGAGAAGGGCATCGTCAAAATCGAGTTCACACTTACGAGCCCGATGTGCCCGCTTGCCTTTCCGATAGCTTCTCGCATCAAGAAGATGGCTGAAGAAGTTGAGGGGGTGAAGAGAGCTCTAGTCTATCTACGCGGTCACATAATGGAGGAGACCGTCAATCGAGTGCTGAACAAGTAGGCTACGCCATTTCTGCTAGGAGCCAGCTTGGCCGCACGTCTATCACTCGAACCTCGAGCCGGGAGCCTAGCAATTCTCTCTCGCTCCTCACAACGATTGGCTTGTAGGCGAAGTT
>CAYZOK010000070.1:0-3976 GCA_964480335.1 uncultured Candidatus Bathyarchaeia archaeon | reverse complement strand
AGGGGGAGGGTGGGAAATGCCGAGCGAAGCGATGATGAGCTCACCGTCGAAATCAAGTCCAAGCGAGCACTTCGCCAAGTTCTCAAGAAGTTCTTGCACAGAGTGGAGCTCAAAGACGAATTTCGCGTGATTTCAGGCGTAAGGAATTCTCTCAGGATTAAGAGGAGGAAGCCAAGACCTTCCCGCTAAACCTTTTAACAGCTGATGCAGAAGTTTACCAAGCTTGATTAGCGATAGAGCTCTTGGAGCGATAATCGTCACAGTCGCGATAATCGGCATGATAGGCTACACGTATTGGCTGTTCTTCACGCCAGCTGAATGGATGTTCCTCGGGCGCGAGCTCTCGTGGTGGGCGCTAGCCGTTCCCATGTGGGTAGCTGTTGCCATCCTAGCATTTATCGGAGGCTGGATAGGTTACACTCTTATCACGACTCCTCCTCCCACGTTGCCGGAAGAGGTGAGGCCTCCCGAAGAGAGGCCGCCCGAGGTAAAGGTGGAAGAGGAGAAGGAGGAAAAAGAAGCAAAGAAGCCTAGGAAGAAGAGGGCTTAGCGCACGTAGCTAACGACGCTCTTCCCAGCTCTCTTTTCGACTCGTATCGTGTAGTCGGCTAGCTTGGCGAAATCCTCGCTGTGCGTCACCGAGATTATCTGACCTATAGATCGCAAGCTTGCGACAGCTTTTGCCAGGCGCTCAATTGAGCCGTCTTCGGGCCCCAGGCTCTCCGTAGGTTCGTCCAAGATCAAAAAGTCGAGAGGCCTTCCCCTGAAGTCCATTATCAGCTGGCCTATTCCGATTCGGTAAGCGAAAGCCGACATGGTCCTCTCCCCGCCTGATAGTGCCGGCAGATCCCTCCAGTGCTCAGCCTCTCGTAGTCGAGGCGTGTAATCGTCGCCTATCTCGATCATGTAGTGCTTGTCAAGCCCTTCGGTCATCTCGTAGAGTATCCGCTGAATGCAATCCCGCAACACTTCGACTAAGTCCTTCCTGAGCTTCGGCCCGACCGATCTATAGAGGCTTCTGATCTTCCCCACGAAGTCTAATATGGTCTCCACCTTTGCCTTCCGCCTAGCTTTCTCTTCGGCTTGTTCGACGCGCTTCTTCAGCTCGCTCACCTCTCGATCCAACCTTTGCAGCTCGGCTCGCTTCGCCTCGAGCTCTGAGCGAGCGCTTGCCAAGGATTGATACGCTTGATCTCGCTTCCTGGCAGCTTCCTCGATCAGCTTCAAATCCATCTTGGGAACTTTGATTTCAGCAAGCCTACGCTCGATTTTCGATGATTCCCTTTCCAAGCCTTGCAAGGCGGCTCTAGATTCCTCGAGCGATGCTATCCTATCGCTGAGCTTCCCTTCCAGCTTGTCCTTGCTTCGCCAAAGCTCTGCAAGTGCCTTGGCAGAAGTCTTCAGTAACTTGTGCCTAGCTTCCAGCCTTTCTAAACCGAGCTTAACCTCGTCGAGTTGCTTGAGAAATGCGCCCTCTTTCATCTCCAAGGCCCCAAGCACGAGCCTGCGGTGCTCGTCTGTCAACAAGCGTTGGCAAAGGGGGCACTTTTCCTCGCTAGCGAGAATTCGCCGTTGTTGCACAAGCGTTTCGATCTCGTTCTTAAGCTCTTCTCGCTTAGCCATTAGCGACATTTCTTGATTTCGTAGATCTGCTTCGATTTCCTCTAGCTCGGCTGGCGACTCAGCTTTAAGGCCTGCTTCGGCCAGCTGGTTCAGGATCTTCTCGACTCTCGAGCTCAGATCGTCGAGCTTGCTTTCGAGCTCAGCAACTTCGGCTTCCTGCTTCTCGACGATCTCCTTGGCGCGTCGAGCGCTCTTCTCGATCTCCTGAAGCCTCGCTTTGAGGGTAGCCTTCTCGCGCTCAAGCACCTCAGCTTCCTTTCGAAGTTGCTCAAGCTCTCGAACTCGCTCGTCAGCTTCTCGATAGCGGCGGCTCAGCTGATCAACTTGGCTCTTCAGGTCTTCGATGAGCAGGTGGAGCTTCACGAGCGATTCGTAGCCTTCGTTGCAGCGCTTTCGAAGATCGCCCAAACCTACTATGTCAGGATCTCGTTCGAGAGCTCCCTTCTCTCCCTCGTACTCGCGCTCGAATCCGCGCAATCGCTCCCACGCATCGAAGAAGTCCGATATCCCAAACAGCCTGTCGAGAACTTCCTGCCTTCGCGATGGTTCGACATCCAAGATCTCCTTAAGCTTCTCTTGCTGGACCCAGATGACGTTCTTGAACGTGTCGTAATCGATCCCTGTTATCGATTTTATCTGCTCGTTAACTGCCTCGGCCTTGGCGCTTGCGATCAGCCTATCCTCTTCATAAAGGGCAAGCTCGCTGGGATCCTGGCTTATTCTATCTCCCTTCCTCACCAGGACGCGCTCAACTCTGTACTCCTTGCCCTCCTGTTCGAAGTGCAGGGTGACGCGAGCCGAATTCTGGCCTTCGCGAAGTAAGTACGAGTAGCTCTTGCCAAGCCGCTCGCCTAGCAAGCCGAAGTGTATCGCATAGAGGATGGAAGTCTTGCCAGCTCCAACTCCACCTACGATGCAGTTGAAGCCGTCTCCGAACTCGACTTCGCTTCTCTTGTGCGACCTAACGTTCTCAAGAACTACTTTGCGAACCTTCAAATCGATTCGAGAATTTTCCTGACCTCTCCTTCTCGCCTCCTCAAGAGCGGATCCAGCAGATCTATCGCAATTTTGGCATATCGCTTTGCGGTGTCTAGATCGTACTCCTCGCCAAAGACCTTCAGGAAGTAGTCATAGGCTTTTGACCGGACGTCCCTCCCCGAAGTCTCGAAGATTATGCGCTGCAGAATCTCGTCCATTCCAAGCTCTTTCAAGTTGTTTACGACACGAACGTGCAGTGCCTTGACGGCTTGCTTCTTGATCTTCATGACGTCGACTTCAGCTTTCCTTGCTTCGCTTGGAAGTAAGCCCTCCATGACCAGGACGATGATGGCATTGGGTCTATCAGCGTTCTTCACGAGCTTAGTTGCCTCTTTCGTTATGTCTACTGGCGATCTTCCCGAGAAGTCTTGGCGTAGGAAGACGAAGTCTCGTGCGAATTCGAGCTCGATCCACTGCAAACTTACATCATCCTTGCTTCGGGCTTCAACATAGTAGAAGCCCTTCTTGAACTCGGCCTCTTCGTAGCTTGTTGATTCGAGGCAGCCACTGTAAGCTAGGTAGCCGTCCTTAAACCGGGTGTCGCAGTGCTGGTGGACGTGACCGCCAGCGTAGTAGTCGAAGCCATCTGGAAGAAGCTCGGGCTTAAGTTCAGGTGCAATTCTATAGCGATCGCGGACAGCAGGATGATCCACCGCTCCGTGGAACAAGAAAACATTGAGGGCGTTAGGACGGGGCTTCGGCGCTATCTCGCCTAAGTAACTACTGAACTGCTCAGCTAGCTTGGCAGGGAAGCTAGGGACTCCGTAGATGTAACACTCGCCTCTGTTCCAGCACGAGCCTTCATGGCGGGGGAGGTAGTGGAGGAGGCCTGCCTTGTCAAGCGGGCTTAGGATGGTCCCAGTAATGACATTGGGAGCTACATCATGCGATCCATCAACAGCGAACACCTTGATTCCAGCATCTCGTAACCTCTTCAGGCAGGCGATCGCTTCCTCCAGCGTTGGATTAGTAGGCCTCGGATCGTTGAAGAGGTCTCCCGCCAAGAGCGCGAAGTCTGGCTTGAGCTCTAAAGCTCGCTCGACGGCCTCCTCAAAAGCCCTGGTGAAGTCTTTCCGCCTAGCTTCCAAGCCATACTGGGCGTACCCAAGGTGGGAATCGGCTACGTGGACGAAGCTAACCGGCTTCAACCCGACTTGTTTTCATTCTACGTTCTAAATTTGATTCGTATTACTCGATACCTCGCTAATTTGCTCTGAGAATCTAGGCAAGTGGAATCCTAGTACCAGGAGTTGCTGACGGGAGTTAAAAGCTTATGAATTCCACAGTTCGCGTCTCAACATCAAAAATGGCTACG
>CAYZOK010000069.1:0-4104 GCA_964480335.1 uncultured Candidatus Bathyarchaeia archaeon | reverse complement strand
GAGCGCGGGGGTACCCAAGCCAGGCCAACGGGGGCAGGCTCAAGACCTGCTGGCGTAGGCCTTCGTGGGTTCGAATCCCACCCCCCGCACCTCCTGATCGAGCTCCGTTGTTTTCTCAGAAATCGAAAGCGGGCCCGGCCGGATTCGAACCGGCGACCTAGGGCTTAGGAGGCCCCCGCTCTGTCCTGGCTGAGCTACGGGCCCGCCGAAGTTTGGAGGGCAATGCGCTTATACCTTGCTCAGAAGCTTGGTTACCTCGTCAGGCAGGTCTTCAATCTGGACGATTCGTTGAACTCCCCGCCGCATGTCGCGCAAGATAACTTTGCCCTGCTTCAGCTCCGAGGGAGCTACGATGATCACGAAGGTCATCTCTCTAGAGCTAGCATACGCGAGCAATTTCTTCAGCCTCCGCCTGCTGACATCTAGCTCAACGCTTATCCCCTTCTCTCTTAGGTCTGAGGCTATCTCGAAAGCCCTCATGACCAAGCCGGGGTCTATTGCGACGATCGCTCCTCGCTCCTTGACCTCTTCCTTGAACAGGCTAGCTCTCTCCATGGCTAAGACTATCCGGTCGATCCCTGGAGAGCAACCAACTGCTGGCGTGCTATCGCCGCCGAAGAGCTCGATTAACTTGTCGTACCGCCCGCCTCCATTTAAGGCCACGCGCAGCTGAGGAGCGTAGACTTCGAATATCATGCCAGTATAGTACTCGAGGCCCCTAGCAAATCCGAGATCGACTTCGATGCTTCCTCTAGCTAGTGGCGCGAAGAGGCTCAGGATTTCCTCAAGGTTCTCTAAGGCGCTTAACGCCTCGGGGTAGTCATTTAATAGATGCTTGCCTTCGTTCACGAGCGCTCGCCAAGCTCGCCTCCGGCCTTCGAAAAGCTTCCTGACTAGGTCGAGCCCTCGTTTAGAGACTCCTTCGGCAGCGAGATATCGAATGGCCCCATCTCGCTTGCCCTTGTCGATCATGCCCATTGCTCTATACCTCTCCAACTCCTCGACACCTTCCTGAGCTAGAACTCCATGCAGGATGCCCACTTGCCCTATCCTGAGGCGGTAATTGACAAAGCCCAGCCGGTGCATCAGCTCGTCGGAGATGTTGAGGATCTCAGCATCAGCTTCAGGATAGCTCGATCCGATAAGTTCGAATCCAGCCTGCCAGAATTCTCGCCACCTAGCCGCTTGCGGCTCGTCATATCTAAAGCAATTCGCTATGTAGGCTATCCGGATTGGCTTCGGCTCAGCTCGGAGCTTGGTAGCGACGAGCCTCGCGATGGGAGCAGTCATCTCCGGCCTAAGCGCCACCTTCCTTCCTCCCAAATCTTCAAAGGCGTACATTCGATGCCTGATCTCCTCGCCGATCTTCGCCGCCAGAAGCTCGAAAGGCTCTAAGGTCGGCGTTTCGACCTCTTCGTAGCCATAAGCTCGAAAGAGCTCGCGGATAGTTCCGATGATTTTCTGCCTTTTAGCAACCTGATCCGGCAAGAGATCTCGCATTCCGCGTAGCACCCTAAACTGCTTCAAATCGCTCCCACTCCAAACCCGATTAATCCCAACAGCATCCACGCCAAGACTTCGTTCTTAACCCGCTCCGCCCTCTTGGGACTCGGGTTTCGTAGAAGCCTGACAGACGAATAGCAGAACCCAGCGCAGGCCATCCCGATGAAGGGCGCGCATAAAGGTCCAACTAAGCCGGAGAGCAGCAGCATTCCAAGTCCGACCGCCGCTCCGTAGAATATTACTGCGACACGCGCAGCCGATCGGAGGCCTGCCGTTGTGGCCAAGGTTTTGAATCCCTTCTTCCGATCCCCATGCACGTCAGCGATCCCCTTCGTGACTTCGCGCCCCATCGCCGAGAGGAAGGCTAGTGCGGCGAAGGCAAGTGGGAGCCCTTGCAGCGGGCCCCTTGCTAATAAGCCTCCGTAGATGAATGGAATAGCCACGCATGAGGCTACCATGAGATTGCCGAAGAGGCTCAATCTCTTGCCAAAGGCATTATAGGTCGTAGCCAAGCAGAAGAAAGCCACCGCTATGAAGAAGCACTCTAAAGCCGCCACCAATGCTGCGATAAGCCCTGCTCCAGCGAACGCGCTCGCTAGGGCGATAGCTTCAGAAGGCTTGACGGCGCCGCTCGGAATAGGCCTGTACGGCTTGTCTATAGCATCGACCTCTCGATCGAAGTAGTCGTTAAGCGCCATCGAAGCTCCAGCCAAGAAGAAGCCAGTCAAGAATCCGAGCATCAACCTGCCATCAAGTGAAAACTCCGTTATCCAGGCCCCGATCAAAACCGCAAAGCCTACCATGGCTGAGTTAATGGGTCTAACGAGCTTAAGCAGGCTAAGCGCTTTCTTTCTCAAGCTCAGCCTCCGCTAGGTGGTAATACACGATATCGTCGCGCCGATCGATTACGGCTAGCACGAGTTCCCTTCCCATCGCTTGAGCTATTCTTATCTTCCGCATCAGCGCATCGAGCTTCGTAAGCTCGCCCTCGCTTAACTTCGCTACGGCGTACCTCGGTTCGCGTTTCCCATACTCGCCCCGTCCGTAGACTTCAAAGTCGATCCCGACACGAGGGCTCTCCTTGACGATGTAGCCTTTGGAACGCAAATCGCGATAGACCAGGTACTTGGTCCAGAAGTCCGGATCACCTCTTCGACAGTCGGCTATGACCTCTTGCGAACCGAGCTGGCGCCCAGACTCATCGAGGATCGAGATCCTGCCCTGCTCCAAGAGATACGCTGCCTCGTAAGTGGATAGGATCAGCTTCTCCTTGCGCCGCACGCCATAGCCTTTCTCGATTAGTTCTCCGGCTTCTTCCAAGGAAACTTCAAACAGCCCTCGGACGTAAGCCACCTGAAGAGCCAAGCCTCAGTCGTGAGGCTATGTAGCCTTTTAAACGATTTCGGTTGAAGGAAGCCGAATGAGGTCAATTGACTGGCGAGACGGCACCGTCGTGGCAATCGATCAATCGAAGCTTCCCCACGAGCTGCGCCTCATCGAGCTGCGCCTGCATCGTGAAGTAGCAGACGCTATTAGGATGATGAAAATACGGGGTGCCCCGCTGATCGGAGTGGCAGGAGCGCTTGGATTAGCCTTGGTCGCCTTTCACTCCAAGGCGCAAGATTTCCCTCAGCTCCTCTCCGAACTAGGGCAGGCTGGAGAAGAGCTTCTGAAGACTAGGCCGACTGGTTTCAACTTAGAATGGGCCGTCTCGCGCATCCTTGAAAAAGCGAGATCTTGCAGATCCCTAGACGAAGCTAGGAGAGCCGTTATATCAGAAGCGAAAGCGATTCTCGAGGAAGAGGTTGAGCGATGCCGACTAATCGGAGAGCACGGCGCGGCTCTACTGAAAGATGGTGATACCGTTCTAACGCATTGTAACGCTGGCGCCCTTGCCACAGTGGAGTATGGCACCGCCTTGAGCGTGATCAGATCTGCCGTCAAGAGCGGAAAGCGGATCAAGGTGATAGCGACCGAGACGCGACCAGTTCTGCAGGGCGCTAGATTAACGACCTTCGAATTGATGCGAGATGGAATACCCGTAACTCTGATCACAGACAGCATGGTCGGGTTCGTCATGTCGAGAGGGCTTGTGGACGCCGTAATGGTTGGAGCTGATAGGATTCTGAAGACGGGCTACGTCATCAACAAGATTGGAACGTACACCATCGCTGTCCTAGCTAAGGGGCATGGTGTACCCTTCTACGTGGTCGCGCCTTGGTCCACAATCGACCTAGAAACCAAGCTCGAAGACGTGGTGATCGAGGAAAGGAGCCCGGACGAGGTGCTCTGCGTGATGGGAAAGCGCATAGCGCCCGAGGGAACTAAGGTGCTAAATCCTGCGTTTGACGTGACGCCTCCCGAATACGTAACCGCGATCATAACTGAACGTGGAATACTCAAACCTGAAGAGCTGAAGAAGTTCGGTTAGTCCCCAAATTGAGGATAGTCGGCCCGGAGGGATTCGAACCCTCGACCTGCCGGTCTCTGTCGGATAGAGGGCTGCCAGCATCGCCCTTAGGCGACGCCTACAGCCGGCCGCTCTAACCACTGAGCTACGGGCCGATACCGTCTAATTAGCTACTTTCTCCACTTATTTGC
>CAYZOK010000068.1:0-4257 GCA_964480335.1 uncultured Candidatus Bathyarchaeia archaeon | reverse complement strand
GCTTCTCGGACAAGTTCGCGATCCCTCTGCCCATTCTACGCTGAGCTAGAGGAGATCCTGAAAATTACTTCACATCACTTTCCGCCATCCTCAGCACCTTGGTTGAGAATCTGTAAAACCAAAATGAATTAAGTAGCTCACAAACGCTGTGAGCCTTCCACCGTATTGGAGGTACCTAGATCTGGGAGCAGCTATCGGGATAACCTTAGCCATAATCGGTTCGATGGTCGGCATGTACGTAGCATACCTAGGGCTTGTCGAGCGGAGCTCTGAGGAAGTGTTTCTAGCTCTTATGTGCCTGTTTCTGTCGTTGATCGGAATCACAGCAACGCTTGCAACTTCCTTCCTGAGTTTACGGGCGATGAAGCTGGAACTTCGGCGCTAACCAGTATTCTGGCAATTCTGCTCTCCCTAAGGCTCCAAGGCCAGACCCTCTAGCGCTATATTTAGAGCGCTCGTCAGCGAGTTACTGAAGATCTTTCCGTCCCGTGCAACGCTCAAGAGAGGTGCATTTTCATCTACGTCAATCATGGTCGCATCCTCTCCACTATAGGCTGGACGATATCATAGATTCGAAAGCGCTTTTCGAGGCCTCCCCGTGCGCGCACGATCGGTAGTATATGTTAAGGCCTAGTTGCTCGCCTTTGGCGAAATTCTCGAAAGGCGCAACTTCCACCGCCTTATCGCTAGCCTACCTGCGAGCCACTTCTTTGCCGCCTCATAGGCTTCGCGATTGCGGTCACGAGCCACCTGCATACCTGTCGGGTCTAGAGTGTCTCTCGTGCTAGTGAAGAAGTTCAGTCTTGTAATCGCAAACGACCGTTCCCTTCTTTTGACGCCGATAACAGAATGATGCACATCTAGTCTTAGAGACGATCAATGACCTCGAGTTGTTTTAAGGGGAAAAACGCCCTGAAGCTTTCTAGCCGCTTTGCCTCTTCTCCAACTTTTCCCGTCCAATCTCCAGGTTCGCTTCCAGCGTTTCGTAAAACGATGTATGTCAAGCGAGATTTTGCTTCGCCCTCGTGTAGAGAATCTGTTGAACAAGGAGGCCGAAGTTCGAGCCAGGATCTCCGACAACCAAGATTAGGCTTCCGGCAGGAATGCCTCCGCCTAGGAATTCGTCTAGACCCTCAACGCCAGTCCTGAGCAGCTTCACTTTCAGCAAGCCGACTATGAGAGCATCTTGATCATTTTTTGAATTGCTTCGCGCAGATTCCGACCTTCGATTGCTTCAAGCCTATAGATTGAGCACAACCTCTTTGCTTCTTCACTTAGCTTAGGAACGGCAAGTAGAATTGTCCTATGGGGGTTCGTGTCATAAGCCTTCGTAAAGAGCGAGATTAAGGGCAGGACTCCGACCTCCTCCCCCCAGCTTCAGCGAGCTCGTCCATAAGCTTCACGATCTCCGGAGGAGATAGGTCTAGGACTTGCTCGGCGAGCGGATATCGAAATCCCTGATCAAAGTAGAAGATAGGCCTGATGTCCCTTCTCTCTAAGAACATCAAATTGAGCAAGGTGAGCACGCCGTGCTTCTCCGGATACTTCTCGAGCTTCTTCATCTCGCGAACTTGGGTCTAGCAGAGAGCGAGGTCGGAAGCGGCAGCGGAAGCTTGGGCTTGTCGTCAATGAGCTCGTCTATCTCTTCAACAAGCTCGTCCAATGAGTACCGCCTGATTCCTACCCCCCTTATCCTCACGGTTAAGAAGCCTCCCTCCCGCTCCTCGGAACCTACGACGGCGATGTACGGAACCCACTCTCTCTCACCTTCACGAACTTTCTTGGCGAGCGTTAAGGGCCTATCGTCTAGATCTGCTCGAATTCTCCTTCGAATCAGCTTTTCAACGATCGACTTGGCGTACTCAAGTTGCTCGTCAGTCGTCGGGATAATCCTGACTTGAGTTGGAGAGAGCCAAAGCGGAAGCTTCGGAGGTCGACCAGCTTCGATCGCCTTAGCAGCTTGCTCGAGCATCGCGTAGATCCAGCGCTCGATCGAGCCCATCGAGCTGTGGATTATAATGAATCCCCTCTGCCTGCCTTCGGCATCTACGTAGGACAAGCCGTAGCGCTCCGAATCCTCGACATCTAGCTGCACAGTGCAGAGCTGAGCATTGCTTCCGCTCGCGTCGACGAACTGGCTTTCGTACTTGGCGATCCAGTAGTGCTTCCGCTTGGCCAGCAGCTGCACGAGCGCAGGCTTTCTAGCAAGCTTGACGAGCTCGGCGAACCATTGCCTTCGCTCTTCGTAGAAGTCCTTAAGGACGCGGAACGCGACTACGTAGTCTACCTCCATCGATTCGGCGAGCTTAGTGTAGCACTCAACCAGCTTCTTGAACTCGTCGAGCGCTTGCTCGACATCTGCACAGAAGCAGTGAACGTCCGGCATCGTGAAGGCTCGAAGCCTTCTCAGCCCAACGCACTCGCCGCTCTTTTCGAGCCTGAACGAAGGAGAGAGCTCGTAGACTCGGAGTGGAAGCTGCTTGTAGCTAATGACGGCGTTTTTGATCATCTTGAACAAGCCGAAGTCTCCGGCGAACCTCAGGCCGAGCTCCTTTCCGTCGATGACAAAGCGATAGTCGCGCTCTGCGAAGCGAGCGGTTTGTTCCGCGATATCCGCCTCGTCCATCCTATACAACAGCGGGGTTTCGACGCGAGTGCAGCCCAGCTCCCTAACCGCCAGATCGGTTGCGAACTCTTCGAGCGCCCTCTTGATCAGCGCACCCTTTGGATAGAATCGGAAATGCCCGATATCCGAGGCTGGCTCGTAGTCAGCGAGCTCCAGCTTCTTCATAAGCTTGACATGCGCCGGAGGCCTTCCGGGAACTCCTTTTAGCTCTTCGCTCAGGATGAACTGCTTCAGTAGCGGATTCTTCGTAACGATCGGATTCTCCTCGAGCTTGGTCAACTCAAGCGGGTATTCGTTGCCTTGCTCGTCCAGAATCATATACTCGCTGGGGATGGCTTCCGCTGGCGGAGCAGGCTTCTCGACCTTGGCTATCGTGATCGACCTAAGGGACTCGGCAAGTGGATGTCCCTTGCACTCGAGCGTGAACCGCTTATACCAGCCGAATGGGCTTTTGTGGACATCAAGTCCAAGCTTGCGAAGCTCTCCTTCTAGCTCGTTGACGACTCCCATGGCAACCTTCGGCGAGCTCAAGCTGGTCGACAGGTGAGCATAGGGATACAAAACGACCTTCTCGGAGCCCACCCTGGAGGACAGCTCGGCTATGGCGTCTCGCGCGCTTTCGACTATCTTAGTGATGTCCGCTTCATCCTCCTTCTCAACTGTGCAAAAGGCGACCAGCGCGTCCTCGATCGATGCCTTTCCTTCTGCCTCGGCGAGCGGTTCAGCATCTTTGACGGCCTTCTCGGTTACTTCGTACTCGAACGAGTCTGCATGTATTAGCAGGATCTTCATCCGTAGACCTGCGTTCCAGTCTCGCGAGTTAGCCGCCTGAACTCGCGCAGTATTTTCTCGGTTATCGGCCCAGGCTTCCCATCGCCAATCCTCCTGCCATCCACCTCAACTAAGGGGGCAACCTCGGCAGCCGTCCCCGTCAAGAATGCCTCATCTGCGTTGTATAGCTCAGCTACCGTTATGTCACGCTCTTCGACAGGGATCCCGAGCCCCTTGGCGATCTCCATCACAACTTTCCTCGTGATCCCCAGCAAGATGTCGGCTGATGGAGGGGGCGTGATCAGCTTTCCATCCTTGACGATGAAGATGTTGTCGCCTGTTCCTTCTGCGATGAAGCCTCGCTGATTCAACATCAGCGCCTCGTCCACTCCTGCTAGCTTTGCTTCTATCTTGGCGAGGATGTTGTGCAAGTAGTTCCCGCTTTTCACCTTTGGATCAAGCGTGGTCGAGGGAATTCTCCGAGTCGATGCGATTATCGCCCGAGCACACTTGCCGCCATAAAGCGGCTCCATCGGCCTAACGATTATGACGATGCTAGGCTTAGGGCAAGAATCCGGATCAAGCGTCAAGTCGCCCACTCCTCGCGTCACGATCAGCCTGATGTACGCATCTCGAAGGTTGTTTCGCCTAACCGTCTCAATGACGGCCTTCTTCAGCTCCTCCTCTGAAAGCGGTATCTGGATTCGCAAGTACTTCGCCGATTCGTAGAGCCTGTCGATGTGGACGTCGAGCTCGAAGATTCGCCCGTTGTAGACGCGAATTCCCTCGAATACATGATCGCCATACAAGAATCCGTGATCGAGCACCGAAATCTTAGCTTGGCTTTCAGGCAGGAACTC
>CAYZOK010000067.1:2876-4357 GCA_964480335.1 uncultured Candidatus Bathyarchaeia archaeon | reverse complement strand
GTTGAGCTCACGCCCGAGGGGAAGATTATCTTGGCTCTTCTAAAGGAACCTCGCACGTTTGCCGATCTCCAAAAGGAGACCAAGCTAAGCGCGACCTGGATCTCGAAGAAGCTCAAGGAGCTTGCATCTCAAGGCATAATCAGGAGGCGGGAGGACAGGGCATACGAGCTCGTCGGAATTCCTGAGCCAGCCGACGATGTCTCGAGCTTGTTTGCAGAGCTTGCTAAGAAGGTTGCCGGGGGGCTATCGCTTCAAGAGAGGGCTCAGGCTATCGCATCTGAACTTGCTCGACGCGATGATGTTCTAGCGATCGTCCTCTTTGGCAGCGTTGCGAGAGGTGCTGCGACCGAGGAAAGCGACCTCGACCTGCTGATCGTGGTAAGGGAAGAGGTCGACTTGATCGACGAGGTGTACGAACTCATGCTGCGCTACGACGTGCCCATCGAGCCCATCGTCATGGCATACGACGAATTTCTCTCGATGCTAGCTTCGGAGAGCGTCTTTCTGTTCAGCATAGTCGAAGGATACAGAATCCTTCTCGACCGAGCAGGAGTTCGCGAAGCGCTGGCTATCAAGAGCGACAGGATCAGGAGCGAGTGGGTATACGACGAGGAGGCCGGAGCATGGTTCAAGCGGAGCATCTCGCGTACCTAGAGAGCGCTCGGGATCAGCTGAAAGATGCCAGAAGGGCTTTCGAAGACCGTAGCTACGCCTCGTGTGCATTCTTCGCAGCCCAGAGCGCCGAGAACGCGACTTCATCCCTGATCTTGGCGCTGGGTGCCACGCCGAGCAAGAAGCACCGAAACTCGCTCGTCTTAGCCAAGCTGCTAGCCTCCCTCTCCGAGAATCAGCAAGAGGGCGTGAGCGGGATAGTCGAACGCATGAGGAGACTCGAGATGCACGTAACTCGGGCTAGGTATCCGATTCGGAAAGGGACGCAGCTCCTTCCGCCTTCAAAGTACTATACCGAGGGCATGGCTCGCCGAGCGCTGGACGACGCTGCTGCGGTACTGAGGCTTGTGGAGCAGGCTCTAAAAGTCAGGCTGGCTTCTGCTGCCCTTCGTCAGCTCAGGTAACGCCTAGCTTCCCTGTACAGGCGGCGATAGTAACCTATCCCCAGAGCTATGGTAAGAATTACGACCGCTCCTACGACTCCAAGGACTACCAATCCGCTGAGAAACCGGCCCGTTAAGGCGGCATGAAGAATCGCTCCGCTCAGAAATGCTAGGAAAGCGCTTTTAGCGTTGAACGCGCTTACACCAGTAGATGTGGGGCTTCGTCATCGCGGCGCTGGTTGCCATCGTGGGCATAGTTGGTCCCGCGCTTTGGAAGAGGCGAAAGCTCGCGAAGCTTAGGCTTGAGCCTGAATCTGCTGCGATTGAGAGGTTGAGGGTGGATCTATGGCAAGCAGAGGTAACTTGTAGCGCAATCACGTGGGCCCTCGTGATAGCTGTCATCCAGCTATTGTTGCTATAATAGAC
>CAYZOK010000067.1:1423-2776 GCA_964480335.1 uncultured Candidatus Bathyarchaeia archaeon | reverse complement strand
AGGAGGATCGAGCGCGGTCCAACTAGACATTAGATGCAGAACCTAAGCTCTACGACCCCTCCGGGAGCTCGAAACCCATTCTTGCAATAGCTTTTGCACGTTCCCGAAGACGAACTCTGCTTCCCTAACAGCGTTTGTAGCATCACCTTCGCCGAACAGCTCGCTTGGTCCAAGTCCTCTCAGCTCATCTCCATACATAGCTAGGCCTCTCTTTCCGGCGAGCCTCGACGAGATAGTCGCCATTCGGGCTATCGCGCTTTTGAACCAGCTTGGGAACCTGCCCGAGACCTCTTCGAGCACAGCGCTCACGTCGTGCTTCTTGGGGTACTCTATGCCAACTAGCCTCAGCGCTGCCTTGAGCGAGAGCTCGACACACTCCTGCGACTGCCTGACCGCGTAGGCATGCGCGCGTTCAACCAAGGCCCCCTTGGCGGCCCTCAGCCTTACTTCGGCCTCCCTAAGGTAGGCTTTCGCCAGATCTAGCATCTCTAGACTTCGATCGCCTCTCCGACCTCGATCCTTGGCTTGAGAGCCCAATACCAATCGTCCTCGCTCAAGAACACCCTCTTGGCTCCAAGCTCATCGAGCCTCCTTCTCAGCTTCTCCAGAAGCTTCTCGAAGAAGCTGCTGGCGTCATATAGTATCACGGCATCGTGCACTAAGTCCAGATATAGCGGCTTGACTAGCAGGGCCTCCTCAGGTCTAAGCGGAAAGTAGCTTACGTCGGTGTAGATGCCGCGCTTGGCCAGCCAGGCTATCTCCCGCCTCACATGCGGCTTTTCGAGCTCTACAAGCTCATCGATCCTGCTGGCGACGGATCCGGAGAACGAGCTAGCCACGACCAGCAAGTCGACATCGCTCGTTGCTTTCGCGCGCCTACGAGCAACCGAGCCATAGAGTACGACAGACGTCAAGGCTTCGCCATACTGCTCTATGAGCGATCTAAGGGTGATGCACACCAAGTTGAAGTACGGCCCCTGAGCCTTCCTCAAGTTCCCAACCCCTGCAGCGTAGATCACGACCCACGTCTCGGGGTCGAGTAGCCTGTAGGTCCTCTTCTTCCCCTCGCGGTGGAACACCGACACGAGGTTAGCGGCTCTCAGCCTGCTTAGGATCACCCTCGTTAGGCTATTCCCGCATTCGAGGGCGTCCTCGGCGGATTTCGACGCGAATGGCTCGGTCTTGAACGCTAGGTAGAGCTTGGAATACGCCCTTCCCAACCATGCAGGAATCCACCTTGCGTAACTCATCTGGTCACACTTTGATACGTCATCTGGGATTTAGGCGTCGGGGATGCTAGAGGGCGCCGTGGAGTTCGAGATGATTTAGCATGGTTCCGTAGCACTAGCTTGC
>CAYZOK010000067.1:0-1323 GCA_964480335.1 uncultured Candidatus Bathyarchaeia archaeon | reverse complement strand
ATCATTCAGCATGGGCTTTGAGCCAGCTGCTCACCATGGCAAATCCATCACCTTCAAGCTCCCACATTATCCAGTCGAAGGAGCTCGGCTGTCAGCAGGAACGAGCTTAGTTCCGTCTAGGCGACTGGAGGCTACTGTGCTTGAATGAGGGCTATCCTTGCTCTCTCAGTAGCTCTTCGATCGCCTGCGATATCTGGGGCCAGTTCCTAGGGTCTATGGCGAACTTCTGCCTGCGCTTCCACTCGTCGCCTCGCTTAAGCCACATGTATAGTGCGATCCTCTGGCGCCCGAATTGGGAGATCAGAAGGACTGCGCACCACCACTTATCGGTCTTGTAGATCGTCTTGCCTGCAAGCACTCGGACCCCTTCGCTGACCGGGAACTCGGCCTTGGCTTCCATTACTCTCCGGTCTTGATGGATGCATATAACGGTCGCGATTGAGAGGGGGCGACGCCAGTTCTCTGCTGGTGGACCTCATGCGCACCAAGGCGGCTAGCGCACTGCCTAGAGACCTGTCATATCCGCTACAACGGTGCACGAGGCTCTGCTTCACCTCACCTCAGAAGAGAGCTCGAATGGGTAGCATATTCGAGCTTGACTAGAGATCAAGAAGCGGGAAGGAGGAGGCTCGGTAAGCTTGACCTAACGACATCGAGTAACAGTATGAGGAATGGTAGAGGGCGAAACGACGACGATCGTTCAGAGAATAATGGACAAGTTCGCCTACAGCACTGGGCTCTTGGCGGGAAAGCCTAGGCGTTACTTGTGGACTGACGCTTTCGCCGTATGCAACTTCTTGGAGCTCTACCGGCGGACTAAAGACGAAAGCTACAAAGAGCTCGCACTGCAGCTCGTCGACCAAGTCCACCACGTGCTCGGCAAGCACCGCGAGGACGATGACAGGAGAGGCTGGATAAGCGGGCTCAACGATCGAGAAGCCGAAGAACATCCTACCGCGGGTGGCTTGCGAATCGGCAAGGAGTTGAACGAGCGGAAGCCGGAGGAGCCCTTCGATTCGGAACTGGAATGGAAGAGGGATGGCCAGTACTACCACTACTTGACTAAGTGGATGCATGCTTTGAGCAAAGTTAGCCTGATGGTGGAGAATCCGGTCTACGTTCGATGGGCTATAGAGCTAGCGAAAGCCGTCCATCCCGCCTTCACCTACACGGCACCTGACGGTCGAAAGAGGATGTACTGGAAAATGAGCATAGATCTCACTCGTCCGCTCGTTCCGACTATGGGCCAGCACGACCCGCTCGACGGCTTCGTCACCTACAACCAGCTGCAAGCCATCTCTCGAAAGACCCTTCCGCAGCTAG
>CAYZOK010000066.1:0-4368 GCA_964480335.1 uncultured Candidatus Bathyarchaeia archaeon | reverse complement strand
AGAAACATGCCTGAGAGAAGGAAAAGAAGGCGGGTTCGCGATAAGTGGCTTCGCAAATCCTGGTTTACAATTATTGCTCCGTCCAACTTTGGTGGGGTTGAAATCGGGGAGACAGCTGCAAACGAGCCTGACGCTATCGTAGGCAGAGTGGTCGAAGCAAGCCTGTTCGAGATCACGAATAACTTCGAGCACCAGTACGTCACCCTACGATTCAAGATAACTAAAGTCGATGGAGAAGTCGCTCGAACGATGTTCAAAGGGCACGAGCATTTGCGCGACTATCTACGCAGCCTAACTAGGAGGCAGACTTCCAAGATCGACTACGTCCAAGACGTCATTACGAAGGACGGGTACAAGCTACGCATCTACTCCACCGCGATAACACAAGCGAAGATCGGAACGACGGTGGCTTCAGCTGTGCGAAAAGCCATGCATAAGGTGATCGAAGAGGGAGCTCGCGCGCGGGTATTTGACGAGTTTGTGTATAACATGGTGATGGGCAAGTTCGACGAGGAGCTAGTGCGAGCTTCCCAGAGATTTTGCTGGGTTCAGAAATCGTTCATCTACAAGTCAAAGCTCCTCGCACCCATCGATTGAAGGCGGTCGTGCTAGCTGCCGGCAGGGGCAAGCGGCTTAGGCCTCTCACACTAACGAAGCCTAAATGCATGCTTCCCGTCGCTAATAAGCCGCTCTTAGAACACTTGCTCGCATTGCTGCATGAGTGTAGAATACACCATGTCGTGCTAGTCGTCCACCGAAGGCACAGCGTGGTTAAGGAATACTTCGGTGATGGATCTGAGCTCGGAGTTAAGATAGAGTACGTCTCTCAGCTCAGGCCCGCTGGGACTGCAGATGCCTTGAGAAGCGCTAGGCATGCGCTTGAAGGCGAAGGCTCTTTTCTGTTGATCCATGGAGACTTATTCCTCAGGCGAAGAGCGATCGAGACCCTACTTTCAGCAAGTAAACGACAGTTTGCTATAGGCGCCGTCCAAGTTGAGAAAGGGGCGGGCCAGTTCGGACTTCTTGAAATCAGGGAAGGCCTCGTGGTAGATATTCGTGAAAAAGCCCAGGTTGACAGCGGATTGGTTAACGCTGGCATTTACATCTTAGGGGGAGAGGTATTCGACTTCATCGAGAAGCTTTCGGTTTCTCCCAGAGGAGAATACGAACTGACGGACGCTATCAAGCTGCTGATCGAGAGCGGCTACGAAGTGAAGAGCGTTGGCATATGTGCTCAGGATTGGCTGGATGTGGGGTTTCCCTGGGATCTCCTAGAAGCCAACAAGCGCGCCCTCCTCGATGCTGATCTAAAGGTAGAGGGGGACGTTGAGGAAGGAGCGCATCTAATTGGATCGGTCAGCGTGGCAGAAGGAGCTATCGTGAGAGCTTGCGCCTACATCGAGGGGCCTTGTGCGATAGCTGAAGGAGCTGAGGTCGGACCCAATTGCTACCTGAGGCCGTACACGAGTGTCGGGAAGCACGTTCGAATAGGAAATGCCTGTGAGATCAAGAACAGCATAATCATGGGTGGAACGCATGTTGCCCACCTTTCGTATGTAGCCGACTCTATCATTGGCAGTAATTGTAACTTCGGAGCTGGGACGATCGTGGCCAATCTACGATTTGACGAGAAAACTGTGAAAGTGAGAATCGAAAGCAAACTCGTCGATACAAGACTGCGCAAGTTTGGCATAGTAGCAGGCGACAACGTTAAGACCGGAGTTGGCACGCTATTCATGCCAGGCGTTAAGGTCGGCCCTAACTGCTGGATAGGCCCCAACGTCACCCTCTATGAAGATGTTCCTCCTAACTCGAGGGTATTCGTGAAGCAAGAGCTTATGAGGGAGGGGCTCAAGACGGTTTAGGCTTGGAGGTCGATAGGAGGAGGTTCAGACGCTTATTTCCCCGCTTAGCTGAAGAGATCGAGCAGAAAGCTCATACGATCAGCATTAGGTCGGTACGCTCTGACACCGCGGCCGCTGAACGATCGGCCATGTTTAGGTCGTATGAGCCTGATGTGATCGACTTCATTCGGCGTTGCGATACCGAAGAACAAGCTCTCGAGATAATAGCATACTTAGAAAAGCGGGAAGAGATAAGCCAAGGGTACGCTAACAGACTAAGGAAGCAGCTTCAGGAGAGAGGTGTGCGCAGCTTCGGAAAGAAGAAAGAAGAGGACTACTACATTCGCAAAGCCTATGGGTTGAGCTAGGCCCGTAGTCCCACCGCTACTATCCTGACCACATCATTGTTTCGTAATTGGTAGTCTTCGCCTAGCCTTCTGCCCGTTCGCGCGTCCACCGCATGGATAAATCGGTCACCCAGGTCTTGGTGGATCATATATGCGAGCTCCCGGGCAGTAGTTCCCTTAGGAACTAGGTAGGCATCAGGCAACACATTCCCCTCTCCATCGCATAACTTCTCGAGATCCTTGACGGGGTAGACGACTATCATGTTAAGGAGGTCTATGCAAAGCTTGTTCAAAGTTTCTTGGATGCCCGTCGTGCCGAATTTTTCAAGCACTTTCCGCCTAATGATCTCGAGAGCCTCGTTCTGCTGTGCTGTTAAGGACGCCAGAATCTGGAAGCGCTTGTCCCCGGGTTGATATCTTATTAACCCTAGGTCGGCTGCTTTCCGTAATGTTAACTCGGCTTCAGCACAGCATTTGATGGTAGGGTATCCAGCCTCCCTAATCCTTTCGGCATTTTCTTCGGCCTCAGGGAGGTCTATCTTATTTGCTGCAATTATTACGGGTTTGGCCGCCTTCCATACTTCCATCACGAACCGCTTTAGATCGCCTGAAGACCAAGCACTAAGCCTCTTCGCATCAAGGCCTAGGCGAGAAAGTGTTTGAGAGACATGCGAGATACGAATTTTAAGGCCGGCTAGCTCCTGAGCGAGCGCTTCCTCTGGGCGCTTGCCAAGAACTTCGGCCGACTTAACCACCCGAGACCACTTTCGGGTTAGAATTCCCTGAAGCCAGAGCGCGATCTCCTCTTCTAGAAATTTAACGTCGTCGAGCGGATCTCTGTACCCCGGCTTACAGTACCTGCCTTCAGCATCAGTCGAACCTGAGGCGTCAACTACGTGGATTAGCGCATCAGCGTTCCGCACTTCATCCAAGAAGCGGTTTCCTTGCCCTCGGCCAGCGTGAGAGCCGGGTATGAGGCCAGGGCAGTCGAGAAGCTCAACTGGTATGAGCCTAGCTCCATCGATGCATATCGAGTTGACAGGATTGTCTTCGACTTCGAACTCCCGACATACACACGGGACTCGCGCGTAGCCCACAGCGCGATTCGGCTTGGTCGTGGTGAAGGGTCTGCTAGAAATCTCGACGGGGGCTAGTGTCAGCGCGGCTAGAAAGGTGCTCTTTCCTGAGTTTGGCTTGCCAACTATTCCAATTAGTAGCACGCCCGTGTTGGAAGGCGCAGCAATATAAGTCGAAGCCTGTAATGAGTCAAGTTGCCACGGATTCTGGTTTGCGATCCGATCGCAGAAACGGGTTTACACCTGCTCAAGAGGGCTGGCTTCCATGTTGATGTTAGGCTGGATTTAACTTCGGACGAGCTCAAGCGTGAGATCGGCAAATACGATGCCGTCATAGTCCGGGGGCGAACCCTAATAACTCGAGAGCACGTCGAAGCTGGCAAGCAGTTGAAGGTCATAGCACGTGCGGGAGTCGGTCTCGACAACATAGATGTCAGCGCTGCTAGAGAAAGAGGGATTGAGGTCGTTACAGCAGCCGAAGTACCAGCGCCCTCGGTAGCCGAGCTTACGATTGGCCTTCTGATAGCACTAGCTCGCAGGATACCGGAAGCCGATAGAGGCTTAAAGGAAGGGAAGTGGCTCAAGAAACGGCTTGCTGGAGTTCTGCTTAGCGGGAAGACTATTGGAATAGTCGGCTTCGGCAGGATAGGAGGGCGCGTAGCCAAAATCGCGAGAGCGATGGGAATGCGGATACTTGTTACAGACCCGAGGCCAGATGAGAAGGCCCTTCGAGAGGTTGGAGGCGAGGCTGTTCCACTAAGAGAAATCCTGAGAAATTCTGACGTTGTTACCCTCCACGTTCCCTTGACTGCCGAAACGCACCACATGATTGGCGAACAGGAGCTAAGGCTCATGAAAAAAGGGGCATTCTTGATCAATACTTCGCGTGGACCAGTCGTTGACGAAGGAGCGCTACTAAGAGCGTTAAAGGAAGGGTGGATCGCGGGGGCTGCTCTCGACGTATACGAAGTCGAGCCGCCGACGAATTTGGAATTGCTGAAACTTCCCAACATCGTATGCACCCCCCATGTGGGCTCTGAAACCAAGGAGACTCAAGAAGAGATAGCCAAGGTTATAGCCGAAAAACTTGCGAAAAGACTG
>CAYZOK010000065.1:2919-4473 GCA_964480335.1 uncultured Candidatus Bathyarchaeia archaeon | reverse complement strand
ATGACTGGCACGACCTTCACAAGCAAGTTTTAAGCGACTGGGGCTTCAGTTTGACGGAGATGAGCGAGTGGTGGGAGCGCTGGTGGAGGAGGCGTTGGCGAATCTTTGAAGACTTCGACAGGATGGTCCAAGACATGTTCAGAGATTTGTCCGAGATGATTCCGAAGGAGTTTGTCGAGGAACGTCGCCTGCCTGACGGTAGCACCGTTCGAACGGTCGGACCCTTCGTCTGGGGATATTCATTCAGCATCGGGCCCGATGGCAAGCCAGTGATCAGGGGATTCGGAAACGTCAGGCCTACGAAGCTCGGTGTTCCCAAGCCGATCGAGCAACGAGAGCCCCTTGTTGACATCATACCTGGCGATAAGGCGATCCAAGTCGTGATCGAGCTTCCGGGAGTTGAGAAGGACGACATAAGCCTGTACACAACCGAGAACAAGCTGACCGTCTCAGTGGATACGCCAAAGCGAAAGTACTACAAGGAGATAGGTCTCCCAGCGAAAGTCGATCCCAAGTCCGCGAAAGCCTCGTACAAGAATGGCATCCTGGAGATAACCCTCAACAGGAAGGAAATTCCTCTCAAGCCAGCCGGGGAGAAGGTCGAGATAGAGTAACAGCGCTTGCCTAAACTCTTCCTGTACGAGCACGTTTCCGGAGGAGGTTTCATAGATGCAACCTCGCCCGTCGAAATCTTAAGCGAAGGCTATGCGATGCTTAGATCGCTGGCGCTAGATGCTAGACAAGCTAAATGCCACGTCTCAACCTTGCTTGACTCCCGACTCTATAACCTCAAGCCTCCGCTCGAGGTTGACAAAATGGAGCCTGTCCGCTCTTCGGACGACCTCTATCGAAAGCTAGAGAAGCTTGCATCAGAGGCTGATTATTCCCTTATCATAGCTCCTGAGCCTAGAGGGATCTTATCTAGCCTAATCCGCTACGTGAGCGAGCATTCCTGTGCGCTGAACTGCCAGCCGGACGCCGTAGACCTCGTCGGTAACAAGGCCAACCTGTACCATGCTTTTGAACTCAAGGGCTTGTGTTTTCCTAAGACTACTCGCATTGAAGATGACAAGGAAGTTCAAGATGCCGTCGAAGAACTTGGATTTCCGGTGCTCCTCAAGCCACTCGAAGGAGTTGGTTGCGAGCGACTGCAGCTCGTGTTTAATGAGTTCGATCTCCACAAGGCAGTAGCCGATTTGGAATTCCCTTTCCTGATTCAAGAATTCGTGATGGGTATTCACGCAAGCATCAGCCTGGTAACGACTGGCACTGAATGCATGCCGCTATCGCTCAACAAACAAGTCGTCGAGCTCAACCTTCCGGGAAAGCCTTCAAGGTACTTGGGAGGGCAGGTCCCGCTAGAGCATCCCCTCAAGCAAGAGGCGCTTGAAGCTGCCAAGCGAGCCGTTTTGGCATTTCCGAGGCTACAGGGCTACATCGGGGTAGACCTTGTGCTCGCCGACAAGCCGTACGTCATCGAGGTAAATCCGAGACTTACGACCTCATACGTAGGTCTCCGTCTCGTAGCCTCGTTGAACACCTTCACAATTATAG
>CAYZOK010000065.1:0-2819 GCA_964480335.1 uncultured Candidatus Bathyarchaeia archaeon | reverse complement strand
GTACCTCGCCGAGCTTGGCTAGCTCTCAGATGACTGCGGCGGTCTACTTTCACGAAAGCGACGTACGCAGGATTCTCGAGCGGATGGAAGTAGCTTCTTTCGTCGGCTCTGGCGATTCTGTTGCCATCAAGTTGCACATGGGCGAAGAAGGCTGCAAAACTTACCTCAAGCCACCCCTCGTCAAGCAGGTCGTCGAGTACCTTCGCGAGCTCGGCGCCAAGCCATTCCTAGTTGACTCGCCGACTCTATATCCGCGCAAGCGCCAAACAGCGTCCAGCTATGCTCGAGTAGCCCACGCGCACGGATTCGCTGACGAATCCATCGGAGCCGAGGTTGTCATAGGCGGAGGCGAGCTGGGTGAAGATCACGTTGAAGTGGCAATCGACAACTCGCTCGAGCTGGACAGGATTCAGGTGATACCCGAGATAGCTCAAGCCGATGCCATGATCGTCATGACGCACGTAACCGGCCACATCATGGCGATCTACGCAGGAGCTCTGAAGCAGCTCGGCATGGGCTGCGTAGCCAGGCGGACGAAGGTGGATGTGCACGGGCCAACTCGGCCAACTCACGATGAAACGCTGTGCAAAAGGTGCAGAAGCTGCGTAGAAGCCTGCCCGTTTGGTCAGGTATCGATCAGTGGTGGGGTCGTCATAGGCAGATTGTGCACGGGGTGCGGAAGGTGCCTGAAGGCTTGTCCGACGGGCGCCTTAAGAAGAAAACCTCGCTTCCTGAAGGGGTTCTACAGGAGGTTGGCCGACGCTGCACGAGGAGTCCTTGTAGCACTTAAGTGGCGAGCTGGCTTCCTGAACTTCCTAGTAGACATCTTCGAGTTTTGTGATTGCTCGCTCGAACATGGAGCTAGACTTTCTTCTGACATAGGCATCCTAGGAATTCCCACCCTTCCGCTTCCCATCGAAAAGGCTAGCATCGATCTAGTTCGCAAACGCAATCCCGCTGCATTTCTGGGCATCGATGAGTACCTTCAAGCCCTAACGAAGGCTGGTTTAGGCAATTTGCTATACGAGATTAGGAAAGCGTGATAGGCCTGGGGATCGATGTCGGCGGAGCCAACTTGAAGGCGGCTCTAGTAGATGCCGAGAAGAAGGAGGTTCTGGCATCTTCGACCAGATACTTTCCCATCTGGGTTCGCGGATGGAAGCTCCTTCCTCGGGTCTTGATCTCGCTCCTGCAGCCGTTGATAGAGCAGGCTGAGGCGATAGCCGTGACTACGACAGCGGAGCTGTCCGACATTTTCTTCTCGAAGCGGGAAGGCGTTGCCCGCATTCTAGACTCTGCTGAAGCTGTCCTGTGGAGGCGACAGTTCAACGTTTTGACAGTGAGGGGCGAGCTCATATCGCCAGAAGAAGCTCGAAAAGTGCCGTACGAGGTCGCTGCAGCCAATTGGTATGCTTCCGGATATTTCGCATCGCGCTTCCTTAGCGATTGCATTGTAATCGATGTCGGAAGCACGACGACAAGCATAGTGCCTGTTTCAGGAGGGAAAGTCGCAGCACGCGGAAGGGACGATCTGGAGAAGCTAGCTTGTGGGGAGCTGGTCTACACCGGAGCTCTGAGGACAAACTTGGCTACGATAGTTGATTCTGTGCCCTTGCGAGGGAGGAGCGTTCGAGTTTCAGCCGAGAAATTTGCCCTCTCTGGAGATGTCCATCTGATCTTGGGCAACATAAGTCATTGGGACTATACGACTGAGACCGCCGACGGTCGTGGGACAGCCCGACGCGAGTGCATGGCAAGGATAGCACGCTTGGTATGCGCAGACCTAGGGATGCTACACGAGAAAGAAATCCTCGAGATAGCTCGCTTCATCAATGATGCTCAGGTTCGGCAAATTGCTGAAGGATTGCGCCAAGTTCTGGACGGTCTCGCCAAGGATGTTCCAGCTCTCGTTGCGGGAATAGGGAAGGAATTCCTAGCTAAACCTGCAGCCCTTAGGGCTGGCCTCTCGAAGGTTGTGGATGCTGATTCTTTCATCCCGAATTCCTCGAAGGCTCTCCCTGCAGCAGGATTGGCTCTGATGGCAGCCGAAGTTGACGTTTGAAGCCCTAATCAAGATAGGCGGAAGCGTGGCCGAAGACGAGAGATCTCTGTTGCGCTTGTGTACATACGTAGCTCGCTTGGCTGAAGAGCATCGAATCGCCATAGCACCAGGCGGCTGGAGACTAGCCGACCTGGTCAGGTCGGTGCAAGAGCGCTTTGCCATATCCGATTCGGAAGCTCACGCCATGGCCCTTGTCGCCGTCGATCTGTTCGGGCTTCTGCTGGCAAGCTTGATCCCCGGCGCAACTCCGTGTAGGTGTCTTGGGGAAGCGAGGCGAGCCAAACTTCCCATAATTCTTCCGTCGAAGATCGTGCTTGAATCAGGCCTTGAGGAGAGCTGGAGGGTAACTTCAGACTCCATAGCTGCCTTTCTGACAGGAGCCGTCGGAGCCAAGAGGCTAGTCTTAGTGAAAGACGTTGACGGAGTCTTTGACCAAGATCCCAAGAGAGCTCCGAAGGCGTTACTCATTCGAGAGGTTAGAGCGAGCGGTCTCGTCGGACAACAGACATGCGTAGACGAATACCTCCCCTCCTTGCTTCTCCGCTATAGGATCCCTTGCTTTGTCGTGAACGGAAGGTTTCCTGAACGAATAGAACGATTGCTGAGAGGCGAGCCTACTATCTGTACTGCGATCTTACCGCGCTAACTCTCTTATCGCGCTAGCTAGCCTTGCGACAAGCTTTGCATCGAGTCTCCCACGAACTCTGTCACGACTTGTGCATACGGCTCCGCGGAACCCGACGACATCAGCTCCCAA
>CAYZOK010000064.1:0-4480 GCA_964480335.1 uncultured Candidatus Bathyarchaeia archaeon | reverse complement strand
AGCCGCAAACTCACCCGACATCTCGCGAATAAGAACGACGAATGTATTTATGGCTTCGAATAGTGTGTGAGTTGTCAACGCTGAAGCCAAGGCTATTCGGAAAGTGGAGCTTTGAGGGGGTCGTAGTCAGGGATCCAGGGCTTAAGCAGTACATCAACCTACGTCCTATACTTATCCCTCATAGTGGCGGTAGGCACGAGCACAAGCGCTTTGGCAAAGCTGAAGTCAACATCGTAGAGCGAGTGATCAACAGCGTGATGCGCCCCGGTCGCTCCGGTGGTAAGAAGTTGAAAGCAACGAATATCGTCAAGAATGCCCTTGAAATAATTCATCTTAGAACCGGAGAAAATCCAATCCAAGTCTTAGTCCAAGCAATCGAAAATTCGGCACCTTGCGAGGATGTGACGCGAACTGTGTACGGTGGTATCGTGTATTACGTTGCGGTCGATATATCGCCTCAGCGGCGCATCGATTTAGCCCTGCGTTGGCTGACAGAGGGAGCGCGCAAAGCCAGCTTCCGAAGTCCTAAGTCGATCGACGAATGCCTAGCTGACGAGGTCATAGCTGCTTCGCAGGCAGATACGAAGAGTTATGCAGTGCGCAAAAGGTATGAGCTTGAGCGCATAGCCCTGGCTTCACGCTAACATCTCTCACATGCAGTTAGCAATGTGGTTGGGATGAAGCATAAATAGAGTTCGAGCGACTGAGAAGTTGCCAAGATGTCGTCCGAAAGGCCTCACCTGAATCTGGTGATAACCGGACATGTAGACCACGGAAAGAGCACACTGATGGGTCACGTGCTGCACTTGCGAGGGTATGTGGAGAAGAAGGTCATCTCGGAGTATGCGACGCTATCGGAGAGGATGGGACGTGGAGATACGTTCAAGTTCGCGTGGGTGCTCGACAAACTAAAGGAGGAGCGGGAGCGAGGGCTTACGATCGATCTATCTTTCTGGCGATTTGAAACCGACAAGTACTACTTCACCATAATAGATGCTCCGGGCCATCGCGACTTCGTCAAGAACATGATCACAGGAGCGAGTCAAGCGGACTGTGCTCTTTTGACGGTCTCTGCCAAGAAAGGCGAGTTCGAGGCTGGAATCGGTCCTGGTGGACAAACCCGTGAGCACATCTTCTTGATAAGGACGCTAGGCGTCGATCAGTTAGTCGTAGCCGTCAGTAAGATGGATGATGCAACCGTCAACTGGAGTGAAGGGCGATTCGATGAGATAAGGCGTAAAGTCTCTGAGCTATTAAAGCGTGCTGGGTACAACGTCGGTAAGATACCGTTCGTGCCAGTATCAGGTTGGACCGGTGATAACCTCGCTGAACTCAGCGAGAAAATGCCTTGGTACAAAGGTCCGACTCTGCTTCAAGCTCTAGACCAGTTTGAAGTGCCTCCCAAGCCGATCGATAAGCCGCTCAGAATTCCGGTTCAAGGCGTCTATTCGGTAACGGGCGTCGGAACGGTTCCAGTAGGCCGCGTTGAGACGGGCGTTCTTAAGGAAGGCGATGCCGTGGTCTTCTTGCCGCCGGGCATCAAGGGCGAGGTTAAGTCGATAGAGATGCACCATACGAGAATTCCAAAGGCTGTCCCAGGCGACAATGTAGGCTTCAACGTAAGAGGGATTGAAAGAAAGCAGATAAGGCGAGGCTACGTAGCTTGCCGCCCGGATAATCCGGCACCAGTTGTGAAGGAGTTCGTCGGTCAAATATTCGTACTATACCATCCGACGGCTATTGCTCAAGGATACACTCCAGTTCTACATGCCCACACAGCAACCGTCCCATGTCGATTTGCTGAGCTTATGAAGAAGATCGATCCGAGAACTGGGCAGGTAGTCGAAGAGAAGCCCTCGTTCCTCAAGGAAGGCGATGGGGCGCTAGTTCGTTTCCAACCATTGAAGCCTGTTGTCCTCGAAGAGTACTCGGTCATCCCACAGCTTGGCAGGTTCGCCGTCCGTGACATGGGAATGACCATAGCTGCCGGCGTAATCAGGCAGATTACCAAGACAGGTCTCTAGACGGTAGTTATTTTGCGGCATAAAGCGCGAATAACCTAGGATGTGGTTCAGAATTAAGCTAACAAGTACTGAGTACCAGGCCCTAGAAGAAGCCTGCAAGACGATTAGGGAGCTTGCCGAGCAAACTGGCATTAAGCTTGTTGGCCCTATACCACTCCCAACTAAACGGCTGATTATTCCAACTCGGCGTACGCCGTGTGGGGAAGGTAGCAAGACTTGGGATAAGTGGGAGATGCGAATCCACAGAAGACTCATAATCGTGGATGCAACCGAGCGGTTCATGCGACGGTTCATGATAATCAAGATGCCGCCAGAGGTCGATATCGACATAAAGCAGGTTCGTGGTTAGAGGTCTAGCAAGAACCTCAGGGCTACCGAATCCTTCTTTTCCACTATCCGCATCATGTGGTACGTAACTGCTTTTATCGCAGTCTTAGGCGGATGCTTCGTTGGATCGAATGTCTCACCCCAAGCTTCGGCTTTGAATGCGTAGCCTTTGTCGATTCTCTTGAGCTTTCCGACCTTAAATCTTGAGTAGACCTTACCCTCTAGGTCGAACGTTACTAAGAAGTGTTCAAGCCAGTTGTAGAATAGCGACTCTTTATCCTCGCCCCTAATGCTGACTTCATCCTTAATTACGGGTCGTATAGCCGTGGTATCGGTCATAACCTCGAAAAGGGCTAAGGCGGCGTTCTCGAGGGCTTCTTCGAATGTCGAACCATAAGCTTCGATCAGCGCATCCCCCATGTGCTCCAGGAATCTGAATCTGAGGCGAGGCATCCGCGCACAAATATTCGTGAACTACGACTTAACTTGAGGGCCGGGGTAGGCTAGCCAGGCAAGTCGCCGGCCTTGAGATCCGCAGGAAAGCCGGTGGGCCTTCGGGCCCGCGTGGGTTCGAATCCCACCCCCGGCGCTCTTTTAAACAGGCTCTACATTCTTCGTCTGAACTTGCCGGAGAAGCTCAGACATATCGTCAGGATAGCTGGCCATGACCTAGATGGTACTAGGTCCTTAGTTCACGCACTATCTCGAGTAAGGGGGATCGGGGTTAGGCTAGCCTACGTTATAGCCAACAGGCTAGAACTCGATCCACACCAACCCATTGGGCAGCTAAGCGACGATACGCTGAGAAAGCTGGAGGAGTCGGTGAAAAATGTAGCTGGTCTTGGAATTCCGGGCTGGCTCTTGAACCGACAAAGGGATTTGGGGACTGGCGAGAACAAGCATTTGATAGGCTCCGACCTCTTGCTCGGAACCAAAGCCGACATCGACTTCATGAAGAAGATAAAGTGCTGGAAGGGGGTAAGGCATGCGCTCGGCCTAAAGGTTAGGGGGCAGCGCACCAGAACCACCAGTCGAACAGGAACGACGGTAGGCGTCCATAGAAGGAAGGTGCCCGGACGATGAAGAGGCAACGGAAGAAGTACGAGACTCCAAGGTTTCCTTGGCAACAAGACATCCTTATGATGGAATTGAGGCTTGTCGGCAAATACGGCCTCAGAAATAAGAGAGAACTCTGGAAAGCAAAAGCCATGGCTTCGAGATTTAGGAAGATCGCCCGTAGCCTTCTGGCCAAAAGCGGAGGGGAGAGGGAGAAGCTAGAGAGGGAGCTGCTTCAAAAGCTGTACAAACTTGGCCTAGCCGATGAGGATGCGAGTCTGGATGATGTTCTGGACTTAACGGTGGAGGACTTGTTAGAGCGACGCCTCCAAACTATAGTTTTCCGTCAAGAGCTAGCCAAATCGATCCACCGCGCAAGACAATTGATAGCGCATGGCCATATAGCGGTCGGTGATCGGCGCGTTACATGCCCAGGATATCTGGTGAAGCGACATGAAGAGGATCAGATTAGGTATTGGCCCTATAGTCCCCTCACCGAGCAATAATGAATGGAGCCAAAACTAGCCATGAGCGGTGGGCCCTAGTTCACATATACTCGAGCTTCAACAACACCATAGTCCACCTCACGGATCTGACTGGGGCTGAGACCATAGCCAGATTTTCAGGCGGGATGTTCGTCGATGCAGACAGGCTCGAGGCATCACCGTATGCTGCAATACAAGCGGCCACGCGAGTCGCTGAAGCTGCGAAAAATCGCGGGATAACAGCGATCCACATAAAAGTTAAGGCGCCCGGAGGGCGCGTGCAAATGCCGGGACCCGGCGCTCAAGCAGCTATTCGAGCTCTTGCAAGGTCGGGCCTTAGAATTGGGCGTATAGAGGACGTCACGCCCATCCCTCATGATGGAACCCGACTACCCGGAGGTAGGCGAGGTAGGCGAGTCTAGCCCTTAGCTACCGCTTTTGCCTGACTCTAAACCACAATAGTAATCAGTGGATTAGATCGAACGTAATACCATGACCCTCGTAACCTTCTTTGGAGGCATCAGAGAGGTCGACAAGAACACCATTTTGATCGAAGATCGCGGTTACCGCATGCTTTTCGATTACGGT
>CAYZOK010000063.1:0-4738 GCA_964480335.1 uncultured Candidatus Bathyarchaeia archaeon | reverse complement strand
GGCCGCTCCTACCTGCGATTCGCGCACACGATCGGGCATTCTAGGGTTAGGTGGTGCTACGTAAGGCCCGATCATGTATTGCGATGCGAGGCGATCCAAAGGCTGAAGCGAAGCAAGTATATGCTCCTTCACGAATGCGTGCTATGCAAGAAGCGCATTCCTTGGAAAGAGCGCCCCCTGCCCCTGTACTATAGGTCGGCATTGCTGGGTTGGACGTGTCGGGCCTGTAGAAAGGGTAAGGATCTGTCTAAGATAGCTAGGGAACTTGCCTTCGCGAAATTAGCTTCCTCGAGGGACTAGCGAAAAGCGGATGGTGTCGAGGTTGCTGGAGAGCTGGAGGGTTCGAGTGTACGAATGCGGAAGATCAGAGCTAGGGGCTAGCGTAACACTCGATTGCGTGGTTTGGTCCACTAACTGGAATCGGCAGTTGTCGTGATGATGGTCGTAGCCGTTTAGGCGATTTTCGAACGCGCCACTCTCGATAGGTAGTTTACGTACTTCACGGGGTCTCTGCCGAGTGGCGTGGCGTTGAGCGCTTCCTGCACGTATTTACATCCTAGCCTCTTCGCGAGGTCGTCCCCGTAGGGGCAGGGCCGTTGGGTTATCCTGCAACTGAGGAGCGCTCTCTCTATGTAAAGGATGTAAGAGGTGACTTCTCCCTCGCCAAAGGTTACGCGGCCTCTGACGAACTCGCCCATGGTTCCCGACTTAGCCTCTGGATCGGAGAGCGCCCCTATCTGCTCGAACATCGACTCGAGCGACTGAGGCGTCAACTCGAACGCAAGCAACAGGCGCATGCACCGCAAATCCACCATACCTGTAATGCTCGTCATGATCCCGCTACCGTAGGTTCTGTTCACTTCCGCCACGCACCTCTCGAGGTGGAATTTATTGTAATCAAAGAACCCGCTTTCTAATGCCTGCCTGATTACATCCCTTGCTTCCACTTTCTCGAGTCCATAGTACTTCGTGAGCGCATGCTCTAAGTCAGGGAACGCTGGGACGAACACATCCGATCCGATGCTCCTCCACGGAATGTCCGCGAGCAACTCCGCTATTGGTGCCAAATGGCTACGCTTGAAACAAGCCTCGGAGATCTCGAACCATGTAGCAGAGCCGAGCTTGTGTAGCATCGCTACCCATCTCAGCCAGAGCTTCAAGAGCCCGGACATGGCCCTCGGATACCTCGCCCCGAACTCCTTCCACCTCCTAACCAGAGGGAGAAGCGCTTGGGCGACTCCGTAACTGAAGGCCGCAAGCCTGCCCCTGAAAGTGAGGCTGTAGTACTTCTTCTCGCGCCGCGTCTTCGGATACAGTTCCTTGCGCACTATCGTTACGTAGCCCCGCTCGATGAGGGTGCCCTTCTTAACCCCCTTCGGCCTCTTCCACACGAGCCTGCGGTAGAGCGCCGACCTTTCGAGCCTACCTTTACGCTCCATTTGATAGGCCGTTAGCGGCTGATCAGATTTTGCGAGAACCTCAAGCATCTTGGCTTCCACCTCGTCGATGTCGGCGAAGAGGGCTCTAGGATCCACCTCTAGTTGTGGGGGAACATGTTGCGTATGTTGGCACTTGCGCATTTTCGCGATATGCGCGGCACACATATATGTGCGATAATTGAATCGCAAACACGCAATAAAAAGCGAAGCCGCAACGGTTTTGCGATGCAGAAGAGATGCAAGCTCAACGTAAACGTCCGCTTCCCGGTAGAGCTGCTCAGCATCCTCAACGCTGATGCGAAGGCTAGGGGCATCTCCCGCTCGGAGCTCCTCCGTTCGCTAGTGCAACGGTATTACGAGGAAAAAGCTGTCCTTTCGGACAAACTAAAGCGCGCCTTATCGGCGCTGGAGGCAGAAGGACGAGCCTGAATGGGTCCCGAGCTCGTTAGGAAGCTCCCGAAATGGGCGCAAACCCTGCTCACGCTAATCGAGAGGGCTGGGAAGGGGCACACCCCACCGCCCGAACCTCGCCCCCGGAAAGCAAGGCGTGGGGATGGATGAGCCCCTTGACTCAATTGCGGAATCGCTCTTTGGTTTTGCGATGGGATGATAACGGCTAAGCCCTCGAAGCTTGATCCAGAACTCGTCGCGTTCTTGAGGAGATGGAAGGATCGACCTGCTTACCCTTGCATCCAGATTAAAGTCCACGGGCAACCCTTCCTGCAAGAAGGCCGCCATCGTCAGGAGGCAGATCCGAACTGGCCCACGATCGAACTTGACTTTAAGACGCGCTCAGAGGCTGCGGCCTTCTATCTTTCCCTCCACCATGGACGTAGGCGTGTCAATGAAGATGAGAAAAGGTTGCTAGTTAACATGATGGCCGAGGATCTGGAAGATCAGGGAGTCCCTCTCCACAAGATCGCCAACGCTGTCGCTTCTGCAACAGGGCTCGACATCAACGCTGTCAGGTGCCTGCTTGCTGACGAATTTAAGTACACTCCGCGCCAGATCGCGGCAAAGGAGCGCTGGAAACGGGAGCGCGAGCAACTTTTGCATGTTGCACAGATGCAAAGCGCTCCTCCTTCCACACCCATCGACTCCACGTCTCGAGAGCTAGAATCTGTCGTTCAGCTTCCTTGCGAGGCGATCGCCACAGCTCGAGCACTAAAGCCTGGGCCGAAGGCAAGCATAGCCGATGTCCACGGCAGAATCAAGAAAGCGGATGTTCGATGCCCCGTTTGCCGGTCGAAGATACGTTCTGTTCGGCAGGTAATCCGAGTGCTACGTTTTCTAGAGCGGCACCGCCTCCTCGATACGCTCCTGCCACAGATGCACAAAACCTTCCAGCTATGCCGCAGGATTCTCAGCTAGCCCTAGCAACCCTCCTCTTTCGGCTCCTCGTCAACAGGGTAGAGGCGTACCTCGAGAGTTGGTATGATCAAGAGAGCGGACGCGTACACTACGTTAAGGCTCGAGGTCCTCTGACCCCGCACATCATAGCTGGCGTCCATCTAGCTGGCCTCGCCTCGATTGCGGTCTATGACCGCAATGAGAGCGGGTTGGCGAAATGGGTAGCGATTGATGTGGATAGGGGAGATCCTGCCTTAATCGAGCTTTTGATTCAGCGAATCGAGCAGTCCGGCATACCCGACTACTCCTACGTGGTAGAGCGGACGGGCGGGCGAGGCTTCCACATCATCATCCCCTTCTATTACAGGATCCCGGTCTGGCGGGCGCGGTGGCTTGTCGGGAAGTTATTCGGCGACTTCTGCAAGGCTGGCCTAGCTGAGATGTTACCTGCTTCGTCTAGGGCAGAGCTCGGCCGGGCCTTACGCCTCCCCTTGGGTAGGCATCCACGAACGGGACGCCCTTCTGTGGTCGTTTGGCCGGAGAGCCTCTGGGATCTGGAGCCTATCCAGCTCAGGTTTCGACCGAAGCGATGGCCAGAGCTACAAGCTTGGTGTCAGCAAGAGGGATTCTTGGAAGCTCGCCTTACAGATGGCAAAGTCGAAGTCCTCTGCAAGCTATCGGGAGGGATGTGCCGTCTAGACACCTGCGAACTGCGAGATCGCTTCCACTTGAGTGGGACTTTCACCCTTCCCTCCGAAAAATTCCAAGTCAGGCGATTCGACGTTGCCAAACCCAAGGGCATGCCTCCATGCGTTCAGGCCCTAGTGGAGAAGGGCTTTCATAGCGAAGGCTGGCGGAACTGTGTGGCTTTCAATGTCCTTCAACTCGGGAGGTTGGGCCTAGTTCCTGAGCCTGCCGATCTGCTTCGGCGCGTGAACGCTAGAAGCGCTCGGCCACTTCCCGAGAAGGAGCTCGAGTACTTGATTCGCTACCACCTGCAGGATAGGCCTAGGCGGGGGTTGGGCCCATACCTCCCTAATTGCGCCTTCATGCGTGCTGGCAACCTCTGTACGAGTTCGTCTAAAAAGTGCACGTGGAGATATTTTGCGATCGAAAGCTGGAAAGCGGCAGATCGCTGGAGCTTGCGAGTCCGGCAAGCGACCTAGGCCGAAGTCTTGGGCCAGCATGGTGGTTCTTAATTGAACTCTCGGGCTACTTGCAGAAGCTGTCAGCGACGTGGGCAAACCCACAGTCGTCCGATTCCTTCCATCTCCGCTTGGCGATTGGTTGGATTTATCCAACGTTCGAAACCTCCTCGAAGATCCTTTCATTAGTCTGCAGGACATGCGATCCATGCCTCCGAACATGTCAAACTTCTCAGGCGAGCGTGGTGGTTCACCTAGGTGAACTTTCGCTGAGGCGTCTTGCCCTCATAGAGCCCTGTGACCCGGGTCACAAGCTTGACGAGCCTCAACGCATCCCCCGGCGCGAAATGGCGGTGTTTCCCAAGGAAACGTTCAGGTTAGGCGGCGAAACTACCTCGTCCGTCAAGTCACTTGACAAGTTTCGTTAACGAAGCTTTCTTGGTCGCGGCCAGTAAGGGATTACCCGATGAAAGCCCAACTTGGTACTGCAGAGGATGCTCTCGCATGCTGGCTCTGCGGCCATCGAGGGAAGCTCACCCTTCACCACAAGGATGGCAACCCTAGGAACAACGCGAAGCGCAACCTAGTCCTCCTCTGCTACCGCTGTCAGGCCGATGTGCACTGGGGCAACCCGATCAGGCTCAGGAGGAGGGCCGTCTCGAAGCTCAGGTGGAAGGCGGCAACCCGCTGGAAGTCGTTCGGCTCTTGGAAGAGGGCTAGGGACGGGTTTAGCCAGCTAAACAACAGGTGAGATCAAATGTTTGTTAACTCAGTTGACAAACATCCGGCGTTTAGTGTTGTTTC
>CAYZOK010000062.1:0-4766 GCA_964480335.1 uncultured Candidatus Bathyarchaeia archaeon | reverse complement strand
AAGGCGCTTTATATCTCTCAATCTTCCATTTGGCGGCAGCATGTCAGCTTCGGGCGTGCGATCGGTGAGCAAGTTCCGCTTGAAAAGGCTAGTGGAATCTCTAGCCGAGAAGCGAGGGCGAGGCACCGAGCTCATATCGCTCTACGTGCCGCCCGGCAAACAAGTCAGCGACGTTACCAACTACTTATGGGAAGAGTATAGCACAGCAGCCAACATCAAGTCGGCTACCACTCGGAAGCACGTCCAAGATGCCTTGAAGCGCCTCCTGCAATACTTGAAGCTGTTCCGCAAGTTCCCCGAGAATGGCTTGGTCCTGTTCTGCGGAGCGATTCCTCGAGATGTTCCGGGCTCCGAGAAGATAGAGCTGTACTCGATGATTCCGCCCGAGCCCGTGATGCCCTTCATATACAGGTGCGATAGCTCGTTCTACCTCGAGCCGCTCTGGGAGATTCTAGCCGAGAAGGAGACGTACGGCATCATGGTCATGGATGCAAGCGAGGCTACCTACGCCCTCCTCACCGGGAGGAGGCTGGACGTGGTCGAGGAGATCACGTCAGGAGTTCCGGGCAAGCACAGAGCAGGCGGGCAATCTGCCAGGAGGTTCCAGCGGTATAGAGAGTTCGAGTTGAACGAGTATTATAAGCGAGTAGGGCAGTACGCCAACAACATCTTCATGACAACTCCGAACTTCAAGGGGCTGATCGTCGGGGGGCCAGGACCTACGAAGCACGAGTTCGTCGAAGGCGACTTCATGAACTACCAGCTCAAAGAGAAGGTGCTGGCGGTAGTCGATTGCTCTTACACGGGAGAGCAAGGCGTCAAGGAGGTTGTCAGCAAAGTTCCCGAAGTATTGCGCCACGTGCGCTACGTCGAGGAGAGGATGCTGATGCAGGAGTTCCTGAAGCAAGTGGGCCGCGAAGCAGGATTGGCAGCGTATGGAGAGGAGGAGGTTCGAAGGCTGCTGGAGCAAGGAGTCGTCGATACCTTGCTGATATCTGAGACGCTGGCAGCATATAGGCCCGTCGTTCGATGCCAGAGCTGTGGCTATTCCTACATCAAGCGCATCGACGCAGGTGAGCTGCTGAAATTCGAGAAAGAAGTTGTGAGCGCGAGTTGTCCGAAGTGCTCGGCTAGGTCATTGAGCATAACCGAGCGGAGGGATGTGGTCGACGAGCTCATCGAGCTAGCCGAGCAAAGTGGTGCGGACGTTCAGATCATCTCAACCGAGACCGAGGAAGGCGTAAGCCTCCGAGATAGCTTCGGAAAGGTAGCCGCCATCTTGCGATACGCTATTCAGAAGTAAGCTTCTCGCGCCACTCGGGCACGAACTTCAGCTCCCTTATCTTGTGCATGGCCTTCAGATCGGCCTCTAAGGGCTTCAAGGCCTCAGGAGCGTAAGCTACGTCCAGCTCTTCGGCAAGCGACATTCCTCTGCTCTTCTTAAGCTTCCAAATCGCACTGTCGAAGTCCATGAGGCTAGGCAACAAGAGCTTGGCATCGGTTTCCCACTCATCGACCACCTCAGGAAATGCTTGGGTATGGACGCTTCCGCCGTACAGCTCCCTCCACAGCGCATCAGTTACGAAGGGGCAGATCGGAGCTAGAAGCTTCAGGATGCTCTGTAGGCACCTTTGAAGGACGAACCAAGCTCCTCGCTGTAGCGATCTCCCGAAGCCAGCTGTGCCGTATGCTCTCGGCTTCACGCATTCGACGTAGTGGCTGGCAAATACGTCCCAAGCGAGGCGCCAGATCGCCTTGGCGGGAACGAAGAAGTCGAGCTGGCGATATCCCTCGTCGCATTCGCGGATGCAGTCGTTAAGCACCCCCAAGATCATCTCGTCAGCTTTGGCGAGCTCGTAGCCATCCTCGACCTCTGGGAAAGACGAGACGAAGCGAGCGAGATTCCACAGCTTCGTCAAAAAGTTATGAGCAGCTGCAAGTCTTTGCTCGGAAAAACGGTAATTCGACCCCAGCCGAGCTTCCAAGCAACCCCAAAGCCTGAGCGAGTCAGCGCCATAGCGCTCGATGTATGGCTCCAGATAGATTACGTTGCCTTTTGACTTGTGCATAGCTTCGCCTCGCTCGTCAAGACCCATTCCCGATAGCCGAACTCCTTTGAAGGCTGGGCGTCCAAGCAACCTGTAAGTCCTAAGGATGGAGTAGTACAGCCACGTGCGCACGATGTCGACTCCTTGAGGCCTCAGGGAGCACGGGAAGCTTCTCTTGAACAGCTCTTTATCGCGAGGATAGCCTAGCGCGAAGAGCTGGCTTAAGCTAGAGTCGAACCACGTGTCGAACGTCCTAGTCTCACCTACGAACTCTGCAGAGCCACACTCGCAGCGATCGAAAGGAGCTGGATCCCGCCAAGGTCTATAGTAACGGCCTGGCTCGGGAAGGTGAGCCTTCCCGCATTTCTTGCAATACCAGATGGGGATCTCCGTTCCGTAGTAGCGCCTCCTCGAGATCGGCCAATCAGATGCTAATGAGCCGATCCAGTCCAAGAGCACTTGCTTCGATCTAGGCGGATAGAACTCCATCTCGTTCGCCAGCTGCCTGAGGTCTTCGATTACATCGAGCTGCTTCAAGTAGTATTCGCGCATCGAGATGAATTCGATGGGATCCTTGGAGCGCCAGCAGACTGGGATCTTGTGCCTAATTCGCTCGACTTTGGCCAACAGGCCCATCTGTCTCAGATCGTCGGCTATCCTGCGCCTAGCCTCTCGCACCGTCAGGCTGGCATAGGAACCTGCCCTCTCGTTCATACGCCCTGCTTGGTCTATGGCTACGACTGGCCGGAGCTCCAGCTCGCGAAATAATCGAACGTCTGCATAATCGCCGAAAGAGCAGACCATCGCGATACCTGTCCCGAATTCCGGCTCAGCACTAGGATGAGCCCTGATCGGGACTTCGTTGCCATATATGGGAACGATAGCATGCTTACCTTCAAGATGGGCATAGCGCTCGTCTTGCGGGTTGTAGATGACCAATGCGCACGAGCACATGAGCTCAGGTCTCGTCGTCGCGATTACGATCTCGCCGCCTTCCTTCACTTGCCAGCGGATGTAGTACAGCTCGGCATCTTCCTCCACATATTCGATTTCGGCGTCGGCGATCGTAGTGCCGCAAGCAGGGCACCAGTTCGTCGGTCTTTCGGCTTCGTAGATTAGCCCTTGCTTCCACAATTCGATGAAAGTCGCCTGAGTTACGGCTCGATACTCAGGGCTATCCGTTCGGTAGTAGTTTTCGAAATCGCAGCTCAGCCCCAGCCTCCTCGCGAGGTTCAGGAGCTGGCCTTCCACTTCGTCGAGAAACTTGCGGCATATGTCGAGGTACTCTTCGCGAGGCATCGTGCACGCTCTTATGCCATACATTTTCTCGACTTCCACTTCGACTGGCAGTCCGTTCCTGTCTATCCCCATCGGGAACAGGACCTCGTAGCCCTTCATCCGGAAGTAGCGAGCTGCCATGTCGATCTGCGTGTAGTGGACGGCAGCTCCTACGTGCCATCGACCAGACGCATATGGTGGAGGAGTGTCGATCGAGTAGATGGGCTTAGGAGACCGCCTGTCGAAACGGTAGAGCTTTTCGCGCTTCCAAGCTTCGAGAAGCTCTTGCTCGATCTTGGGATCGTAGCGCTTGGCAGTTATCCTTGGCCTTAAGCTCACGCTGAACAACGAATCCGTCGGCTGTTTGTTAAGGGTTACTTCAGCTTGGAAAGCTCTATTTCCTCGCCTAGCTTGAGGAGCATTCCGTCTGTCGATGCCACAGCCTTGACCCCAGTTTCGAGTTCAACGATTCTCGCTTCTTTGAACGGGCTCGCAGCCAACATTTTACCTCCGAAATGCGTCAAGATGGCTAGCTCTGGCTTTGCTTCCTGCACGATCTTGATGGCATCGTCGGTCGACATGTGGTACTTCCACGGCGCGCCGCGAGGGCGCAATGTGCAGAGGATCAGAACGCGGACTCCTTCGTACTGCCTCCCAAGGCCTTCAAAGTACTGAGTGTCCGAGGTGTAGCCTATCTCGCCATAGTCGAACTTCAATTTGTAGCCGATCGTATCCGGATCGCTATGCAGCGCCTTGGTCGCAGTAACCGTCACGACGTTCTCCACGTTTATGCTCGATCCTGGCTCGGCTTGTACGACCTTAGCTGGTAGGCTCTGGTGATATCGCGAGATCGCTGCCTCGCATACCTCGTTGCCCTGGAGAACTCCGCGAGGGGCGATTAAAGTTCCTCTCTTCTTGGTCGCGCCTCTAGTCATGGCTTCGATCATCACTTCGGCATCTGTGTAGTGGTCGGGGTGGGCATGGGTGATCAAGACCAGACGAACGCGTCGAGGGCTCAGCTTGGCTTGTACGGAGCGGACGAGCGCTCCAGGACCAGGATCTAGGTGGGCGTGGAAGCCATCGGTGTAGAGGCGAATCCCTCCGGTCCAGCGGGATTGCGTGGTCATGCAAAATCGTCCTCCCCCAGTCCCTAGGAAGGCGATGTTGACCAAGTCAATCAGTTCGAATTTGAAGTCGGATTCAAAAATGGACCGGGCGGGATTCGAACCCGCGACCTCCCGGGTGCAAACCGGGCATTCTTCCGGACTGAACTACCGGCCCGTTCTAATGCTAGCACAAGTGCCAATTTTTAGGTTCTACCGTACCAGAATCCCTAAAGCTCAACCACGCGTCGTAAACAAGTGTGGCCGCCGTAGCGTAGCGGTTAGCGCACTGGCCTGTGGAGCCAGGAGGCGGGGTTCAATTCCCCGCGGCGGCCCT
>CAYZOK010000061.1:0-4903 GCA_964480335.1 uncultured Candidatus Bathyarchaeia archaeon | reverse complement strand
TCAACTTCTCGGTCTTGCTTGGAGGGCTAGGAACGGTTTCGCGGATTTTGAAGGCTAGAGAAGAGCCGCTAGAGCGACTGGAGCCCTATCTGCTGAGATTCTCTAGCGAGAGAAGGCCTATCGTGATGTGGAACTGCACGAATGCCTGCAACCTCGGGTGTATACACTGCTACTTAAATGCGGAGTCAAAACTGCCAAATGAGCTGACAACCGAGGAAGGCAGGCAACTTATAGAAGAAGCCGCAGAACTTGGTTCTCCGCTGCTTGGATTCACAGGAGGGGAACCTCTCCTTCGAGACGATATCTACGAGCTAGCTCGATTTGCAGTCGATCGCGGTCTCAAAGTCATCATAAGCAGTAATGGTACGCTTATTGACAAGCATCGAGCACGAAAGCTGAAGGAAGCTGGAGTCCGTTACGTCGGAATAAGCCTAGATGGCTCGTCGCCCCAGATTCACGACAATTTCAGAGGAGTTCCTGGAGCCTTTGAGATGGCTATAGGCGGCATACGAGCTTGTCTATCAGAAGGAATTCCCGTCGGCATTCGCGTGACCATTTCTAGCTACAACTTCGACGACTTGCCGCAAATATTCGATCTAGCACTAAGGCTTGAAGTTACTCGGTTCTGCATTTACTACCTAGTCCCCTCGGGTAGAGGAGAGCACCTCATGAGAATCGACCTACGCAAGGCGCAACGACGGCGCCTTTTCGAATTTCTTGTGGAGAAATCGAGGAGGCATCGGGAAGTCGAGATTATTACAGCCGATGGGCCGATGGATGGCGTGTACCTCCTTGAAATGCTTCGAGATGGTGGAGAAAACGAGGTGCGGAAGATCGTGCGAGAACTCCTGAGGGCTGCTGGAGGGTGCTCGGCTGGAACCAAGATCTGTGGCATCGGGCCGGAAGGCACAGTGCACCCTTGTCAGTTTATGAGTGAGGTAGTAGTGGGCAATATTCGCGATTCGAGCCTGAAGGAAATCTGGTTAAAGCCTGAGAGTCCGCTTCTGAGGGTGCTACGAGATCGAAGCGCTCTTAAAGGTAAATGTGGACGATGCGATTACCGCGATGTTTGCGGAGGTTGCAGGATAAGGGCGTTCTACGCATATGGGGATTACCTAGGCGAAGATCCAGCTTGCCTATACGAGGCTAACGATGAGTAAACTTGTTCTAATACAACATGGTAGCGGAAAGCTGGGAGAAATCCTGTGAATGCTCCCAGGTCTCTTCGCGGTAGACGGTGCAGGTTCGCACATGTCTTTGGAACGGGGACCCTGATGGTGATGGCTCACTCCATCGTGGCGCACTAGTTATGCCTTACCAACTCTGGTGCGTGTAGATCGGCACGAACGTCTTCGCGATTATCCGGGCATTAAGGAGTTCTGCAAGCTTTTTCGCGACAGGCCTAGGAGCAAAGCGTGTGGTTCTAACTAACAACTTCCTCAGACAGACTCCAGATCGCGAAACATTTGAAAGATGGCTGCCGATCAATCCTTTGGATTGTCAGTTAAGCTAGATAGAATCGACAGAGCTATCCTGAATGCATTGCAACAGGATGCTCGATCGTCGTTCATAGATATTGCAAACAAGTTGAATCTAAGCGAGTCGACTGTTCGCTTCCGCTTCAAGAGGCTCCTCGAGCAGGGCGTAATCACGAAGCTGGTAGCAATCCTTGATCCGCGTAAGATAGGATATCCACTGATCGCGTTGTTCTTCCTCAAGCTGGATCCTGCCCTCTTCGAAGACGCTATAAAGCAACTTGCTGCGATGGAAGAAATCGACCATCTCTTCCAGCACACTGGCGAGCACAACGTCCTTGCGATGGCCCATCTTCGCGGAACGGATCAGCTCAATGATCTTGCGCACAGAATTCAGCTTATCGAAGGCGTGCGAGATTCTGTTGTCACCATAGTGACGAACGTCATCAAGGTACAGACCGGGTTCAAGCTCTAGAAAAGTCAAAATCAGCTTAAGCGAACGTTATCAAGTCGGTCAAGGTAGAAGGCTACGAGCTTCCCGACGAGCTGCACTACTGGAGGGATCACAGCTGGGCTAGGGTTGAAGACAATCTTGTTCGAGTTGGCATCACCGATCTGATGCAAGCGAACATGGGCAAGCTTCTCTTCATCTCGCTGAGGAAGCCGAAAACTAAAGTTGAGCAGGGAAAGCCAATCGGAAGTCTGGAGACAGGTAAGTGGGTCGGAACTGTCAAGGCTCCAGTGAGCGGGACTATAGTTGAAGTCAACGAAGAGCTCAAGAAGAATCCCAAGCTAGTTCACGAAGATCCCTACGGGAGGGGCTGGATGGTTATAATCGAACCTGAAAAGCTAGAAGAAGACCTGAAAGCCCTCTACCACGGCGATCCTGCTGTCGGGTGGTACAAAGCCGAAATCAAGAAGTGGGCGAAGCGCTAGAAGACGCATCATTTAAGGAGGTCATTCAGCTTCTCCGCGTCGATGCTAGAGGAATTTCCGGAACTGCTTCGAGTCCAGCATAAGGGTCTCGAAGTCGAGCTTCGCCTGGTAGATGCGGCTAAACTGCGCTTACACGAGGAGGTATTTGCCGAGGAGCTCCTCGATGTCGTAGACAGCTTGTTAGCTACGAGGGTTATGCGCCATCCGATAGTTGTCGACAGGAATTCGGCTGTTGTTCTGGATGGAACTCACCGCGTAGAGGCGGCTAGACGGCTTGGCCTGCGATGGATCCCAGCGTGCTTGGTCGATTATGCCAGTCCAGCGATTCGCGTTGACCGTTGGTACAAGGTCATAACACCTCCACCTATGCGCGAGGTTCTCGAGTTGGAGTTTAGGCGGAAGGACCTAAAATTTGAAAGCATCGTGCCAGAAGACGCCTTGCAGAAGGTCGAGAAGGGAGAAATTGCATGTGCTGTAGTCGCTTCAACCTGGAGTCTAGGATTTCAGCTCGCAGCTGGCATCTGGGAAAACTACGAGTGCGTTCGGCAAGTTGAGAAATCGTTAGCGAGTCTTGGAGCGCGCTTAGCAGATGCGGATCCGGCAAGCGCTACCGAGCAGTTGAGCGAAGGGCGCATTGATTTAGTTCTGGCAACACCGCCTGTCGACAAGCGAGCTATAGTTGATGGAGCATTATCCGGCAAGTTGTTTCCACCAAGGTCAACAAGACATGTCGTACCAGGCCGCTTGCTGAAGTTAGAAGCGCCTATCGAAATACTGGCCGAGCAAGATCTCCAAAAAGCAACCAAGCAACTTAGCTCCCTTATCAGAGACAGGAAGTTGAAGATCCTCCCGCCCAATAGTAAAGTTAATGATCGCATTTACGAGGAAGAAGTGTACATTTTTGAACAAGTTTAGGAGTTTGTAACACATAATACCTCAAGTTTGTAATAACTACATTTCTATTCGGGAGTTTTTAGTTTCGTCCATCACTAATGACAGAAACCCTTGCATGGATGTTTGCTTCAGAAGATTTGCGCGCAGTTGCATACGGGAATTGGTAGCCCTAGTCTGCCCGGTTTGTAATTCGCGATTACGCTGGGAAATAGATAGGTTTCTTGGATTGCATTGCCCTAAATGTGGCCTTCGCATTATGTGGAAGCGTAGCTTATGCGAGGTCTCGCTCTCATCAAACCTTCCGAGCTTGAAGGAGTAGTACGGGCGCCTCCGTCCAAGTCCTTCACCCATCGCGCCATAATCGCCTCATCTTTAGCTGAAGGGCACTCTGTGGTTGAGGATCCCCTGATAGCGGATGACACAGAAGCCACAATGGAGGCTTGCAAGCTACTTGGAGCCACCATAGTGCTTAGGAAGGACAGACTCATCGTTGAGGGAAGCCCAAAGCCCGAAGCTCCCAAGAGCGTGGTAGACTGTCGGGAATCTGCGTCTACTCTCAGGTTTCTAGGGCCGATCGCAGCTTTCGCGCCCAGCGTAGTTATCTTCGGAGCGAAGAGATCGCTCAGGAGAAGACCCATGAAGCCGCTGATAAACTTGCTAGAGCAACTGGGAGTTTACGCTTACGCGGTCAAGAGCGGGTTCAAGCCGCCTATCGTGGTGTTTGGCCAAGGAGGGATAGAAGGAGGGCGCGTGAGGCTTCTTGGAAGCTTATCTTCGCAGTTCCTCTCGGGTCTGCTGTTCGCTGGACCGCTTACCAGCCGCGGGCTTGAGATTGAGCTGACGAGCCCCCTACACTCAAGACCTTATGTCGCGATGACAGCGTACATTCTGGCCAAGCACGGCATAGAAGTTGAAGGTCGGAACTTTGAGTGGTTTTTCGTCCGCGGGGGGCAGAGGTACGAGCCTCGCCACCACAGAATCGAAGGCGATTGGTCTAGCGCTGCGTTCATACTGGCAGCAGCAGTTACCACGCGCTCGTCGATCAAGATCGAAAATCTGAACATGCGTAGCTTGCAAGCTGATAGGGCAATCCTCTACGTGCTAGAGCGCATGGGAGCATCCCTCACTTGTCGCGAAGATCGAGTTGAGGTCGAGTCTGCCGAAAAGCTGCGCGCGATCACGTTTGATGCGCGAGATGCGCCCGACCTAGTTCCGGTCGTAGCGGCGCTGGCATGCCTTGCCGAAGGGGAAAGTGTGATCACAGGCGTTAAGAGGCTGAGGACCAAGGAATGCGATCGCCCAGCCGCTATATGCTCAGAGCTCAGGAAGATGGGCGTGGAGGCAAGAGCACTTCGTAACGAGATCAGAATTCGAGGTCCGGCGAGAATTCGAGGAGCGAGTGTTGACTCTTGGGGAGATCACAGGATCGCGATGATGTGCGCCGTCGTCGCCTTGGCAGCTAAAGGCGAAACTCTGTTAATGAACGCTGATTCCATCCGAAAGTCGTATCCCAATTTCTTCCTAGATTTGAAAAAACTAGGAGCGCAGGTAACCCTGTGTAGATGGTGAGCCAAACTTTCTTGAGACAGGAGAGGCGC
>CAYZOK010000060.1:0-5026 GCA_964480335.1 uncultured Candidatus Bathyarchaeia archaeon | reverse complement strand
CTCGCAGACCGCCAGCCTTCATAATAGAGGCAGCAAGCAGCGCATGCTCGTCGCAAACCCCAGATTCGATGAGGGTTTCGACTGGATACAGCGTGTAGGCATAAGTTCGCGTAGTATTGACGTAAGGAAGCTGAAAGACAAACGCTAGCACCGCATTCGCGAAGTCTTCATCGTCCCTAAACAACCGCCTTAGCACATCTGCAATCGGCTTCACAGAGTCGGGTGTTACGAAGCGGGCTAACTCTTCATGGGAGAGCACTGTGCGAGACTTCTAGGAGTAGTACTCGTATAGCCAAGGCGGGGTCAAAACCGAAAGCGACACCTCGCGATCGTATACGCGAAACTCAAAGTGGCGAATCACGTGGCGCTCTAGCTCGATTTGGGCGCTTGACGGAGGAGCGGGAAGAAGGCAAAACAGGAGAAGAATTGCTAGGAGCCGCTTCGCGCTTCAAAAGGAGCTTGCTTCCTATTGAAATTGGCATTGTCTCGAATATGCTTCGTCGGACATTGCACGATCGATGATGTTTACGTCGATGGCGAAGCTTGGCGCTCTATAGGCGGAACCGTAGTCTACGCTTCCCTCGCCGCCAAACTGATGGGTGCTGATGTGACGGTCGTCACGAGGATAGGTCGCGATTTTCCTCCAGAACTCGAAGCGCAGGCAAGGAATCTCGGCTTGGATCTCTTGCCGTTCAAGATCGGTAAGTCGACCACGCATTTTGTCTTGAGGTACAAGGGCGAAGCCCGAGAGCTGCGCTCAGTCAGCAGGGGAGATGACATAGAGCCTGTTGATGTCGTCTCAGAAGCTGACGCATTCCACCTAGGACCGGTGGCTGGGGAGATAGCAATCGAGGTCGCCAAACGAGTACGAGAGAGCTGCGACCTGGTCTCATTAGACGTTCAAGGTCTAGTCCGCGACTTCGAGGAGGGCAGAGTCGTCGAGCGAAAGCGCGTACCAGCCAGCTTCTTCGAGCTTGTGAACATAGCCAAGGGCTCCGCAACCGAGCTCAGAGCTGCTACAGGCATTCAAGGCTTGCGGAAGGCTTTGAAGAATATTCACAAGCTCGGTCCTACGATCGTCATGGCGACCATCGGCATGCAGGGAACCTTGGCCCTAGTAGAAGGACGGCTGTACAGAATTCCCGCATTCGAAGTAGCAGACGTAGCCGACTGCACCGGAGCCGGAGATGCCCTTATGGGAGCGTTCATGGCCGAGTATGCCCGAGGGCAAGATCCGATCTGGAGTATAGCCGTCGGCTCAGCCGTAGCGTCAGCGCTTGTCGAGACTAGAGGGCCTAGCGTGAAGAGGGCCAGATCCGATATCTACGAGCGGGCAGAAAGGGTTCTGGACGAGGTCGAGCTGGTTAGTACTTCTTAGCCAGCCGGATTACGGCTTCAGGCTTTCCCTTGCAGACAGGGCAAGGAGCATCGATTAGCCTCGCATCGAGCGCCCTTCCCAAAACGCTGGCTCCAACCTTCTCCTCCATCGACAAGCCGCACTCTTCGTTCCCGCACCAAGGAAGTTGCACTATGCCTTGCTTTCGCGCCAGAGCTTCGCGCGCTTCTTTGAGCGTCTTGGCTCGGCTTACCCTCTGCCTAAACCAAAGGAGGCTTCGCTTCCAAAGCTCGTTCTCGATCTCCTGCAGCGCCTTCTTGACGGCTTGGACGGCTTCCTCAGACTTGCACGTGGATCTGCTCAGGTCATGCCGCTTGACTAGCGTAACGGTTCCTTCGGCGATATCGCGAGGACCTATTTCAATCCGCAGCGGAACTCCCTTCATCTCCCACCCGTAGAACTTGGCTCCAGGGGTCAGCCCTTCGCGCAGATCGGCTTCCGCGCGCAATCCTGCTTGCTCAAGCCTTTCGATGACCTGCTTGCACGCTTTTAGCACAGCTCGCTTGAGCCCCCTGTAGATCACCGGAACCGCTACTACCTGAATCGGAGCTACGGAAGGAGGCAGAACCGCGCCGTGATCATCTCCATGCATGGCAACGATTGAGGCGATCACCCGCTCTGAGATTCCGTAGCTGGTCTGCCAGTAGAATTCCTGCTTTCCATCGATCGCCTCGAAGGTAGCATCGAAAGCGCGAGAGAATCGTTGCCCTAGGTCGTGAACTGTCCCTATTTGAAGGGCTCTTCCATCGGGCATTACCGTGTCGAAGGCTATCGATACCTCAGCGCCCGGAAATTTGTCCCAAGCAGGTCTCTGGGAGATGACGTGCGGAATCCGCAGCTTGGTGAAGATCCGCTTGTAGATCTGGGTTGCCTTGCGAATTTGCGCCAGCGCTTCATCGTGAGTTGCATGAAAGGTATGCGCCTCTTTGAACGTCGTCACTTCGCGAACCCTCAGTAGAGGCCTCGTGGCCTTCGTTTCGTAGCGAAACATGCTGACGATCTGGTACAGCTTCATCGGAAGTTGGGCATGCGACTTTGCCCACAGCTTTACCATCGGAGTGATCGCAGCCTCGCTCGTGGGCCGGAGCGCTAGCTTCGAGCTGAGCTCTCGATGGCCAGCTCGCGTGATCCAAAAGGACTCTCCCTCAAAGCTCTTGACGTGCTCAGCCTCCCTGGCTAGGAAGTCCTCCGGTATCAGCAAAGGGAATAGAACCTCTTGATGTCCCGCCCGATCGAGCTCCTCGCGCACGGCATCCAGCACAAGCTTTCTTAGCTTGAAGCCGTACGGAAGCCAAGTTCCGCATCCTTTGATGGGATATCGGTAGTCGATTATTCCAGCCTCAGATAGGACTGTACGAAACCATTCGCCGAAGTTCCGCTGCCAGCTCTCGCGCCTTACCTCGACCACAGCCGTCGATTCGGAATGCTTCCAGCTTATTTTAACAGTAACCTCAAAGTGCAATTGATGTCAGCCGACTTAGCGATTCTTAATGTTCAGGTAGTAAACGTCTGCACTCGCGAGGTAGTTCCAAGCTCGATCGCGATCAGGCATGGGAGGATAATTCGCGTGGGAGCTGTTGAGGAGCTGTTGACGGGCTCTACCGAAGTTATAGATGCAAAAGGCGAGCTGTACGCCTGCCCGGGCTTCATCGATGCGCACTTGCACGTTGAGAGTAGTATGGTTACGGTCACCGAGTTCGCGAGAGCGGCGTTGCCTCACGGGACGACGTGCATAATCATCGACCCGCACGAAATCGCCAACGTTCTGGGCGCCTATGGCGTGAAGCTATTCCTCCGCGAAAGCGAAGGCTTACCGCTGGACGTTTACATCACGGTTCCAAGCTGTGTCCCGGCAGCGCCTAGCTTCGAAACATCTGGAGCCGAATTGGATCCCAGCGACGTAGCGGCGTTGCTAAAGGAGACGCGAGCAATCGCGCTGGCCGAGATGATGAATTTTCCCGGAGTACTCATGCGAGATCGCGTTGTCATGGCCAAAATCGAGGCTGCCAAGAGGTTACGCAAGCGAGTTAATGGTCATGCGCCGATGTTGAGGGGAGACGCGCTATGCAGCTACTTGGCTGCGGGCGTTCACTCTGATCACGAGTGTGTGGGTACCGACGAAGCACTAGAGAAGCTGAGGCTTGGCATGTGGATAGTCGCTCGAAAAGGCACGGTCACCGAGAATTTGGCGCCAATAGTTCGAATGGCCAAAGGGCGCGATCTCGACACGCGACGGATTATGCTTGCGTCAGATGATGTAAGTCCGATCAGCCTGCTGAAGGGCCATGTCGACGCTCTCGTCAGAAGAGCGATCGAGTCCGGATGCGATCCCGTTGAAGCAATTCAGATGGCTACCATCAACACGGCAACCTACTTCAGGTTTGACGACGAGGTGGGCGTGATCGCGCCCGGGTTGAAGGCCAACATAGTACTATTGAGGAATCTGGAGCGCGTTGATGTCGAGACGACGATCGCGGCTGGAGAGATCGCAGCGAGGCGGGGGAAGCTAGTCATCGAGATCTCTCGATGGAAGGCTCCTGAAAGGGCTCGCAGAACGATGAACTTGAAGAGGGTGCCGGATGCCGACGACCTAAGCATCAAAGCCCCGGCGGGAGCCAGGGAAGTCACCGCTCGAGCGATACGCGTCGAAGATGGTAGCATCGTCACCCGATGCGAGGAGGTAGACATGCCCGTGATAGAAGGCTCAGTAGAGCCAGATCCTCGTCGGGATGTCCTAATGGGCGCTGTCGTCGAGCGGCATAGAGCGACCGGGAACGTAGGGCTCGGATTCGTCCGGGGATTCGGCTTACGAAGAGGTGCTCTAGCATCTAGCGTCGCCCACGACAGCCACAACATAGTTGGAGTCGGTGCGGATCGGGCTAGCTTAGCCGCGGCTATCGGAGAAGTCGTTCACTTAGGAGGTGGAGTCGTGGTAGCGGATCAGAAATCGATCTTAGCTACCTTGCCGCTACCTGTCGCAGGATTGATGAGCGACAGATCGATCAACGAGGTTGCGACTCAACTTGAGAGGCTTCACGAAGCTGCTAGACGACTCGGCTGCAAGCTGACGGAGCCCTTCATGACGATGTCGTTCCTCGCCCTTTCGGTCATACCTGAACTGAAGCTTACAGATCGGGGGTTGGTGCGACACGATCCCGTAACGAAGGAGATAGGGTTCGTCAGTCTGCTTGTCGAGACTAGCTCCTCAGCCTTCTGACCATAAAGACTGCCAATAGGATCAGCGCGACTGCGATAGCTGAGAGAGCTGCAGCTGCAGTAGTCGGTGGGAGCAATGCCTCTTTGACTTCCCTGATTTCTTCCGGTAGCTCGACTAAGATTGTTCCGACATCCGTCTCGATAGTCGCCGTCCGCCCCTCTATCTCCACAACTCTTCCGGAGATGTCGCCGACTGTCGTCTTGATGTAAGCGGTATCGCCCTCCATTCGATGTATCCTAGGCTTGATGTCGCTAACATCGACTTTGATCAGGCCCAGATCTGTCACGAGGGTGACGACATCACCGCTTATGTCAACTATGGTAGCGTTGAGTAAGCGAAGGGCTTCTGCTATGTCGCCCGTTGCGGCCTTTATCAACGCGAGGGCTTCGCTCAGCAGCACCCTTTGTGGGGCG
>CAYZOK010000059.1:2926-5056 GCA_964480335.1 uncultured Candidatus Bathyarchaeia archaeon | reverse complement strand
AGCACACTCGTTGATGCCGAAGTAATAATCGAGCTCGCCAAGCTTGCTGGAGTCGAGAAACAAGTTCGGGAGGTGACCAAGAAAGCCATGGAAGGCAGGATCGACTTCAAGACGGCGCTCGAGGAAAGGGTCAAGCCCCTCAGGGGACTGCCGGTCGAGGAGGTCGAGAAGCTCGCAGATCGCTTGCCCATCATACCAGGAGCTTACGAGCTGTTGTCCGAGCTAAAGCGAGCTGGCTACATAACTGTGCTGATAACCGGAAGCTTCGACGTCGTGGCTGAGAGAATAGCTCGCAAGCTAGGCTTCGACTACGTCTTCGCAAACGAGCTCGTCGTGGAGGATGGTAAGCTAACCGGCGAAGTGCGTGGACAAGTCCTCGACCCCAAATCCAAGCTCGACTTGTTGAAGGTGGTAGCTGAAAAGGAGGGGATCTCACTCATCGAGTGCACGGCGGTCGGAGATGGAGCCAATGACTTGCTGATCGTAAAGGATGTCGGGCTGGGAATCGGATTTAACCCCAAGAAGCTGCTGAAGAAAGAAGCTGATGCGATAGTAAACGCGAAAGACCTCAGGGTAGTCCCAGCGTTCCTTGGAACGGGCGGAATCCGCGAAGATGTCGTTAAGCGCCTTTAAGATGCCGGCTCCAGCCTGAGCTCGATGGGTGCTTTCTTCAGAATTGAGATTCGATATCGCGTTCCAGGCTTCAGCTTTAGCTGATCAACCACGGCTTTCCCAATTACTACTCTATTCTTGTACACCCTCGCCATCATTCCGAGGGGGCCTCTAGCGCCGCGCCCAATGGTGACATGATGCTTTCCCAGTATATAGTACACGCGATGAGGGCTAATTCGATGCTTTCTACAGATTTCCTTTATTGAAAGCCCGCGCGTAAGGTAGTCTTCAACAATAGCTTCTTCAGCCAACTCCTAGTACAGGATCATATTCTTTTAAAAAGTTATAGCTTGATCGGCAAGGATGGCTTCAACATATAGACGGCGTTTGAGCTTGCATCATACATTGTTGAAAAAGCTTTGATGGAAAGCCCTGCTCTCTGAGCCTCGCGAAGAAGCTGAGCAAATTCAGGATCCATCTCCTTAAATAGCATGAAAGAATTCGCGTCAGGTCTTTGGACAACGAATACTAAGCAACACTTTTTCCCACGCCGCGTAGCATCTGCTAAAGCACGCACATGTTCTCGCCCACGCCTAGTTGGGCAGTCGGGGAATCTGGCTACGCCGTTTTCCACATATGTGCACGACTTTACCTCGACCAGCAATCGTTGACCTTCCCCTTCGAGAACAAAGTCGAGGCGCTTGCGGCTTCCAACCTCAACCTCTCTTCCGACGATCGAATAACCTGCAAAGCTGGGAAGCGCGCCTCTCAAGATCGCTGCCTCAAAAAGATCATTTGCGAAAGCCGAGCGAAGCGTGACGAAAAATGAGTTCAGCTTTGCTGCGAAGACATCGAATGAGGTCCTTCGCTTGATCCTCTTTTGCGGGAGTAAGAGGAAGGTGCGACCCTTCGTCAGAACTTCCTCGAGCCTGCCCGGATTGGCAAGATAAGCTAGCTGCTCCTTCCCGTCGATGAGAACGCGAAGCGTGAAGCGCGTAGCCCTCCTGATGAAGACGGCTTCAAGAGGTCTTGCAGGAATGTCGAGAAGCTTAATCAAGCTAGCTCCAGCTCGAATAGGTCGCCTCGCCTAAGGACTTTCAGCCTGCGAGCTACACGTTCTGCTTCTTCAGGAGTTATCCTCACCCCTAGCGAGTCAAGGAGGAAGGCGGCAGCATGCTTCCCCGAGCACTCGCCGAAGACTACCCGGCGTCGTTGCCCGATTGTCTTCGGATCGAATGGTTTCGTAGGTTCGGGGATCGCGCAAGATAGCTGCGATGTGCATGCCGCTTTTGTGCCTGAAGGCGTTTCGGCCGACGATCGGCTTGAACTCAGGAGTCGGAATTCCTGTATAAGAAGAAACGAACTGCGAAAGCTCGCATAGCATCTCCGTTCGAACTTCGAGCCGAGCTCCTCTGAGCAACAGCGCCATCGTCGCTTCAGCTAGCGATGGAAGGCCGACTCGCTCACCTATCCCATCAATGCTCACGTGAATCTGATCGGCTCCAGCCTCGACCCCAG
>CAYZOK010000059.1:0-2826 GCA_964480335.1 uncultured Candidatus Bathyarchaeia archaeon | reverse complement strand
CAGTTTTCACCAACCTATACATTCCTTGAGGCATCATGATGCCCACCGTGTCGGTTACGCTTATCCGATCAGCTCCAGCTTCTTCAGCAGCTCTGCAGATCCTTTGGAGGAAGTCTGGATGCCCTGCTGGCATCCTCGGCGCTAAACCGAACATTGAGCCCATGCGCCTTCGCATGCTCGACTATAGCTACCGCCTTCTCGACTGCTTGCTCGCGTTTCAACCCAAGCTTGGCTCTTAGATGCACGTCGGAAACTGACAGGAACACCGCGATCCAGTGGACATCGCATCGAAGCGCTACATCGACGTCCTCTCTAAGGCATCGCAGGTGGGCGAGAATCTCGGCGCGCAACCCACTGCTTGCTAGCGATCTGCAGACCTCTTCATGCTCTGGCGTTACGATGGGCTGACCTCGATCACGTCGACTCCGAAGCGATCCAGCATCCAAGCTAGCTGGAGCTTCTGCCCTCGAGTGAAAGACACGCTTGGGGCTTGTTCACCTTCGCGCAAAGTTGTATCAAGGAGGTGGACAATACGATCCCTTAGGCTGGCTCCGGCGTTGTATGGGTTGGTGCGCGGATCAAGAAATAGCTCTCTCTGTACGTAGATCGTACTTGCATAAGCCGCTATAGCAGAAATCCGTACCAATTTTAACCTTCTCGAAAAGAGAATGCTTGATAAATCCGATCGGAATTCTTTCATCGGCGATGAGGTGACTGACCTGCTCCGACGCTGGATGAGGAGTATGACGGCGCCGAGCCGCCTAAGTTGAAAACTCTTGATCTAATGCTTGAATACCAGCTTCCAAATCGATGTCAACTTCAAGCTCTTGCAAAGATTTTCCGAGCGCGTTAACGCATGCGTGCACTTCTCGCTTCGATATGATTCCCATAGACCCTATCCTGATCATGCTCTTCCTGTATTCGCCAAAGCCGCCCGCCATAACGACGCCGTACTTGGCGCGCGTAATCTCACGTATCTTGTCACCGTCAAAGCCTTCAGGAGCGTTAATCGCGATGACTGTAGGCGATCTGAACTCACGCTTGGCGAAGAGAGAAAGCTTCATTGCTTCGACAGCTCGATAGAAGGCTCTCGCGCACTTTCTGTGCCTCTCGATGCGCTTATCCAGCCCCTCCTCGAGAATTAGCGACAGACCCCTGTCCAGAGCGTAAAAAAGCGGAACAGCTGGCGTGAAGGGGGTTTCTGAATGCTCCTCGAAGTAGCGCTTGTAGCGGACTAAGTCGAAGTAGAGGGGACTGTTCGGCTTCGCATCGATAGCTTCCCATGCCTTCTCGCTGACCGAGATCAAAGCGAGACCCGGAGGGCAAGCTAAGCACTTCTGGCTTCCCGTAACGCAGATATCAACGCTCCAGTCATCTGTGCGGAGCTCGTCGCCGCCTAAGATCGAGATGGCATCAACGAAGAAAATCGCCCCAGCATCTTCGGTTATTTCGCCTATCTCACAGAGCTCGGGCAGTTTGACTCCTGTAGAGGTTTCGTTGTAAACTACTGCGACCATTTTCACGTTGCCAGCTCGTTCGACGGCCTCCCTGACATCATCGGGACGAGGAGCCTCGCCGTACGGCGCCTTGACGCTGACTACTTTCCCGCCGTAGCGTTTGACGGAATCGGCTATCCTCTCTCCGAAAATGCCGAATTCGGTCACGATCACCTTGTCGCCAGGCTTTACGACATTGCTTATAGCGCACTCTATTCCTCCGGTTCCGGACGATGTCAGAATGTACAGATCGCTCTCGGTCAGGAAGACTTGCTTAGCCTTCTCGACGATGGTTCGGTACAAGGCGCGGAACTCCGACCCGCGGTGGTTGATTATCGGCCTCTCGCTCATCGCTCGCCAAACATCATCGGGCACGTTCGTGGGGCCTGGTAGCATGATGAGCTGCTTCGTGCTCAAGCTTGCCGACTTAGCAAACGCAAGTACAGCCGTATAGCTTCATCGGCATGCGGATTTTCCCGCCTTATCGACTCGACGACTCTGGATCTGGCCAGTCGCCTTGCCGTTCTTAAACTCATCTTAAGCGATTCAGGCGACAGTCCAGATAGCCCTCTCTCGCCTAACTCCTTCTCCAAGAGCTTCAGGTATGAGAGCAGGGCGAAATGGTGGACCACTTGCAGCAGAGCCATGGCGCGGTCGTGCTCTCGAACATCCATGATGACTACGTTGCACATCTTTCGCCTGAAATAGCTTGCGACTTCCTCCTTAGCCCGACTTCCTTCAATCAGTACCACGTTTCGCTCCCTCAGCGTCCGGATGTTGGGTCTGAATAGAGGGTGAATGCTTGTATAATCCACGCCCCTCGGGAGCTCATCGAAGAGCCTATCGGCGACCCCCGTCTTGACGGAAGCTATGTCGATCAAAAGGGCATCCTCGCGCATGATCTCAGTAGCTTGCTTACAAACAACGTACGTGCTCTCGATCGGAACCGAAACCAAGATGGTGTCGGCTTTTCGAATTCCCTCCTCTATGCTGGTGCTTTTGACGCCCAGTTCACGAGCTGCTTTCCTAGCCGACTGCAACTGTGGGCCACAGATCACGATGTCAAAGCCATCACGCTTGAAGATCCTAGCGAAAAGCCGTCCCATCCGACCATAGCCGCCTACAATGGTGATTACCTGCCCTCGCAAGGCTTCCACTTCGGATAAGAGCCTAAGACCTTCAGGAAGGTCGTGCGTTGCTTCAACTCTTCCAGAGCCTCTCTGCATGCTGAGTCGGCTCTGCGTCCTTCGAAATCTAAGAAGAAGACGTACTCCCAAGGTCGCCTTTTGGTAGGCCTAGACTCAACTCTTGTCAGGTTTATATCGCGCTT
>CAYZOK010000058.1:0-5162 GCA_964480335.1 uncultured Candidatus Bathyarchaeia archaeon | reverse complement strand
AATGGCGGGGCGCGTGAATACGCTGTCAGGGTTTTAGTTGGTGATACTTTCGCTACTTCTTCCTCCTCCCAGTTCGCTTAGCGGCTATATGCCCGACTTTAGCTCCGGGCGGAGCATGTCGGCTGACGGTCGTAGGCTTGTGCGCGTGTCCGCCAAAGGGGTGGGCGGCCGGATACATAGCTACTCCTCGAACTCGCGGGTAATAGCGCCCTTTCGCCCTCATCCAGTGGAATTTTTTCCCGGCTCTCAAGAACGGCTTCTCAACTCGACCAGCTCCAGCGATGACTCCGACCGTAGCCCGGCACATCGGATGGAGGGTGGTAGCCTTGCCAGAGGGCAACTTCACGACCACGCCTTCTGCAGCATGCGCCAAGACAGTCGCGTAGGCTCCTGACGATTTGACGAGCTTTCCTCCGTCACAAGGCCTGCGCTCAATGTTGCAGATCGGGACCCCTTCTGGAATCCTTCCAACGGGCAGAACGTTTCCAACTTCGACTGGCGCATCGTCACCGATTAGTATCTTCTGCCCTTCGGCAACTCCTTCGGGCAAGACCATGTGAAATTCTCGCCCGTCTTCGAGCTCGATCCTGCCCACCGGAGCCCCTCTACCAGGCTCGTGCACAATTTCCCTGAGAATTCCTTCAACGCAACCCTTGACAGTGGGATAGACAGAAGGCGCTACGCGCTTGTGAGTTAGAGCTCTGAACGTAGGGCTACCACGACCTCTTCGCTGAGCTATGATGCGCTTTCCCATCTCGACCCAACTAATGACGATAGGTCGCTAAAAGACCATTCTACAAAATTCCGAGCTCAATCGCTAGATCGCTCGCCTTAAATTCGGGCCTAAGCTTGACGTATGCCTTCTTTCTGCCGTCCGGCGTAATCAACGTATTCACCTTGAGCACCTTAACATCGAAGAGTTGCTCGACGGCTCGCCTGATGTCGTGCTTAGTAGCTTTGATGTGAACTATGAACACGAGCTTGTTTTCCTTCTCGATTAACGAGACAGCTTCCTCCGTCGTCAGATGATAAAGGATCACTTCGTGAATCTTCATCGCTCAAGGGAAGAGCTCGTCCAGCCTCTTGAACGCGGACTCAGTCCAGATCGTGAACCTGCCTGCATGAGCGCCAGGAGCGAGAAGTTCGACATTCAAATTTTCGATCACGATTACGTCGACTCCAGGGAGGTTTGAAGCAGCCCTTACCACTCCACGGTCTTCAGCTACAACAACCAAGGGGCCCTTTGCCTTCTTCAAGCGTCGACCGCGCATTTTGCCCTTCCCAGCTCTAATCTTGGTCTTTTCCTTAGCTCGCTCGACATCGGGCCAAACTCCCAGGTTTTCAAACGCTTCGACAACCTCTTTCGTCGCCTTAAGCTCTTGGAATTCATCGGAGACGACGAGCGGAATGCTTGGAACTTGGTTTATGTTGTGACCTCGCTTCGCAACAAGCTCCTTCACCGCCGTAGCGGCTATTGCTGACTTAGTTGCCAGCCTCTTTTCCTTCTTGTTAATCTTCTTCCATACATCCTTCCGCGAGGTGGGAGGAAAGGCCTGTCTCCCGCCGACCGTTCCAGGCGCAAAAGCCCCCCGACCAGCTGCTGGATAGCCCCAGCCTTTAACGCGAGGAATTCGAGCCAGCCCATGTCCAGCGCCCAAGGATTCCGCCGTAGTCCGTTTGCCAGCGCGAATATCTCGACCTTGAGGCTGGAGGCGGTGCGATTGAATTGCGATAACCGCGCGTTGGATTAGATCTGGCCTGTATGGCGTTTCGAAGACTCGAGGAAGGGCTACTTTCCGCATAACGTTACCGGTTAGATCAAAGACGGGAATCCTGCTCGTCATTTCACCTCATTATGAACGTGATCCTGGGCTTGACCTCAGGCTCTTCGCTTGCCCGCATTGAGTACCGAAGCTTAACGAAGCGCTTAACGTGGCCTGCCACACTGCCCTGGACTAGGATGTAAGAGCCTCTAACAACTCCGTAGCGAGGAAATCCGCCTCTGGGAGTTACCTCTTCGCCGTTCGATCCGATTCGAAGGATGAGCTTGCGGTACTCAGTTCGCTGGTGATAGCCGAGTTGTCCTGCCCTTGGGACGGTGTACAGCACGTGAGCGGGATGCCAAGGACCGAGAGTGCCAGGCTTTCGCCTGCCCTTCCTGGCCTTATGTGTGAGCAGCTTGATTCCAAAGCGTTTGACAGGCCCAGCCCATCCTTTGCCTTTCGTTATCGAAATGATGTCAACGTATTGGCCTTCCCTAAACACTTCTTCGGATCCGATCTCTTTGCCGAGTAAGTTCTTCGCATACTCGAATTGCTCTTTTACCGTACCCCCTCCTATCTTGACCTCCATAAGTTCCGGTTTCTTCTTGCCCACGCCAGCCTTCCTAGGCTGCGCGCAAAGAACGACTCGAATCTCGGCTATTCTGTCTAGTTTCCGTTCAAGCTCAGCTAGCCTCTTCTCAGGATCGAAGTTCGTCTTAGGAACCGCGAACACTCGGGCTAGATCCTCCAGCAGGTTCTTGGGAAGCTTGGCCCAAACTTCGCCCAGCGTGCGCAACCCGTTATCCGTCCTCTCATACGCTCGAATGGCGCAGGCTATCATAGGTGGGGCATCTATTATCGTGACAGCACAGGCAACATCCTTGCCATAGTTAGGCGAATTCGGATTCGTCTCGATCACGCAGGCGTAAGTCATTCCAGCTTTGTACCCACCGAATGCAAGGAGCTTGGGTCCAGCCTCTACCTTAGGCCAGTCCCTTATTCGAGCGATAGGTCTAGCAGCTCGCTTCCTGGGCCCAAACGCAAGCGAACCCCTCCTCGGAGCATGATACTTTCGGCCCATCGCATCGGCTTACAAGCTGATACGCGTAATTAAGCTTGACAGATGAAGCTGACCGCGCTGGCCATTCCGGCTTCTTATACAGCCGAGGAAGCCCACCTTCGCGAAAAAACATTCAAGATCGGACTAGTCGGCAGAGCCGCAGCGATCTTTCGCATGAATGAGATCTTGATCTACTTGGACAAGCCGGAATACGCTAGCGAAGGAGAGCTCGCAGCCGACATCCTACGATACATGGAGACTCCCCAGTACCTACGCAAGCGCTTGTTTCCGTTGCGGCCTAGGCTGAAGTACGTTGGAATTCTGCCTCCGCTGAGAACCCCCCATCATCCGCTCCAAGGCGAAAGGATAAGTGAAGGGAGCTTCCGCGAGGGCGTTGTTGTGAAGACGGATCGAGCTAGGTCGTGGATCGACATAGGTCTCCCGAAGCCCGCTGTATCGCGGGTGCCGCTCGAAGCAGGCAAGCGCGTGACTGTGAAGATCGTGAGGGCTGGGAGGATTCCTGAAGTAGTGCCAGCCAGATTAGCTGACCTAAGGGAGTACTGGGGCTACAAAGTTACCTTCATAAAGAGAGAGCTTGGTCGTTGCATTCAAATGTCGAGAGCTGACTTGGTCATAGCAACTTCGAGGTACGGAACTCTGGTAACCGAGGTCCTCGACGAGCTGGCCAAACGGTGGCGCCAAGCCGGGAAGACGTTGATTTTATTCGGATCTCCTTTCGAAGGACTTGAGGAGATTCTCGAGCGCGAAGGCCTCGAACTTGAGGATGTGGCCGATTTCACGATCAATACAGTTCCGATGCAAGCCGTCAAGACCGTCAGAACAGAGGAGGCTATCTTCGCGACCTTAGCTATCCTGAATGCCTTTGTGTTCGCTAGAGGCTAGCCGGGCTAGCCTCTTACGGATGACATCTTGAACGATTTGGGGATCTGCTTTCCCTCGAGTTTCCTTCATGACTATGCCGACCAAGAAGTGGATTGCCTTCTCCTTCACCAAGGCATCCTGAACCGCTTGCGGATTTTCGGCAAACACTTTTTCGACGATTCTTGTGAGCCGCTCCACATCGGCTATTCGAGCCAGCTCCTTCTCACGGACGATAACCTCCGGGTCTTTGCCGGTCTTCATCATCTCTTGCAAAGCTACCTTGGCTATCTTGCCGCTGATCGTCCCATCGTCTATGAGGTTCAGCATGCGGGTGAGTTGCTTGGGGGCGATTGGTACCTCAGACACGTCGTGACCGCACTCGTAGGCGTAGCGCAGGAAGTCACCCATCAGCCAATTGCTCACGATCTTCGGTTTGCGGTAGAAGTGCAAGCATTCCTCGAAAAAGTCAGCAAGCGCTTTGTCGCTTGACAGGACCTCGGCATCGTACTCGGGCAACCCGTATTGGTAAATGAAGCGCTTCCTTCGCTGATCCGGAAGTTCGGGCATGATCTCTCGTATCCGCTCCAACATCTCGTCTGTTATTTCAACAGGTACGAGATCCGGCTCGGGGAAGTACCGATAATCCGCGATCTCTTCCTTGATGCGCATTGAGAAGGTTACGCGCCTTCGCTCGTCCCAGTGTCTAGTCTCGCGCCTAACCAAGACTCCTCGCTTCGCTAGCCTACGCTGCCTAGCTATCTCGAAGCTCAGCGCTCGCTCGACTTCCTTGAATGAGGTTATGTTCTTCACTTCAACTCGAGGCCCCCCTTCGATCGAGATGTTAGCGTCGCATCTCATCGCACCCTCTAAGCTGCCATCAGACACTCCGAGGTGCTCCAAGAGGGAGCGCAACTTCTTACAAAACTCGCGAGCTTCTCGAGGAGATTCCATGTCAGGCTCGGTCACGATCTCGAGTAGCGCGATTCCTGCCCTGTTATAGTCAACGAGCGTGTATGGAGAGGTTTCGATCGAGCCAGGGTACACTAAGCGTCCAGGATCCTCTTCTAAGTGGATGCGCCTGATGCGGATGCGCTTTCGCTCTCCTTCGACGATGAGGTCGAGGTAGCCATCTTTACCTAGCGGTTCGGCGCCGGCTCGATCATACATGCTGATTTGAAAGTTCTTCGGCATATCGGGATAGAAGTAGTTCTTGCGGTAGAACACGACGTGCTTGGCTATTTTGGAGTTAAGCGCAAGCGCAACCATGATGGCGTACTCGACTGCCTTTTCATTAAGAGCAGGCAGCGAGCCTGGCAAGCCAAGGCAGGTCGGGCAGGTAAGCGTGTTCGGCTCCTCGCCTCGGTAATCGGCAGAGCAGCTGCAGAACAGCTTAGTCTTCAAAGCAGTAAGCTGGCAATGGACTTCCAAGCCTATCTTGACGTTCATCGACACGATTT
>CAYZOK010000057.1:0-5186 GCA_964480335.1 uncultured Candidatus Bathyarchaeia archaeon | reverse complement strand
GTGATCACAGAAAAGGATAGGCCGCTGACTCCTAACCATGCAACCATCAAGAGGATCGCGCGGGAGATCGCAGAAGCTCGCATCGAGAATCTACTCATAGTTCATGGTGGTGGCTCCTTCGGCCATTACATGGCAAAGAAGTACGGGGTCGGCATTAGCAGAGTAAGAGCTGGGGGATTTTCCCGGATCCATCAAGCGATGGTCGCGCTGAACAGGCTAGTAGTCAATGCCTTGATTAGTGCAGGTCTGCCAGCCATCGAGGTTCAGCCCTCAGCCTTGATCACGATGAGGAGGGGCGAGATCGTCGAATTTCGTCTAAGGGCTCTGAGGCAGATGTTGGCTATGGGCCTTGTTCCCGTACTTTATGGTGATATTGTGCCTGACGTTGAAGATGGCGCTTCCATCGTATCGGGCGATAAGATAGTTTCATACTTAGCCCGTGAGCTAGAGGCTAGCCGTGCTGTAATTTGCGTCGATGTCGATGGGATCTACACTGAGGATCCTAGCCTTAACCCTCGAGCCGAGCTTATCGAGGAATTCTCAGCGAGCGAAATAGAAGCCAAGCTAGGACCTTCGAGCAGAATCGACGTAACGGGAGGGATGATCAACAAGATACGCGAAATGGCGACGATAGTTTCGAGAACCAACGTGTTGATCGTAAACGGACTGAAGGAAGGGCTCGTGAGGGCGGCGTTGCTAGGCGAAAAAGTTACCGGAACTCGGCTGACGCCATGAACACTGCCAAACGAAAGCGAGATCAACTCGAGGTCTGCCTTCAGGAGGATGTTCAAGCCAAAGTGACTCCGGGTTTCGAAGACGTGGCGTTTATCCACAAAGCGCTTCCTGAGGTCAGCATTGAGGAAATAGACTTGGCCACGACTTTGCTAGGCCGCAAGCTCAGAGCCCCCCTTGTGATAGCTAGCATGACCGGCGGAACTGAGAAGGGAACTCGGATAAACAAGGCTCTTGCGGAAGCCGCCGAGGAGCTTGGAATAGCGATAGGCGTAGGAAGCCAGCGAATAGCGATCGAGGACAAGCGATGGGAGTATTCGTTTAGAGTCGTGCGAGAGGTAGCCTCCACAGCATTCGTAATAGCGAACTTGGGATGTCTCGAGATCGCCGAAGGCGGAGTCGAAATCGCGCACAGAGCCATCGAGATGGTAGAGGCAGATGCTCTAGCCATCCACCTGAATCCGCTGCAAGAGATCGTGCAAGCAGAGGGCAAGAGGGACTTTAGGGACGTTCTTGAAGCCATCAGACAGGTTGCCGAAAACTTGGATGCTCCGATCATCGCGAAGGAGACGGGAGCCGGAATTTGCAGAGAAGTTGCCATGAAGCTAGAGGAGGCTGGAGTTAAGTGCATAGACGTAGGCGGAGCTGGAGGAACGAGCTGGTCAGCTGTCGAATACTTCAGGGCACGTTCGCTCGGTGACGAAGCCGGAGAGAGGCTCGGGAAGGCATTCTGGGATTGGGGAATCCCGACGGTCGTAAGCATAATTGAGGTGAAAGCTTCGACGAATGCAGATTTGATAGCGACTGGAGGTGTTAGAAGCGGAATGGATGTGGCTAAGTCAATTGCGCTAGGAGCTAACGCAGCAGGGCTTGCCTATCCGTTGTTGAAGCCTGCCACGAAAGGAGCGCATGAGGTTCTCGCATTTTTACACCAAGTTCTTGAGGAGCTCAAGGCTACGATGTTGCTCACAGGTTCCCCCTCAATCGAAAGCCTACAATGTGCTCCAGTCGTCATAACAGGAAGAAGCCGAGAGTGGCTTGAAGCTCGAGGAATTAGCGTCCACAGATTCGCCCAGCGATGAGGTGCTTAGCCGCTGAATTAGAAGCCTGCAAGCAAAGGGTCGACGGGCTATTGACCGAGCTTCTGGATCAAGTGGAATTACCACCTGTTCTTCGAAAAGCTGCCTTGCACCTGCTAAAAGCTGGTGGTAAAAGACTAAGGCCCTTCGTAGCGCTTAAAGCATGCGAGCTTGTCGGAGGGCAGGAGGGGCACGTACTGCCGACGGCTTCTGCCTTAGAGTTGCTTCACACGTTCACGCTAATTCACGACGACATCATGGATCGTGATGAGAGAAGGCGGGGGGTCTCAGCTGTCCACGTAGTTTGGGGCGTGCCTATGGCCATCGACGCTGGAGATTTGCTCTTCGCCATGGTCTATCATGTGATCGTCGAGCGCACTCCAGAGAGCGTTCCTCGTGAGAAACTCTTGCAAGTAATCGGCGTGATAGCTAAGGCGGCGATAGCAATTTGCAAGGGCCAAGCTCTCGACCTTTCGTTTGCGGAACGGAGGGAGGCGGTCACCGAGGATGAATACTTCAAGATGATATCGCTCAAGACAGCAGCTCTTTACGAAGCCTCTGCGACTTCTGGAGCCATCCTAGGAGGGGCTGATGAGGATTCGGTCGAACGATTGCGCGTGTTCGGAAGGAACTTTGGACTCGCATTCCAGATTCGGGACGATGTTCTAGGGCTGATCGGCAAAGAAAGGCAACTTGGAAAGCCGGTTGGCTCCGATCTGAAGGAAGGAAAGAGCACCATACTTGTCATACATGCACTTAGAACAGGAGCCAAGAAGGAGCGAGAGGCCATTCAGAAGGTGCTGGGAAATCCCAACGCCACGGATGGGCAAGTTGCACAAGCGATCGAAGCCATAAGAGCTACCGGTGCCTTCGAGCATGCAAAGAAGCTGTCCATCCAATTCGTTCAAAAGGCGAAGGCTCAGCTCGACGCTTTTCCTGAAGTGACAGCTAAGCGTGCACTTTTAGAGCTTGCCGACTTCGTTATCGTTCGGGAATTCTAGATGGCGGGAAAGCTATTTGAGCAAATCTACGACCTCGTCCTAAAGCATGCTCTACTCAATGCTGTGAAATACGGAGGGCGGGCGAGGGCTGAGCCTGTGCTGGGCAAGGTGCTGGGCGAGAGACCAGATTTACGAGCTTGCGTCAAGGAGCTGATCCCATACATCGAGGGCGTCGTAAGAGGGGTAAATCAGCTGAAGCTCGATGAACAAAGATGCCAACTTGAAGAGCGATGGCCTGAGCTTCTTGAAGAAGAGAAAGGGCCGCGACCGTTGCTAGCTCCATTGCCGAACGTCAAGAGGTACAAGCGGGTCGTTACGCGCTTCTCCCCGAATCCTGACTGCGTGCTCCATCTCGGAAATGCGCGAGCGCTCGTCTTGAGCTACGAGTATGCCAGAATGTACGAAGGACTTTTCCTCCTGCGATTTGAAGATACAGATCCTAAGACCAAGAGACCGGAGCCTGAGTTCTACGAGGACATACGCGAGGACATGCTCTGGCTGGGATGTGAGTGGGATGCCGAGTACAGGCAAAGTGCTAGGTTGCCGATCTACTATGAGTACACGCGACGGCTGCTTGAGGACGGTAATGCCTACGTCTGCGCCTGCAAGCGAGAGCGCTTCAGACAGCTCGCGCTAGCAAGGCAACCCTGCCCCTGTCGCAATCTTGCGGTTGAGGAAGCGCTGGATCGGTGGGACAGGATGCTTGAGGGCCTATACCGAGAAGGGGAAGCCATTGTGCGAATAAAGACCGACTTGAATCACCCTAATCCCGCTGTTCGAGAATGGCCAGCTTTGCGGATAATCGACACGAGTAGATATCCCCATCCATTTGAGGGCGATCGATACGCTGTGTGGCCGCTATACAATCTCGCTTGCGGGCTCGACGACCATCTGATGGAGGTGACGCACATAATTCGTGGAAAAGAGCATCTGACTAACGAAGTCAGGCAGCGCTACCTCTATATGCACTTAGACTGGACCTATCCGGAAACCGTACATCTGGGCAGGCTCCGCGTCAGAGATGCCGTCCTCAGTAAGTCGAAGATCAAGGAGGGAGTGGCGCGCGGCATCTACACGGGATACGACGACCCGCGCCTTGCGACCCTAAAAGCGCTGAGGCAACGAGGAATCTCAGCTCAAGCTATCAGGAGGCTCGTTTTGGAGATTGGATCCAAGCCCGTTGATGTCGAGATCAGCTGGGAGAATCTCTGCGCCCATAACCGTAAGATAGTCGATCCTACAGCTAATCGATACTTCTTCGTCGCAGATCCGGCCAAGATGGTGATCGAGGAGGTCGAAAGAGAATACGTGGCCGAGATTCCACTACACCCCGACTACAGAGAGCGCGGATACCGCAGTCTTGTCGTGAAGCCAGTTAATGGAGTTGCTCAAGTCTTAATCGCGAAGCAAGATGTCGCTAAGCTCAAGCCTGGCCAGGTAATTCGTCTAATGGGACTTTTCAATGCACAAATTTGCAGGGTAAGGGAGGTGATCAGAGGCGTATTTCATAGCGAGGGCGTCGAAGAGGCTAGGAAGCTCAAGGCCCCCATACTCCACTGGCTTCCAGTTGGAATTGGAGTGGAAGCGACTGTCGTAATGCCCGATGGCACCAGAATTCGCGGACTGGTTGAAGATGAATGCAAAGCCCTGCAGCCCAGTGATGTAATCCAATTCGAGCGGTTCGGCTTCGTTCGCGTAGACAGCGTAGAGCCATTCGTCGCTTTCTTCTCGCATACGTAGCAGGGTAGTGAGCTTTAAGACAAGGGCTTCAATCATCTTTGAAGTCCATGTCTAGGTCCAAGGCGCCTTACGTGGAATTCGGTGTGCCTCAGGAGCTAGTCGAGCTTACCTACAAGGCTCTGAGAGTTGCAAAGGAGACGGGAAGAGTGAGGCGAGGCACGAACGAGACCACGAAGTTCGTTGAACGGGGATTGGCGAGGCTCGTGGTGATAGCCGAAGATGTCGAGCCTCCCGAAGTGGTCGCCCATCTCCCCTTCCTTTGCAAGGAAAGGAAGATACCGTTCGTGTATGTCCCAAGCAAGACCGAATTGGGAGAAGCTGCTGGGATCGAAGTTGCTGCTGCATCAGCATGCATCGTAGATCCCGGAGAAGCCGCCGACATGCTGGCCGAAGTAATCTCGAAGCTTGAAGAGCTGCAGGTGGGCTCCAAGTGAGTTCTAGGGAGGGGCTTACCCCAGCTGAAGTCGTCCAAATTTTAGAGCGAACCGGAATTACGGGCGAGATAATCCAAGTCATGGTTAGAATTCTCAAGGGCAAGGACAAAGGACGGATCTTAACGAGGAACGTCAAAGGTCCGATACGGGTTGGCGATATCCTAATGTTGAGGGAGACCGAGCGAGAAGCTAAGAAAATC
>CAYZOK010000056.1:2986-5195 GCA_964480335.1 uncultured Candidatus Bathyarchaeia archaeon | reverse complement strand
CTTCGCCACTTTCACCATCGCATCCGCGGCATGCCGATTGTTGTATGCCTAGTATGGTGTGCCGTTAAAGCTGAAGCTCACGTGCCATGTTCGAAAGAGCTTATGGTCGATCGGCGTTCGCGAATGAAGGGACTACCTATAGTGGCTATCAAGAGTCCTCCACTCAAGATGGAAGAACGTCTCAGCGACTAGTCTAGCGCCTTCGCCTTCTCTCTTCTTCAGCTTCAGCAGAGGCGCCAAGAAACAGACGATCAGAGCGCCTACAATCGCGCCCCAAGATCCCGCCACAGCCCAGCCGAGCAACCCACCTCCGACGAGTCCAGCTAGGGGACGAGCTCCTTGAGCTCGCCACTTCTCCGCCCTTTCGGGGTCACCTTTAGAGGAGCCCTTTCCTGCAGTCGCAGCTTTCTCCATGCTCCTCACAGACTCCTTGATCTCAAGCACCGACCTCAAGGCGCCCGTGAAGATCCAGTAGAAATCGGCCCTTGTTATCGCCCACAAAACCGCTTTAGCAACGGCAAAGCTACCGCCAAGCAAAGCAAGTGCAAGCTGTCCTACCTCCCATAACTCTCTCAATTCTGGGTTGAATGCCAGCAAGCCAGAGAAGAGAAAGAAGCATCCAAGTGCGATTAGCGCGACGCTTGCTATAATCCCCCACTTCATCCTTCTCCCCAGCTCCTGCTCTAACGAAAGCAACCCGAGGACGACTATGACAGTGCCAAGAGCTTGGAGAAGCCACATCGGCGAATATGTGATCGAACTGACCAAGCTTCCGTGACTATGTAGGTCTGCACATGACTTATCGGCTTCTGCTGAAGCAGCTTTTCACAAGCTTTCGCAAGCGAAGAGAGTTACGGGGAGATCTAGGCTTCTCCCGATAGCCGCCTCTCGATCCTATCTAGGATTTCGGCTGTCCTTCGGTGCTCCTCAGCCAATCGTTCGAACCCAGCCATTATGTCTCGATGTCTCTCAGCTGACCGCTTATCCACTGCTTCGAATTCAGCCATAATGGTTCGATGTCTTTCTTCAAATTCGGCCATGGTGGCTCGATGTCTTTTTTCGAATTCGGCCATCATAGCCTGATGCCGCTCAGCCGAGCGCTTAGCCATGGCTTCGAACTCGGCCATTATGGCTTGATGTCGTTTAGCCGATCGCTTGGCCATAGCTTCGAACTCAGCCATGGTTGCTCGATGCCTCTCGTCCGATTGCTTGATCATCAGCTCTAGCGCCTTTCCGACCTTCCTGAACTCGCACGCGTTGTAGACCAAGGCGCAGGCGACACCACACAGCGAAGCCACCGAGATGACTAGAGCTGGCTCCATCACCGCTGCGGTAACGACAGGCGTCTATAATTGGTTGGCGATCCGCAAGCGAAAAGAGGTTTGCAGGCAATTCAGGGCTAATGAGCGAGAGAGTCAGCAGAGCTCAAGCTCTGAGGATGCTCATGCCCAGCAGGCTTACCGTCTTCATGATCGCTGCCGTTCTCCACCTAGTCTTTGCGTGGCGCGAGATCCGCTGGGGCTACTTCGCAATTCTCGGCTACGTAGCTCTCGCTCTGGCGTTCGCAGCGATAGGCGTCCTATGGGAAGCTGGCGACTACTTGCGGGAGAAGAGGAAGGGGTTGAGTCAGTTTAAGGCTTCAGCCTGAGCTTCTGATGTCACACAATAACCCCTCACACTGCGTGAAAGCTTAACACCCTTCGTGGGAATGATCGTGAGGTGAGGCTACTTGATGGGCCTCGTCTACGGCGCTCCTTTGGTCGTTCTGATGTTTTGGAGGGGATTGGGGCTCACCCCACAGGAAGCGCTTTACGTGGTTATTGGTTACGCCATCGCGATTACCCTCTTCAGAATCTCCGATGCTATGGACAGGATTTCCCGCGTCGCAGAGCGGTGGGTCGCTGCTAGAGAGAAGAGACGGCGTTGTTTCGGTAGCAAAGAGGAAGAGGTCAGAACCTCTGGTGCGGGAGCTTTTGCTGGAATGGTTGCAGGTGGAGCCATAGGTCTCCTATTCGGCCCTGTGGGCGTCGTCCTTGTTTGCGGCATTCTGGGAGCGCTTCTCGGGAATTGGGCAGAATACGAGAAGGTGAAAGCGGAGAGGAGAGGGAGGGGCTAGCGATCTCGTCCTTAAAGGGTGGCTACGACGAGCCCATTCCCCACCCTACGCCTTTAACACGCCTTTTTCAATCAAGCCCTTCAGAGTGGCCAG
>CAYZOK010000056.1:0-2886 GCA_964480335.1 uncultured Candidatus Bathyarchaeia archaeon | reverse complement strand
TTCTGTCCGATACCATTCTCACCACTCCCGACCAGAAAGGTTCTACCTTAGCCCCTAGCGAAGCTAATCTCTCTTTGACGTTCGCCAACTCTTTGAAGTAAAAGACCGCTATGGAAAGAGCGGAAGCTACAAAGCCTGAGACGAGGCCTGCGACGATGGCCGAAATAAGCTCTGGAGTTACTCCCAACGCACCGCTTCCGTGCTAATGGTTACTGCTATTAGAATACTATCCACACGAGCGAATCGCTTCGAGAATGTTGGCTCAGATTTGTTGCAACTTCAGCATAGAGTACGAGCGTGACTAGTCAGTCAATCGGTATCATGTACTCAAATCTGATGCTGCACGCCATACAAGACGAGCGAAACGATGCCATCGGTGGGTATGATTGCGCATGCTTAAAGGATGCACCTTGTATTGGAAGGCGTGTCAAGGTGGAGAGATAGGCTGTTCCGCTGGATTTTCTACTTCAGGACGGGACATGGCGCTTGGCTCATGTTCCTGATAGCATTTGCGAACTTCGCCGTGATTCAGTACAGGTTGCTCGTCGAGCACGTCCCGATGCTACAAGCCCTATTCCCGAGCTTGTTTATCTTCGCAATCAGCTTTCTAGCAGCCTACATCCCCATCGCCACGGTGGTAGGTTGGCTTGAGGTGAGAAGAGCGACCATGCCCAGACAGATGGCGGTGATGGCAGAGGTGAACCCCTATTTTCGCATGCCCATGGAAAAGGAGCGCGAGTATTTGGCTCCACTATGGGCCTCGATTGCTGAGACCCTCGCTAAACTATGTGAAAAGCATGGACTTGAGGGAGAGGCTAGAGAGCTGCGGCGCGAGGTCGAACGTATCCAGCGCTGGGCTGGCTTGAGAAGGGAGAGGAGCGGCTAAACTCGCTCAGGATAGACCTAACCTTGCTTCCTAATCAAAGGTATGGAGATCTGCACTCGTGGCAGATGTAAGGCACGTTACTTCTCCGACGCTTTATGGTTCCAGTCTCCAGGATCGACTCCTATGACTCAGGTATGCTCAAGAACCTCTGGAGATGGCGCCGCTGAACCTCGAGACCTTCTCTGCCGATGCGGAAGATTGCGAGGGGGGACTTCGCGGTCTAGCGATTAACGAGCTTGCAGTAGGTGTGCCAGCGACTCCTATAGCGATCTGAGGGTGCCCCGCTCGCTAGCCTAGCGTGAAAAGGGACGAGCGTCGGACTAGACTGAAACTAACTTAAGTTGAGCGTTGCGCTTTTAGCCACCCCAAGTAGTCGCTTAGCGTGACCCTCCTCAAGCCCTCGACCTTGAGGAAGTGCTCATCGTCGCTGACTACGACTCCGTCGTACTCGAGCGCGGCGCCTGCCACGAGCGAGTCGAAAAGCCCTATTTCAAGCGACTCGCGGATCGCCAGCCCTCTTGCGAGTTGTCCTGGAGTAAACTCGAGGAGCTTCACGCCATAGGCGCGCAATACCTCGTCGATCAGCCTCAAGGACTCGGCGACAATCCTGACAGGCTTTCCCTTGCTTAAGCACACTACCATGAGTTCGAATAGCGCTGCGACCGGCACTTTCGCCCTCTCCCTTTCCTTGAGGAGCGCCTCAAAGGCCTCGAGTATCGCTTTGACGAGGCGATGCTTTGCATCCGCCTCCCTAATGCCAAACAGGAACTCGGTGTCCAAGACCGGCAATGATTACCCGCTCAGCAGCCACCTCTCGGCTTCCCTCTCCGCTTCCTCGTCGTACCTTATGCCGCTGAGAAGCTCGCCTAGCCTTTTGAACGGGTCGGGCCTCGGCGTTAGTACGATGGAGCGCCCCTCAACCTTAACCTCTAGCTGCTGTCCTTCTTTCAAGCCTACGCTTTCCCTCACGCTCTTCGGTATCACCACGGCGAATCTCTTCCCGACCCTGACTACTTCAGACTTAGGATTCACTTCAGATTGAAAAAAGATGTCAGAAAGATTTTAAGAAATCTGACGCCAGCTCAGCCCCTTGACGTTGGTTGCAGCAATCGACCTGAAAGGGATGCGGACATCGGTCCGCATACAGGCACAGCACGGCGAGGTCAGGGAGCGTACCCGAGTCAATGCGTGAACGAGCTTTCAAAATCAAGCCGTTTCTGCCTGAGAGCTTCAAAGCCCCTCCTCGAAATCCCTACAGCCTTCCCCGCCTTGTACAGGAACACGAGCCCTTTCCGCCTCAAGTCATCCGGCTTCCTCTTGTACTTTGGGACGTGCTTGAAGTAGACTACCGGGACGTAAGGTGATCTGTTCGCTTTGCACTTCTGGGCGATCATTTCGAGTAACGCTAACAGATCCTCCTCACTCAAGTAAGATGAGCCGTTGCTCGAGCGCATCAAAGTAGGGGGGCTTTGGCTTCTGGGTCGAGCAGACGACTTCAACGTCGATCCCTCGGAGAGCAAGCTTCGGCGCATCTTGCGGAGGATCGACCATTCGTTTAGTTTTGGTTAGAATCATCGGAATCGCGTAGAGATCCTCGCCTTCTCTTGGTTTAATCTGCACCCAAACGTCCAGGTCGCTGGATTTGCTATACGTTCCCTTCACGTGCGAGCCGAAGATGTAGATGCCCTCTGTTGCGACATCCATCTTGATAGCTTCCCAGAGGTCTTCGATCGAGCGAAGTAACTCCCTAAGGTAGAGGAACCTGCCCCTCCTGAAGAGAGTTGGGTTTAGCAGTCGCTCCTTTGGCACATAGCACCACTTAGCCTTCGAGTGGCCGATACAATGGGCGAAGTAGGCGTAGGGATTGCCTCACGACTTTGATGTAGGGACCTCTACCGCTTTTGCCGCAGCGAGGGCACTTCAAGTCTAGGAATCGAGCATTCGGTTTGCTATAATGTTAACTAACCATCTCTGATCATGCGATCAATCCATTTTTCCCC
>CAYZOK010000055.1:0-5218 GCA_964480335.1 uncultured Candidatus Bathyarchaeia archaeon | reverse complement strand
GCACGCTGTGTACAGAGTCGAGCTGGCATCAAAGGTCGCAATCGAAAACATCGGAAGTAGGAGGTATCGCCTAAGGAGCTTGATCGAGAAGCTTAGCACGAACTTCGTCGAGGTCGAAAGCCTGAGGAAGTTGGATCCGGCCTTGCTCACGCTCTCCAACGTAAATTCGGCCGAAGACTTGGAGATAGCTAGGCAAATCTTGCTCTCCGGCAATCTCGCAAGGAATCGCTTACTCGGCGTCGGAAGAACTCGCTTAGGCTAGAAGAAGTTCCCTTGCACCATCGATGTCTCCTCCGGCTTTTCTCCGTTCTTCCGAGCATCATTCCGCCGAAGGCCATCTCTCGAGCCTTGGCAGAGGTCGCTTCGCCTTCGTAGATGACTGCACAACTCTCCTCTAGCTCGCGAGGAACTTTCGCAACGGCTTGTCTCCAGCGAGCCTTAAGCTAATGTGCAAAGTGAATGCGCGATACGGCTCGCGCTGCGATGGTCCTCGGTCAGCTAGTCTCGCTTTTGGCCTTTGTAGAACGGCTCTCTCAGGCTTACGGCTTTCAGGAAGAGCTCTTCGAGCGCGCGATCGTCAGCTCCCTTCCTCATCGGAGTTAAAATGTCGACTAAGTTATCGTTGCGCATCAGGCAAGGCTTCAACTTTCCATCAGACGTAAGCCTCATCCTCGTGCAGTGAAGGCAGAACTCCGTATTCTCGACGGGAGGCACAAGCTCGACGTCGACTCTTGGCAGGTGGAAGATTATCCTATTCTGCATCGAGCGCCTCCTCTCGGTACTCAGCGCCTCTTTCATGAATCGAGATCTAAAGGCATCCAAGGGCATGTGGTGCCGTCGGTAGAAATCAGCTGGCGCGTTAACGGGCTCTAGCTCGATCACCTGCAGGATAAGGCCCTTATCTTTGCAAAAATCGATCATGTCGTCTATCTCCCCATCGTTAAGCCCCTTCAGGATCAGCATATTGATTTTGATAGGCGTCAAACCGACTTGCAAAGCTGCCTCTATCCCTTCGATAGCTTCGGCGAGAGCTCCTCCCGTCAGATAGCGGTAGAGCTCGGGCTTGAGCGTCGGAAGGTTGACATTCACGCGTTGCAATCCTGCCTCTTTCAGCTCTCCAGCTAGCTGAAGAAGACCCGCCGCGTTCGTCGTCATGGAGAGCTTCTCGACGCTTGGAATAGATGCCATCGAGCGCACGACATCTACAACATCCTCCCGCAGGAGAGGCTCGCCTCCCGTCAGCTTGACATCATGGATGCCGAGCTTAGCAGCTATCCTGACCACTCGGGCTATCTCCTCGGGAAGCATCTCGACGTCTGATTCGGCTTCGCCTTCTCGATGGCAGTAGGGACATCGAAGATTGCAGCGCTGCGTCAACGAGATGCGCAAATTCAGGACTGGCCTGCCGTACCTATCGACGATGCGCCTCACTACCTGCTCAGTTTCAAATCAGTTCAAGTCTAATGAAAGTAGTGCATGGAATCCTTGCGTCTTCGAGATCCGAAGTTTATGCGCCTAGTCTCGAAGAAGATCGCCAAGATAGCACCTCGAGATCGAACCATCAAGATATGCCACGTTTGCGGAACGCACGAGCACACGGTAACTCGATTTGGCCTGCGCTCCTTGCTGCCTCCGAACGTTGAAGTCATAGCTGGTCCAGGATGTCCAGTTTGCGTAACTCCTGCTCGGTATACGGACGAAGCTATTTGGCTCGCTAAAGAAGGAGTCTCTATCTTCACGTTCGGCGATATGTTCCGCGTTCCCGGAACGAGCCGCTCCTTGGCGGAAGCTAAGTCGGCCGGAGCCGACGTCAGAATCGTCTACAGCGTCGAAGATGCCGTCAGAATAGCGAAGCGAGAACGCGACAAGGAGTTCGTCTTCTTCGCTATCGGATTCGAAACTACGGCTCCGACCAATGCCTACGAGGCCTTGAAGGGTCTTCCTGACAACATGAGCTTGCTCGTGGCTCATCGCCTAATCCCGCCAGCCATGGAACTGCTGCTAGGCATAAGCGACCTCGCGATCGACGGCTTCATATGCCCAGGTCACGTAGCGACCATAATTGGAGCGAAGGCATTCCGCGTCTTCGCCGAAGCGTACAAGATGCCGACCGTGGTAGCGGGATTCGAGCCAGCGGACTTCATGCTTGCGGTCTTGATGGTATTGAAGCAGATCAAAGGGCGCGAAGCCAAACTCGAGAACGAGTACGTCCGCTCGGTAACGTACGAGGGCAACGCGAAAGCTCAGAAGATGATCGAACGAGTATTCGAGGTTGTAAGCGCGGACTGGCGAGGGATAGGGCGGATACCAGATTCAGGTTATCGACTGCGAGATAGATTCTTGCGGCACGACGCTAGGCTTCGGTACAACATCAGGTTCCCACCTTCTCGAGACATTCGACCTGGGTGCCTATGCCACTTGATCATCATCGGCAAGATAAAGCCGACTGAGTGCCCGCTCTTCGGAAAAACTTGCACTCCCGACAGCCCAATGGGACCCTGCATGGTTAGCCGAGAAGGGACTTGCTACATTTGGATTAGGCAGGGCGCTTACGAGATCCTCTAGCCAACTTCTGGCGCTTAAATAGCCTATTCTTCACGCTCAAAAGACTTGAAGTGGGTCCGGAGAGTCTTCTGCTCCTTCCTGCTGGCGATATTGGCTGCACTCTTAGCCACTCAGGCGGGCGCCTCGCCTTCTGAGCCGTCGAAAGTTGGCTTCGGACTTGTGGAGGGCTACGGGCAGGCGGTAGAGTACCGCGAAGCAGCTATCGTCCTCTCGTCAACTGGCACTTCATACCCTGATCTCGTAATCGAAGCTGGCGCGGCGGCAACGCTGGGCGGAACGTACATCTATCGAAGGGTTGAGGTTCACGGCACGATCAAGGTCGATCCGTCCATCGGCTATCTCGACATAACGGCAACCGAGCTGTTCTACGTAGCTCCTGAAGGCTCTATAATCGCCGATGCGATTTCGAGCGAGACTCTGGGCAAGGGAGGAGACGGGGCAACGTCTACTACTGATGTCGGAGGTGGTGGGGGAGGCGGTGCTTACGGAGGGACTGGCGTGTACAGGATCTACGCAATAGCTCCTAACATCATCACGCGTTTGGCCATTGGCCTAGACGGCGAATCCGCCACTGTACTAGAACCATCATCTACTTGTTACATCTCGCTTCAGGCCGTCAACGCGAGCCCGCTAGGCAACGGACAGCCCATACCGGCATGCTGGAATAGACTTTGGCGATCCTAGAACTTGGACTGCTGAGGTGTCAGCAAGGGTAACACTGAAATCGGTCTACGAGTCGCCATGCAGAAAGTACGCTGGAGGCAAGTTTTCACCTGAAGACAGGCCATTTATCAGATCGCTGGTCAAAGACAAGCTTCCTCCGCTCGTGTCGGAAGGCTACGGGTTTGCTAGCGAAGGAACGCTGAGGATCGATAAGCTAGTCGAAAGCGGCAAGCCGGTTTGCTTCTTGCTCAAGGGAGTTCCAGATTTGTATGGAACAGCCATCGTCTGGTCGATACTAGACATGCTCAGCGACTACATGTCTTCCCGAGGCTTGGCAGACAGGCTTCGCTTGATCGTCATGTTGGACGAGGCGCATCGGTACTGCAAGGCAAGGATTGTCGAGTCTAAAGAACTTCTGCCGCCGCCCGTCAGATTTGTGAAGGAAGCAGGAAAGTACGGCTTCGCCGAGTTCTGCGCGACGCAGGATGTCGGCGACCTACCAAGTGCACTTTTTAACAATGCTGGAACGCTAGTCGTCTTCGGTTCTTCTGATGAAGCCACATTGAAGTTCTATCGAAAACGGCTGGGCTTGTCTGAGACTGATGTCGAAAAGCTCCGCTGGTTCTTGCAAGGCCAAGCATTCGTCAAGTTCTACTCGGATCCGAGACCAATTCCTGTCCAGATCATGCCCGAGGTGCTAAGACGAAGAGCCTTCTCGCCTCGCTGGTAGGCAGATCGATCCTGCGAAGCTAATCGACATCCTGCAAGCTGTCTCGACTTCGCTAATGATCATGGCTTGGATCGCGGTTGGAATAGCGTGGTTCGCAGGATGGTTGAAGATCGCGTTGCCTATTCCGTCTAGGACGCTGAAGCGGGTAGGCCACGAGGAAGTTGAGACGGCTGGTTTGGCGGCTTTCTTCATCGCGATCTTCTCGACTATCCTGACCATGATAATCTGGATCATCAGAACGATAGGCGGCACGGTGACGTTGCCGGTTTGAGAGAGTTCCTCTCCTCGTTGCTCTTGCTGGCTCTAGCTTCACTTCCGATCACTGAGGCGCCATCGCTTGTTGTGGCAGTACTGGATGAAGAGACGCCCAAACCAATATCTGGAGCGCTGGTCGCACTCGAGGAGCCGATCGAGGCGCAAGCGACGAGCGGAGGAGATGGATGTGTTACCTTAGAAGGCTTGCCTGAAAATGCCACTTGTCGCGGTTTCGTCTTCCACCACTTCTATCAAACGCGGGGGTTTGAAGCCAAAATTGAAGACGAGACCGTCGCGATCGAAGTCCTCCTGCTTCGAACTAGAGGCTCGGTTGAACTCCAAATAATTGATGCTATTCTGGGAAAGCCAATTCCAAATGCTACGATCGCGCTCTACGGTCCAGTCGATGGAATCGGAGGCCATGTTCCCTCGCTTCACACCGCGAAGGCCGACGATCAAGGCTTGGCTTCTCTTGAAATACGTGCAGGGGCTTACCGAGTCAACGTCACAGCGGAGGACTACTACCCGCTCGAGTCGACGCGCATCCTGTATGGCGAGGAGCGCGCATCGTTTGCCTTGGTCTCGAAGCAAATGCCCGTCTACGTCGACCCGTTATTCGTGGCTAGCATAGGCTGGCTTCTCGGTCTCGCGAACTACTACGGCGGCTGGTTGCTCGTATCGCTCCCACTAGGGCATAGCGGGGTGAAGAGGCTCGGGTGGACCGTGGTGGAAGATGGCGCCATCTACTCATTCTTCATGGCAATCTACGGCACCATCTTCCTCGCTGTCCATATGATCTGGCAACTGCTGCATGGAGTAGGTTCAACTTCTTGGGATGCGTATTCCGAGCTCTTTACGTTCTGCACGTCAAATTTGGAGCTTGCAGTAGGAGCTGCGGCTTTGTTCATATTGCCGCTTGGAGCCATGGGCTGGGGTCCAGCTGGCTTGATGACTTGGTTAGCTAGCGCCCTTTCAGGCATACTCTCGCCTGTCATCAGCTCGCTG
>CAYZOK010000054.1:0-5301 GCA_964480335.1 uncultured Candidatus Bathyarchaeia archaeon | reverse complement strand
GAACCGCTCACCGCGCCAAATAACCCCGCGGTGCCAAGGGCATCGTCTTTCTTTACTCCCGGAAGCCGAGCCAACGTTTGTGAGGCCAGCAAAACAATGCCCATTCCCAAGATTACACAAAAGGCGGCTGGTAGCAACATCTCTATAATATTCGCCTCTCGAATTGCCAGGCCAGCCGCTAAGCCGATTCTCATTAAGAGCATAAACACGCAGAACTGGTGAATAGCCTCCGGTATTCGGAGCTTGCTCCTAAAGGCAGCGGTGACCATTCCAGCAATAAAAAAGGCCAACGCGGGACTTTGTAATTTGTAAAGGAATTTATCGAAAAACTCCAACAATACTTCCATTTGTACCCCCTATTGTTTCATCATGGTTTATTTTGTGGGGCAAAAAGCCCCTGAAACCTAGCCCAGGGCGGGCAGGTGGAGAAAAGAGGGTTGATAAACAACCTCCTGAAAAGACCGTTTAGCAACGTGCAGTTGTAATCACTTCTCCCCTTGAAGGGCCTCGATGCTCAAGCCAATCCTTGTACCTCTCGACTTTTTTCACAGCGCTCTCCGTAAGGGCTACCTTCCCGCCAGCAATCCTGGTAAGGCTGGGCTCGTTCCCTCCGAAAAATCCTCCGAGCCCCCTCAGGTCATAGCCGATTTTTCCAGCGATTTTGTGGAGCTCTTCCAAAGGCACAATGCCGCCCTTCTGATGAATTTCATGCCAGACGCGAAGGCGTGGTTGCATCCACTCCGGGGGGATCTCAAAGCTTTCGGCTTCGCCTGTGAGGCGTGCTAACCTTACCCTAACCTCTTCCAGATCTTCCTGGATTCTCTCCAACCGCTCTCTGATGTTTCTAAGCTCGCGAATCTCTTGGGTCTCCATCTCAAACAGAGGGTTTCTTGCCGTTTAAAAAGTTAATGTGATGTTGTTATAGAATAGCTTCATTACAACTTCGAAGCAAGGCTTTTCCATAAAGCTATCCCGCTTCTAGAAACCCGTAACGGTCGGTCACGCCAGCTCCGTGAAGCTATCTCCCTTTATAACGTAGCCCCCACCCTGAGTCATTCGCAAGCAAGCATGCCTAATGCTGGTTATCTAGGCATGAACTTAGCTTGAAGCCGGATTATTTCCGTGCTATCCTTAGCCTTACTGTACGCCTCAAGGGATTCCTCATTCAAGGCCAGAAATTGAGGCCCCCACTTGAACCTGGAAAGCAGTTCCTCCGCATGGCCTTTCTCGCCTAAAATAAAGAGAGCAGATGCGAGCGCCTCCACGGTCGAAAGCTTCCCAGGCTGCCCGTAGTTAACGGGGTTCGCCGCTACTAGGTAAGGCAGGCACCTTCCCGGACCCCGTAGCCTCAGCTTGAACACGTCATCGGCCAAGAGCCAGCTACAGTCAACTGCTGTTATTCCGCACCTTTCAGCGACATCTCGATCAGCAGGCGAGAAAGCTACCTCCGCAAAGGGATCGAGGATTATCGATCCTCGCGGTATGCCTCGAAGTCTGCTTACAAGCTTGACGAGTCCAAACCGCCTGAGCTTGAGAGCCGTACACTTCCTCGGATCGTCTTGCTTTAGATGCCAAACATGGAGACGAATGCCAACTACCAAAGCCTGACTTCGACATGCGACATTGGGTCTTCCATCACCTTCGGAATGTAGTTGATTATGTCGGTTGGAAGGATGTGATAGCCCTTCTCCCGATAAACGAAGTCGCCTGCAGCTCCATTGACGAACGCTCCAGCTACCGCAGCCTCGAATGGATCAAAGCCCTGAGCCAAGAGAGCTCCTATGATGCCCGAGAGCGTGTCGCCAGTTCCACCTACGGTCATTCCGGGATTACCAGTTCGGTTCAGTTTAACGCGAGTCCCGTCCGAGATCACATCTACATGCCCTTTCAGAAGGATGCATGCGCGCATCGCTTTCGCTCGTTTTAGAACATGCTCGGCTCGCTCCTTCAGATCCTTAGGCGGGGCTTCTCCGAACAGCAGCTTATACTCGCCTGCATGCGGAGTCAGGACAACTCTCGTCCTGAACTTTCGCTTAGCTTGAGCGAGAGCCTTCAGACCATCGGCGTCGATAAGCAGGGGCAATCTAGCGCCGTCCACAACGCCTATTACCATGTTCGCAGCCTCAATCGTGTCTCGATGGAGGCCAAGTCCAGGGCCAACGACCACTGCTGTTGCTCTGTCCAAGAGGCCCGCTATCGTGCTGACATTGGGCTCCGCCAGATGCTTGCCTTCGAGTCTAATTGCTATTAAGTTGGGTGACATGGATGCTACGGCCAGGGCGGTTTCGTAAGGAGCTACCACGTACGCTAGATCGGCTCCAGTGCGAAGCGCGGACAAGGCGACCATTGCTGGAGCGCCCGTGAAAATTTCACTTCCTCCGACAATCAAAAGCCGTCCGAACTGGCCTTTGTGAGCCTCGGGAGGCCTCCATGCCTTCGCTAGGAGAACATCGCCAGGACCCGCGTATAGCTCGGCTTCGGGAGGAATTCCTATGTCAACCACTGCGAGCTTTCCGACGAACTCTTCCGCCTTTAACAAGCCCTTCTTCGGCTTGTGAAAAGTCACGGTCAAGTCAGCCTTAACGGCTTCTGCGGGAGCCTCGCCTGTATCGGCATCGACTCCAGTCGGAACGTCGATTGCCACCTTGTAGGCAACTGACTCATTTATCTTCGACACAAGCGTGCGTATGGGCTCCTTGGGCGCACCTTTGGCTCCTATCCCTAAAAGCGCATCGATCACGATGTCTGCCTCCAAGTCCGGGACGACCGATGAATCGTAGGCTGTGTGCTTCGAGACGGAATCAAGGCGCTCGATGGCCTCCCAGTTCCGCTTGGCGTCGGCATCTGCTATCAGCTCTGGCTTTCCAGCCAGAACTACATGGACGTCAAAATTCCCCGCGACCAAATGCCTAGCCGCGACAAAGCCGTCTCCTCCGTTCCCTCCTAAGCCAGCGCAGACGACAACTCGCCTACCCTTTCCTGCAGCTGCTATGCAACGAGCAACAGCGGCACCCGCATTCTCCATGAGTTGGAGTCTAGAGATGCCTAAGTATTCAGCATTCATCTCGATGGCACGCATCTGCCTAGCCGAGATGGCTTCCAACGTCGGCATAATGCCATCGCCGCACGCTAAAAATTTCTCAAGCTGGATGGCTAGTAGGTTTGCATGCCGCTAGCCTTCGTGTTGATCAATTCCGAGATCGGTGCTGAGGTTGAAGTTCTCAAGAAGGTGAAGCAGGTCGCCAGCGTCAAAGAAGCGTACATTGTTTACGGAGTCTACGACATCATTGCTAAGCTTGAGGCTGAGTCGTTCGAAGACATCAGGGACATTGTCGCGAAGATTAGAGGTCTTGACAAAGTAGCCTCAACGCTCACCACGATCGTTGCCGAATGAATCGATGCTTCTTCACGTCGGAATAGACGATACAGATTCTCCGAGGGCTGGATGCACGACGCATGTGGCAGCTGTGTTAGTCGAGAAGCTATTAGAGCTGGGAGCTAACTTCGTCGACTATCCGAACCTAATTCGCTTGAATCCTAACGTGCCATGGAAAACCCGCGGGAACGGCGCTGTGTGCCTCCGCCTCGAAGTCGACCGAGCTTTGTTTGATGATGTCGTGGATGGCGTTGCGCAAGCAATCGAAACTCATGCTGACGTGTCTCATGAAAAGACAGATCCTGGTGCTGTATTCTTAAGGGGGGAGGTCTCACCACAAATCACAAGGTTCTCATCAAGGGTCGTCAAGGACATCGTAGAGCTATCCGATGCTCTCGAGCTGATCGAAAGCCTTGGGCTCACGTGCTGGAAGATTAAGGAAGGTCGAGGCGTGATTGGCGCCCTCGCTGCTATCGGTGAACAGCTTTCTACCGACCATACGTTCGAACTTATCACCTATCGCAAATCAGATGCATGCGGCACTCCTCGAGGAGTAGATCCAAATTCTGTAGTGAACATGGCTAAAGCTACAGAGCCTGCGACCTTCGACAACGTGGATCCGGAGACAAAGCGCGTCTTAATAACCCCTCGAGGTCCTGACCCAGTTCTATACGGAATTCGGGGAGAGACGCCTGAGATCGTGCGCTACGCTCAGTCGCTGGTCAAAGCTGAAGAGAGTATCGATCGTTGGATCATCTTTAGAACGAATCATGGAACCGACTTCCACTTCTCTGCTTCGACGAAAATCTTGCAGCCTTATCGATCAGTCGTGGTCTCAGGCGAGGTTGCAAGCAAGCCACAGACCATTCAAGGCAGCCACGTTCTATTTCGGCTTCGGACTTCTAACTTCGGCATCGTTCAATGCGCGACCTATGAGCCTACGGGCCAGCTTCGAGATGTTGCTCTACGGTTGTTGCCTGGCGACGAGATCGAGGTGTATGGAGCTGTACGCCCGCCCTCAGCCGAGCATGGGCTGACGATCAACCTAGAGAAGATCAAGGTGGTGAAGCTTAGGCCAATCCTAGTTGAACGCAATCCGGTGTGTCCGTATTGCGGTAAGAGAATGAAGTCGCTGGGTCGGGCGAAGGGCTTCCGCTGTAAGCGCTGCAAGATCGTTGCGCCAAATGCTATAAAAATCCCTGAAGAAGTTCCCCGGAGGCTTCGGGAGGTTTTGTACATCGCATCCCCCAGAGCCCATAGGCACTTGACTAAGCCCTACTCTAGATATGGAAGAGAAAAGTCAACCTTTTTCAAAGGGTTTAAGTACCTCAATCCTTCCGAGTTCTTCTGGAGCGAGTCGTGGTCGACGTCTTCCCGCCTTTGCAGGTCGTCCCATCTAACTGTTAAAAACTCCTAGCCAGAGTGTTTCATGTGCCGGTTCCGAAGCCGACCGAAGACACGATTACGCACCTCTTGGCTAAGGAGCTCGAGGAGCGAGGAGTTAGAGCCCAACCCTTCGCCATCGTGACGATCCTTGGGGTCGGGCTGAGGAAGCCCGACATATGGTGTGAAAACGCCGGAAAGTACCCGCTTGAAGCCAAATTCACCGAAGCCGAGTTGCAGGAGGCCCTATCCAAGATCTACCACGACTACCTTCCGGATCATTCTGTCGCCGGAGGCTTCGCCGTGTTATACCCTAAAGAGCTTTCGAGGCCATTGCCCAAAGAGCTCCTTTACGAGCTCTCGAGGAAGCTGAAGTTCAAGCTCGTGCCCATATTCCGCCCCGAGGATAGGAGGAAGGGCTTCCGAATCATAGAGGGCACCTTATCCGAGGTAGCCGATGTCTTGGCGAAGTTCATCCTAACTCCTCCAGAGTACGTGGAGCCGTCGGTCTCGGACATCATCGCATGCCTTCGCGACGCGGC
>CAYZOK010000053.1:0-5552 GCA_964480335.1 uncultured Candidatus Bathyarchaeia archaeon | reverse complement strand
AGGCTAAATGGCGGGGAAGCGCTCATGCCAAGCCTAGGATGAGCTCGAGAATTTGCTCGGCTGCTTCGCGCTGCTTTCCGGTCGGATTCATCACAACCCTGATCGGGGCTGAAGTTAGGATGCTGCAAGCAGCGGCGAAGCTCCTTGCCATCGCAAGTTCCTCTTCGACCTCTTCGATGGCTGCTCTGTCTCGCTTTCGAGCTTCGTCCCAAGTCCTACGTTCGGCTATTTCGCTCGGATGTGCTTCTAGTAGGATAAAGAGGGAGGGATTCAGCTCCTTCAGCACGTAGCTAGGCAAGCCAGGCCAGTATCCTTCGCTGGTCTTGACTATCATGTGAGTGTCGACTACGAGAGCATCTATTCCTTCAGCCATCAAAGCTATCCTTCTCGCAGCTTCAAGCTGTAGCTTGCGCTGGAGCTCGATCGGTTGTCTGCGCACTTCGTCACGGTGTAGAGACAATTCCATCTCGCTAGCAATCTCTAGCATAACCGTGCCATAGTTTACAATCTGGAGTTTCACCTCCCGCTTTTGCGCAAGCTCGAGAAGCGCGTTCAAGGCCGTAGTTTTGCCAACTCCTGGAAGGCCGGTGACTACGACGATTTTCTCTTTCGCCACGTCGAAGAACGAGGTCGCGGCTTGATAAAAGACCTTACCTGCCGAAGAAGGGAGCGAGCGCAGGATACGCTTCGGCTATGCGTTCGCGCATGAGCAGCTGGTAATAGTTGTAGAGGATGTCGACTGTCAGCAAGATTCCTAGTCCAGTCCCGAACGCGCCAGTAAAGTCTGAAACAGCAGCTATCAAGCCTATCAAGCCGCCGCTGAGAACCGTTATCGGCGAGATGTAGCGATCGAGCAGGCTTACGACTGCTTGTTCGGCCCTCCTGTAGCCGGGAACGAGCATGCCACCGTCGATCAACTGCTTTGCAACGCTTCTCGCATCCATTCGGCTTAGCTGAACCCAGATCACGGAGAATGCTATGCATGACACGACCATGAAGAGGAGGTACGCCATCCCTCGGAGTGGGTTAGCGGCGAGCTCTGGTAGCGAGTAGGGAGGAGTTAGGTAGTAGATGAGGCCGCCTGTTAGCACTCCCCCCTCAAACACGCAAATGTAGCGCAGGAGCGGATTTTCAGGACCTAGCTGAGCCCAAAGGATTTGGGCGAGGAACAGCAGTTGCATGGCTAAGGCATAGGCGAAGATTGCAGGAATCACTGAGACGTATAGAAGCTTTATCGGGAAGCGGGCTCTGAAGCCCCGAACCCTAAAGTGGGCTATCGGAATCTCGACCCGTATTCCCCGAAGGTAGATTATTGTAGCGAACACCAAGATCATGGCGACCAGACCTGAGAGAGCAGGAAGCCCGCCTATCCTGACGAAGAGGTCCCAAATGGCTTCACCTCGCATCCAAGTTTCCACCAGGGCAGGGAATAGCCCGAAGGCCTTTCCATCTCCGTCGGGAGGGGGAGGAGCAGGTAGTGGCGAGAAGCACTGCCAAGCTATCTCCCTTGTGACGCCTGCAACTATGAACAAGCTGATCCCGCTTCCCAGACCCCAGCCCTTTTGGACGAGCTCGTCCATCAGGATCACCAAGATGCCCGCAGCCATCAGTTGGAGGAAGATTATGGTGGCGATGGGCGGTGTAATCGCAGCGATCTGGGGGTAGAAGAGTAGCACCAAAGCAGCAGCTGAAATCCCGGTGAACACGACAGCCAGGAACTTACTCGCGCTTGTGAATAGGGCTCGATCCCTAGGCTTGCTTAAGTCTAGCTTGATCCAGCCAGCACCTACCAGCACTTGCAAGATTAGCCCAGCAGTAATTATCGGACCTATTCCCAGCTCCATCAAGGTTCCGCGCGTCGCTGCGAAGATAATGCGCGCTGGCCCGAACGGGTCAGGTCCCACCACAGCTACTCCGTAGAGCGGAACCTCGCACATGATCAAGTATAGGATCAAGACGAGGCCTGTCCAGAAGAACTTCTCTGAGAGCCTTGTGCGCCTGATCGGTTTGACGACGGTGGGGAGGAGTGAAAATAGAGGTTGAAGTTTATGGAGGCTCAATCGACTACGATTGCTTTCCCTCCAACAACCTCAATGCGAGCGATCGCTCTTTCCGAGAATGCCTTAGCCTTAACGATGATCGGCCTCGACACGTTTCCCCTTCCCAAGACTTTCTCGTAGCCTAACTCGGTCAGGTCGACTTCAACGATGCCTTCTCGCTCAACAAGTTTTCCTTCAGCGAGCATGCCTGCTATCAACTCGTCGAGTTCTCCCACGTTTATCGTCCGCACTTCGCGTGCCCATATGGATCTGAAGCCGCGCTTCCCTTCATGCTTCGGAGCAGGCGGAACCCACTTGTGCTTATGAATGCCGGCCTTCCCCCTGCCGCCCTTTCTGCTATGGCGTCTGTGCTGGCTTTGCCTTCCCCAGCCGCAGGTTCTCGAGCCCCTTTTCCTCCGGATCTTTCTAAGCCGAGTGGGCATGCCTAAATCATTCGGAGAAGCAGGTCATTTATCGCTTTGCCTCTATAGCCTAAGGCTCCTCCAACCTTGAACGGCCTCTTGATGCTGCCCTTCCAGCCTTTCTTCGGGGGTCTAAGGCGGAATGCTGGCTTTATCACCCCCTTTAGAGGCGGTTTATCCAGAGAGACCTTACCTTCGTAGAGTGCTTCCGCAAGCGCTTCGATCGAATCGAATCCCATCTTCGCTAGCGCTTCTCGATCGATCGGCCTTCCGCTTGCAACTCTTCCCCGATGGCGTAACAACTCGGCGATAACTTCCCTCGTTGGCTCTCCCCACGTTATGTAATCCTTGGCCTTCTGAAGCATCCCTTGGATGGGAGGAGTGTTCAGCACTAGTGTCATATTGTTAACTCTCGCCAGTTTGAGCATCCTCAGGGTATCCTGAACGTCTTGAGGGACGCCCACCCGCCCTCTAACTCGAACTACTGCCAGTAGTTTGCTGAACTTCAAACTTTGACATCAAGCGCGTTTGCTTGAGCGCATTGAAGATCGCATGCGCGAACGAAAGCGGATTGCTAGTACGACCTCTCACCCTAGTCCAACAGTCCTTAATTCCGGCCAACCTAAGTACGACTTTGGCCGTTTCTCCGGCGACCAGCCCCAGTCCTCGTGGACCAGGAATGAGCGAGACCTGCACGCTTCCACACTTTCCGTGGATCTTGAACGGAAGTGAGTGAGGTCTCCCACAATCGCATTCCCAACTTCCGCAGCCTCTTCTGATCGGGAAGATGTTCAGCTTAGCCTGCTCGGTAGCCTTCTCGATGGCAGCTCGAACCTGCCTGGCCTTGCCGATCCCAAGTCCGACACAGCCGTCTTGATTCCCGACTGCTACAACTGCTCTGAATCTCGACTTCTCGCCAGCATCGGTTTGTTTCTGAACTAGGTCTACGCAGATGACCTCTTGTTGAAGATCTGGAAGCAGCAGGTCGACTATTTCGGGCTCCTGGATTCTGTGGCCTTGCTCGAAAATCTCTTCGACTGTCTTCACCTTGCCTTCCTGGATTAGCCTGCCGAGCAAGGTGCGAGGCGCCCATGCCGGGGCGACCATTTCCTCTTCGCTCATTTCACAGCACCGAAGGCGCTCAGGATTTTAGCTTTCACCTCCTCGAAGTGGCTAGGAAGATCTTCAGGCTTTAGCCCCCTCTTCAGGTAATGCGAGAATTGTCTTCTGTACTTTTCAGGATTCGATTCAGCCAGCAGCTTGGCGTAGTTCGCGATATGCTCTCCGCGGATCCTGCCTTCGCCAGGAAGAACTGATTCATCGCATGGAACCTCAAAGCCAACATCTAAAGCTCCCTTGACAGCAGCATACGTCTTGCAGCCTCGCGAAGGAGTTTTGAGTCCTATGTCCAAGATGGCTCCTTTCAGGCCTTTGCTCAGTGCGCGAAAAGCGACGAGCATTCCAGTTAAATAAGCGGCGGGCGCGTTCTTGCGGCACCCCAACCAGCCAAAGTCTCGAGCGAGCTCGCGAGCATGAGCAGATGCCAGCGTGTAGTCGCCTTCTGGCTTCGCTTCGACTATCTGAACCACGACGTTCTTCAGCGAAAAGCGAGGAACAAAGCGCGGCTTTCGGGCTAAGATTAGCCTCTTTCGAAGCCTGTAGTCGGTCTTGCCCTCGCGCTTCCTTCTGAACGGAACTTTATATCCAGAACCTCTAGCCACTTCTCCACCATCCCCTTGCCTGTATGTAGCGCCGCAAGTGCGCCTTCGACCTAAAGAATCCTCCCTTCGCCATCTTGTAGAGAGCGTGATACGTGTGCTTCTCGATGACCCCTTCGTCGCGTAGCTCGCGCAGATACCGGCGGAGCGCGCGGATGCGCGTGATCCAAATACGCTTTTCGGACATCCTAGCTCCCTTTGCTCCTTTTCGGCTCCCAGGGCCTTTTCTCCTCTTCCTCGCTCTGGCTCGAGCACGGCTGGTTCCGCGCTCAGGAAGCGCGCCGATAACCCCCTCGTGGATTAGACGACGGACCTCTTCGCGCGTTATCGCAGCTGAAACTTCTTCGATCCGCTCAGGATCTATCCAAATCCTACTCTCGCCTACTCCGAGAATCTCGGCTGCCAGCCTACGCTGCGTGCGTAGCCCCAACTTCCTTCATCTTAGGATTTAGCACGTGCAATCCAAGCTCCGCTGCCTTCCACAGGATCTCTAGTCTTTTGCGGGTGCCGACGGTATGGGCGATTCTGACCGCATGCCGTTGGGGATCGAGCTGTCTGAGCTCCTCCGGATTATGCACGAGCACCTCTTCGTACCCCGATGGATGCAAGCCTCGAACCTCGTGTGGAGTTCTGTAGCCGATTGATGGAACTGGAGGATGGCCTTTCAGTTTGATCCGCTGCTTGCTGTCGATTCCTCGGGGCCTCCTCCAGCTCTCCTTCACGCGAGCGTAGCGCCAACTTTCATATCGCCTGAACTCAGGCTTTCGCTTCTGCAGGTTAAGACGCCTCTTCAGCCTTGCCTTAGACATACGCTCGCTCATAGCTCCATTCCAACGCGCTTCTCATAGACGTAGATTCCATCAAGGAACACGCGAGGGTCCTTCTTCTTGACCTTGGTAGCGAGCTGGATGTTGGCTGCGGTCTGCCCGACCTTCTCGACGTCGGTTCCCTGAACGATCACGTCGTCCCTGTCCACTTTAACCGCGACTCCTTCCTCGATTCTCGCCAGCCTAGGCGCCCTCTCGCCACAGAAGTTCTCGATTACGACTCGATCACCTGAAACTTTAACTCGGACTGGAAAGTGCGCGTAGACCACCTTAAGCTTGTACGTGAAGCCCTTCGTGACGCCGGTTATCATATTCTTGAGGTGAGCGGCGATCGCGCCAACGACGGCTTTCTGCTTCTTACGAGGCCAAATCGCTCTGACTACGATCTCATCGCCAGCTCGCTCGATGTCAACTCCAACTGCATGCGAGAAGTCCTTGCAGAGTTCGCCTAGTGGTCCTTCGACTGTGACCACTTTGCCATCTATGCGTACGTTTACTTCGCAGGGAACCGAAACGGATCGTTCTTCTACTATTGCCATGGTGTTC
>CAYZOK010000052.1:0-5870 GCA_964480335.1 uncultured Candidatus Bathyarchaeia archaeon | reverse complement strand
TCCTGAAAGCTAAAGCCTGCATGCGTGTCTGTACCAGCACTGGTGGCAGTTTTCTCGATTTGCCCCGCTCGGCCTTTCCTCCTGCTCGACCATGCGCAGGATCTCGGCTAGCGCTCGCTTGACGAACCACCGATCGCTCTCCGAAATTCGGACTTCGACCTTCCGACCGTCCTCAGCGTAGTAGATCAAGCCGCGCTTCACGGTCGAGCCGAACTGGTCTTCTACCAACATCGCGCAAGCCACCAGCTGCATCCGATCCTTGCGCAAGGCCCTTCCCTTGTAGCTAGCGGATAGCTTGAACTCGCACGGTATCAGCTCGCCGAACTTCGTCTCGACTACGGCATCGATTAGCCCCTCCATCCGAAGCCGATCGCTCCTCAGGTAGACCTTCGTCACGATCCTGACGGGCTCGTACTTGCGCGGAATCCACTGAGCCCTAAACCGTTCATGCGCTTCCTTGCTAGCCTTCATGCTCTCGGTTTCGGGCTCGGCTATGTGCAACACGTAGTTCAGATACGGAATCTGAGGGCAGAAGTAGTACTGCCTTATCGCCGAGGCAGGAACGTAGAAGGGCTCAAGTTCTGCTTGCGTCACCTCGCAGTCCTGCTGGTTATATAGCTGAGCTGGCGACTAATCGTGGAGTTGCAGATAGTAGTCGACTCGATAATAGCGGCGCTGTTGCTGGCCATACTTGTAGAGCTTTTCAGGATAGAGCGAGCCCTAGGTAGGGTAACTGGGAAGGTGGAGGAGCTGCAAAAGAGGAAGGGATAGCGGTCCTTCCGAGCTAATCCGCTCTGCTTACTCAACTATGTACCCAGCTTCGATCTCCTCTTCCTCGCACTCCTTGCCGATCACGATCCGCATGTTGTACGAAGCCGGAGTCAGCGGGTAGATCTGCACGTTGTCGGTGTGCTCGTCTATGATTCGCCTGGCAACTCTCTTCACATCGCCGATCAGCTGACGCTTCGCCTGCCCGATGAAGGCGCTCTTCTGGACGCGCGTCAAGCCTAGCCTCTTGAGCGCTTTGGCCATGGTGCTCCTTCGGTCGTCGTCAGAGATGTCGTATATCACGAGCATGAACGCAGGCTCGGTCATCCTACCACCTCAGCTTGTACGGCTTGTACTCCGGAATGTTGCCTCGCAGGTACGAAGCTAGGCGCCTCGCTTGTTCGAATATCGCCTTCTCGAGCAACCTGTTGTGAGCATTCAGCGCCTTCCGAACGGCCTCTATCACGCTACGCCCCCTCTCGGAATCGACCTTCAGGATGTCGTCAGGTTTGTTCAACGCCAAAGCGATCAGCGGCCTGTCTGCTACGCAAGGCCTGAACTCTTCCATTAGGTCGCTCACCAAGCACATGTGCCGCCCGTGAGGGACGTGGAGGTAGCCTATGTAGGGATCCAAGTTAGCAGCTAGTACGGCGCTCCACACGGTCGAGCGGAGAATTCCATATCCTATGTTCAGCGCCCGATTGAACGGATCCGGCGGATTGCGATGCTCCCTCCCTTCGAAGCCGATCTCCTTTGGCAAGAGGAGCGCCACCGCGCGCCAGTAGCAGAGAGCGCCTTGCGCTTCGTATGCGCGAATCTCGTCCACAGTCTTCGCCTCATCTAGCCTCTCGATCAAGCGCCGAATAGCTTCGGCTTCCGACAGTATCGAATCGCCGCAAGATCTTCCTCTAGCCCTCGCCTCCTTGCCTCGCTGATAGACGACCATGCGCTGGTTGTGCAGCTTTCCGCGGACGAAGGCTCTCGAGATCTCAAGACCCTTCCTGGTGCCGACGGCGGACAGCTGAGCTTGCTTGGTGAACGCTCCGCCGCCCATCGTCGCATGGATGACTTTCGACGCAGGCTTCCCCCTCGAGTAGATCGTCAAGTCGATTCCGTACTTGGCGGCTAGAGCCAGCGCAGCCGCCGAGATGCAAACTCCGGGCACGCGTATCGAGATGTGCTCCAGCTTCACCGGCGGAATCTGGACGGACTTGCCGCTCTTGTCTCTAAGCAGGAAGCAGCCTTCCTTAACTCCCAGGAAAGCTCCATACTGGTCTACGACGAGCTCGCTCATCCCTCAGCGCAGGCGTCGAGGAAGCCGCAGTGCGAAGGACAGCGATCGGGCATTCCCGGGTCTTCCCTCTCGGCAACTATCCTGAGCTTCCGATCCCGCTCTTCGATGGCTCTAACCCTCAGCTCGTCGGTCAGCGCGAAGACCTTCCGGCTCGCCTTGACGACGGATCGGCCCTTGACTAGCTGCAAGTAGATCAGAATTCCGACATCGATCGGCGCCTCGAAGGTCGATTCGAGGGCCATGGCATAGGCTGCGATCGCCAATCGATGGATTTCGCGAGGGGCTCCGACTTTGATGTCCGCTGTCACGCTAAAAGGAGCGAGCGCATCTATCCTGCCTATCTCGCTAAATCCGATCAGCGAGCCGTCCACTTCGAACTCCAGGAAAGCTGGCGCGACCTTGGAGAGCAACGTTTCGGGCTTGACGAACGGATTCTTCGCGATGGCTCGGCTGTACTCCGAGCAGATCCAGAACGAAAGCGGGATCCACAGCGCGCGGAACCAACGGCCGAACTTCCGCCTCACGGCTTCGACTTCCTCAGGACTGGCGCCGCGCATCTCCTCTGCGGCTCGCCTAGCCCAAGCTTCGGCCAGCTCGTGGTAATTATCCATGAGCGATTGCCAGAGGCTGAGCGGCTCGCGGACTTCGCCTAGCAAGCACTTCTTGATCGAGGAAGCAAAGTCCGATATCATCGCATGGACGAGATAGCCTTCGACTACCGCAGGCATGGGCTTCGGCTTGCAGCGCAGGACGTACCTCATGTACACGTTGCGCCCGGTCGGACAAGCGTCGGAGAATACCTCGCTTATCGGCAGCTTCACGTCGTAGGCGCACAAGAGCGGAGGCTCGCGCCAAGACCAGCCGCGGAGTTCTTCGCTTATCTCGGGCTTCTTGAGCGAGCGAGCAATCTTCGACAATTCGTCGAGAGTCGGCAGGATCAAGGGCATTCTGTATATGCATTTCGCTGATTTTTCGCTTCAGTAAAGGACTCTACGGTGGTGCTGAACCTCCGAGAAGAGAACGTCATTGCGTACAGACGTTTATGTACATCCGACGGTCTGCTAGAGGTATGGCGGTTATCACCATTCGCGTGAGCAAGGAGCTCAAGAAGCGCATGAACGAGCTGAAGCACGTTAACTGGAGCGAAGTCGTGAGGCGAGCGATAGTGCGCGTTCTGGAGGGTGAGGGAGAGCGGAACCTCGCTAGGGCTGTCTTGCTCAACGAGAGGAACGTCATAGTGCCAGACGGGGGCTTCGATAGCACCAAGCTGATCAGGAAGTGGAGGGGGAAGGTGCGCTGGAGGCGGTAGTCGATGCCTCGGTAGTCGTCAAGTGGTACGTGGTCGAGGAGCATCGCGAGCGGGCGTTGAAGCTGAGGGATGACTTCATAGACGGCAAGATCAAGCTCGCCGCTCCAGCGATCATGCCCTTCGAAGTGCTGAACGCCGTCCGCTACAGCAAGCGCACCATCGAAGCCGAGACCCTCAAAGCAGTGGCGGAGAGTTTGGCGCTCTACGGCTTTGAGCTCTACTCGATCCGCGACAGGTATGCCGAGCTGGTCGTAGAGGTTGCCCTAGACAACGACATCACGATCTATGACGCCAGTTACGTCGCCCTAGCCAAGCAGTTAGGGACCGTAGTGTACACGGCTGACCGAGAGCTCATCGCTGGCCTGTCCGGCGAATATAGAGATCTGGCGAGGGACATCCGAGAGTACGGGACAGAATAGCGATTCGGCCAGCCTCCCGATCAAGCGGTCGCCGGGTAGCGATCTCAGCTCGGAGGAAGTCGAACGAGCCTATATCAGCGGAAGTTCGGGAGGCTTGCTCCTAAGCCTCGCTTTTCCAAGCTCCAGGTCTAGGCGTATTCCGAACTCTTCCATCAGTGACGCGCCAACTATCACATCCTCCTTCAACTCTTCGACAACTCTGGCAGTATACCTCGGCAATTTGCACCCATCCACCTCGAATACGGCTGTTAGATCTCCGACGACTTTGGCATATCTCCCTCTAACGGCCAGCGGAATCTCGTACGGCTCGGTGGGCTCGTATCCGAGCTCCTTAGCCAGCCTATCGCTCACGAAGGTGGATCTAGCCCCGGTGTCAAACAGGGCCTCGACTTCCCTGCATTTCTCGCCCCTATGGAGCTTTATCCTATCCTTTACCTGCAAGCCTCATCACCTCCATTGCCTTTCCGCGCTTATCACTCGTTGCACGACGAGTGGTGTATGGCGATTTAGGGAGGATTGAAAGAGGGCTACTTCCAACTCACGAGTGGAGGTTTGGCGGCTCCGCTCACGCGTGTTGAGATATCGCGCTTCCGAGGGCTAAAGTACTGCAGTCTAGAGGCCTTAAAGCCGATCAACATACTCATCGGCCGTTGCGGTAGTGGCAAGTCGTCGGTACTGGAAGCGATATACTTTGCAGCAAGCTTATCGAGAAGTCGGCCAAGCACGTCAGGCTTCCCTCTTGAACCGACTAACGTAGAGCAATCCCATCCGCCTTCAACGCCGCATCCGATAGTGAGCTTGCCAGCCGATCTAGCACACCGCAGACCAGCTAACGAATACCTCATTGCGCGAAGGGGGTCCGCTGTCGCGAGGCAGCTGCTTTTCCGCTACGACGGAGAGTGCTCCATAAGGCTCGATGGAGTGGATTTCTCGAATTACGTCAGGCTGAGGCCCGGTTGCGGCGAGGCGCTAGCCCTCCACGAGAACGTAGCTGGCAAAGCCCTGCATGCCGAACTCATCGACGCGATAACTCTTACGGCCGAACCTGTGTACGCTCACTGGAGGGCTATCGCTGAGAGGGCGCTGGATGATCGGTTCGCCTCCTTCATTTCAAGGGTTTACGGCCGAAAGATCGCTCGCTTCACAGGGGTTCCAGGCAGGGCCAGCAGAACCGTAGATGTGGTCGCCGTCATGGAAGACGGGCAGCGACTGTATCTAGAGGATCTAAGCGACGGCGCGAAGACCATCTTCGCGGTTGGTGCTATTTCGTCGCTTATGGGCTCCCCCTCCATCCTCCTCCTCGAGGAGCCAGAAGCTCACATGCATCCGGCAGCTCAACGCGAGCTTTGTGCCCTTCTAAACGAATCAGCTAAGCTCGGTCGCCAAGTAATCGTGAGCACACATAACGCTGAATTCGCGAAGCTCCTCCTCGACGAATCGAGCGGCTTAGAAGTCGCGATCTTCCACCTGGAGCGGGATCCAGATGGCAGCGTCTACGTCCGCAGTATTACACGCCCCGACATGAAGGTTTTGGAGGACCTCGGCATAGATGTACGCTACCTCGATGCGTTCTGATTCTTCGCATGCCGATTACACAGGAACTCGATAGGCGGAAGTTTGACGTTCTGATAGTCTGTGAAGGGAAAGCCGACAAGGTAGTGGTGGAGATGCTCTGCGATTCGCTTGGCCTTCTCAAAGATGTCAGCGCCTTCCTCACTTACTCCCGTGGGCGAGCTAGCATTGCCGAACGTATAAGCACGATGAAGGGGCAAATGCGCCACTCGAAGGTTCTGGTCGTGCTAGCTGATGCCGACGAGAGGGAGTTTGAGGAAGTCGTCGAAGAGTTAGAGAAGGATCTTCGTGAACATGGCTTGAGCGTTTCCCTTCCGAGGGAGAATCCCTCGCTTGGCAAGATGAACGGAGTTAGCTTGGCGCTAGTTGTGATGGGGCTTACATGTGATGCTGAGCTACACGAGTTGGGCATAAGAAAGCACGAGCTCGAGGATCATCTGGTGAAGGCGATGCTGAGCTTATACCCCAAGCAAAGGCAACGAATAGCTAGCGCGATCGCAAAGAAGGC
>CAYZOK010000051.1:0-6031 GCA_964480335.1 uncultured Candidatus Bathyarchaeia archaeon | reverse complement strand
GCTTCATCAACTTGTGCTTGGAACGCTTGAACTCCGGCGCTTCGCCAAGCTTCGATGACATTTTCAGCGACTTTGCCCTCGGCAAGCGCTATCACACATCCGCCTCCACCAGCACCCGTAAGCTTGGCACCTAGCGCCCCGACTCTTCTTGCTCTGTGGACTAGCTGATCCAAAGCCTCTGTCGAAACTCCCAAAGCTGCTAGCAATTCGTGGTTGATATTCATCAGCTCTCCGATCTTCCTAAGATCCCCTCGCTCCATGAAGGCAGAGACTTGGCGCGACAACTCGCCTATCGTCGAGATAATGCTATGCGCTACCTCAGGATGTCGTTCTACGAGTTTGCGCACGTTTCTAACTAGCATGCCCGTCGATCGCTCTGCTCCGGTATTCCCGACTACGATCGGAATCCTCCGAGGAACCTCTAAACGTCGGGTGATCTGGCCTCTTTCGAAGAATATGATGCCTCCATGTGTGGAGACCGTATTATCTATTCCTGAAGGCTTGCCGTGCACGAAGACTTCACTTTCGTAAGCTATTCGAGAGATCTCGTCCCGTCTCAAGTCGAGTCCAAGCAAGGTACTGCTCGCCGCCGCTACTGCCACTGCGACTGCTGCTGAAGAGCCGAGACCGACTCCTATAGGAATTTCCGATTCGACTCGAACGTCAAGGCCTCGCTTGCTTCCGGCTATTCTCCGGATTCTATTGGCGACTATGTAGAGAGGCGTCGCTTGCCTTTTCCACCTCTTTCTGGCGACCACCTCGCCTTCTTCATCGAACACGCACGAAAATCCGAGATCGCGCGATTCGATCTTCACGAAAGCATCCTCTCTGAAGCCCACCGTTGCTCTTGCGTAGCGCGCAATTGCCATGACAACTGCAGGCTCCCCATAAACAACGGCATGCTCTCCCGTCAGTATGAGTTTGCCCGGAGCTCTGGCTATGGCTGCTCTACTTCGTGAGAGCGATCGCCCCGTAGCCAACCACACTCGATTTGTCACCTGTCACATCGCCGCTAGTTCTGTACGCGAGCAGCTCGGCTTTGGTCGCTCCGAGCTTCTTTGCTGCCACGATCGCAGCCATGACAGGTCCAGGTCCGCAGATCGTTATCGAGTGCCGCCGAATAGCTTCTTGAAACTTTCTTTCGTCAAGTGCCAAGATGGCATCGATCGCGAGCAGGTCCTTCTTGCAAGCTCCTTCGTGCGGCTCATAATGAGTGAAGTCCGTTGACGCTACGACGACGGCATTCCTGCCCCTCAGCGCCCTCGCGACAGCCTCTCCAACTGACGCGCTAGTTTCAACATCCTGCAGCATCATGCAGATGGGAACGAAGTTGACACCTCCATAGAGGTACTGAAGAAAGGGTAGTTGCACTTCGATTGAATGCTCATGCAGGTGCGCAGCGTCGTCTACGTCGATTATGCGAGATGTTTCGTAGATTGCCCTTGCCACTTCTTTGTCGATCCTACAATCTCCAAGCGGAGTTCTCCAGATGCCTGAATCCATTAAGGAAAGCGCGGTGCCAAGCCCGGTATGGTTCGGGCTCAAGATGACGAAGACATCAGGCTTACCGTCGAGAGCCAACTTGTAGTATGAGTGTGCCGCGACTGAACCTGAATACACGTAACCTGCGTGGGGGCAGATCAAAGCTATAACGTTCCTAGGTCCTTCCTCGACTACTTTGGGAACCTTCCCGGGTCCAAGCGGGCTTAAGAAGCAATTTTCGATCTGGGCCCTAAGCTCCTCCTCAGTTCCAGCGTAGAATGTGCCTGCAACACTTGCAAATCTAATCTTGCTCATTCAGGCCTCCTTTGCTTCGAAATCGTCGATTGGAATGTTTAAATTTCCGTCAGGTGGTAGCTCTCCTCGCTCTCGCAGAACCTGCCTGGCTAAAAGCCAGTATGTAATTGCAAGCGCCCTCTTCCCCTTATTGTTAACAGGAATGACAAGGTCCACGTCGGCCGTTGTATCATCCGTATTGCACAGGGCAACTACGGGGATCCTAACTAAGGACGCCTCAACTATACCCTGCTGATCGACATCGGGATCAGTTACGACTATCAAAGAAGCCGGAATGTGCCCCGGATATTGCGGATTCGAGAGAAGGCCGGGCATGAACCTTCCGGTTACCGGGACGCATCCGGTTGCTTCACAGAACTTCCGAACTGGAGTCTGACCGTAAAGAGCTGCCGATGCAACAATAACCCTCGGGGGATCGAATCGTGCTATGAACCTAGCAGCAATTTTCAGCCTATCCTCGAAGCCCTTTGCATCAAGAATGAACGTCCCATCCGGCCTAACTCGGTAGATGTGGGGCTCCATGTCTTTCGTCTTTGCTCGAGCGCCAAGGTATACCGCAGCAGCTCTTAGCTCCTCTCGAGGATGAAGCTCAGACATGCCTATACCTTGAATGCAGCTAGTTTGAACCCCAGTTCTTCCAATCGAAGAAGCTCATTCAGCTTGGCGATGCGCTCTCCGCCAAGTATTCCTGTCTTTATAATCGGGCAACCGAATGCAACAGCGAGGTGCGTTAAGTGGTAGTCGGTGCTTTCGCCCGAGCGATGCGAAGCGATTAGCGTATAACCATGAGCCTTCGCGAGGTCGGCGGCTTCCTTTGCTCTGGTTATCGTCCCGACTTGATTTGGCTTCACGATAGCAGCGTTGCCGGCACCTACTTCAATTCCCCTTTTTAGCCTCTGCGAATTGGTGACGAAGAGATCGTCACCGCATATGAGCCTTCCTTTAAGCTCCTTCGTGAGGATCGCAAATCCTTCGAAGTCGTCCTCATGAAGTGGGTCCTCGAAATACAGGATTGGGAACTTCTCGGCTAGCTCCATGACGAAGTTTATTTGCTCTTCTGCCGTCAAGCTTCTCTTCTCCCTTCGGTATTCGTACCGTCGCGTTCGAGGATTCCAAATAGTTGAAGCCGCGAAATCAGCTCCAAGCTTCAGCCCTACTCCCGTATCTTCCTTGATAGAATCACATACCTGAGCTAGGATCTCCAAAGCGCGTTCGGTATCGACGTTGGCTATCCAAGCTCCTTCTAAGCTACAGCCTTTGCTGAACGATGGATCGACCGACTTTAGCTCCTCACATGCAGCGCTCGTCGCGAGCATGTTCATCCGAAGGGCTTCTGAGATGGATCGAGCTCCTATCGGCAGTACGAGAAATTCCTGAATGTCTGGCGCTAACTGTCCGGCGTGCTTCCCTCCACTGATCACATTGCCGAGCGGATAGGGCAATTCGCGAACTTCCTCTCCGGCGAGATGCCAGCAAAGCGGTATGTCCAGCGTATTAGCGGCAGCTTCAGCTGCAGCCATCGAAAGCGCATAAGCTGTGTTGCCGCCTATGCTCGAGAATCTCTCACTTCCGTCTATCTCTGCGATTGCCTCATCGACTTGCCTCTGATCGGCGGCGTCCACGCCGGCGAGCCTAGGAGAAATGACCTTCCTTACCTTCTCTACAGCTTCGACGGCCCCTCCAGGCGGGTAATCTATGACTTCATACGCTCCCTTGCTTGTTCCAGAAGGAGCTGCGAAGCGCCCCCTGCCTCCTCCCTCGGTTCTTATCTCGACTTCAATGGTGTCCCTACCTCTGCCATCGAAGATCACTCTCGCTAGGACTTCCGTTATTGTCGTCCTCAACTAGCTCGCCTCGCTGCGTAGAACTTCAGCAACTCATCGATAAGCTCTATATGTGAGAGAAGCATTCGCCTACAGCAATATCGTCTAACGCCTAGATCATCCAGAACTTTTGCAGGATCGTCGCCCCCCTTCACTCGACGCGCGTACTCCTCCCACTTGTCGGCGACAAGAGCTCCGCACGAAAAACACCTGATTGGAATGATCATCACCTGTAGCTCTTCTGGAATCGCCTTCGGGCAGCTGGCCCTCCATACTTCTTCGGCTCTGCTCGTCGGGGGTCTCCTACCAGCATGGTTCTATCCCACTTTTTGAACTCCCTCTCGGGATGCTTCTTCCGCGTCCAGCGGGCAAGCCCTCTGGCTATGGCCATCCTAACAGCTTCAGCTTGGCTCATGAAACCTCCCCCTCTTACCCGCACGTCTAGATCGACTTTCTTCCACACCTCCGATCCCGCTAACATCAAGGGCTCCATGATCTTGAGCCGAGCAATCTCGGGTTGCCAGATTTCGAGCGGTACGTTGTTTATGCGAACGCGACCTTTGCCTGGCTTTACGACCACTCTTGCTATAGCTGTCTTTCGCTTGCCGACAGCAAGCACTGGAAGCCGCCTCATCCTCTCCACCCGATCTCGCGCGCTAGCTCTCCTAGCGTAATGTAAGGGCCCCGTAGACGTTCAACGCTGGCATCTTCTACAGTGTGGAACACCTTACCCTTCAGCCCTTCAGGTACGTCTATATAGACCCTGAGCCTCTTGAACGCCTCTCTTCCAGCCCGTTTATCTCGAGGCAACATCCCTCGGATGACTCTTCTGAGAATAGTATCGGGCCTCCTAGGATGGAACGGTCCATACCTAGGTCCTCCTCCTACTCGCAAGAATTCCCTTGCCCTACGGATGAGAGCCCTCCTCTTTCCGCTTACAACCGCCTTCTCAGCGTTCACGATGATGACCCTCTCCCCTTGCAGCAAGCGCTTAGCGACGTGGCTTGCAAGTCGGCCAACGATCAAGTTAGTCGCATCGATGATCGCTGCCTCCAATCAGCCGATTATCTTAACGTTGGAGCCCTTAGGAATCTCTTCAACCAGCTCGTAGAAGCTTAAGCATCGCCCTCCAACTTGCTCTATTTTCCTCCGCGCAGATGCCGAGAACTTATAGGCAGCTACCGTGACGGCATGCTCGATTTTCCCAGCTCCCAGCACTTTGCCAGGAACTGCAACAATATCCCCCTCCCTCGTGTACCTCTGGATGCGGCTTATGTTAACTTCCGGCACGAGTCTCCTGGGCTTACTCAGCATCTCGGCTATAGCTCGCCAGATCGGGGCGTTGTTTTCGCGAGTTTTCTTCCTCAGGAATTTGACAAGCTGCCCCAGCTCCACGTTCTTGAGCCTTCTGCGAGCCAACTTAGCCTATTGCTTTAAGCACGCTGAGGAATTCTGCGGCCTTATCGCTTAGGATGTCTGCTGCCTTCTTCACTAGAACATCAACGGGAAGCGTCCCAGTAGTTTCGACCGTGAATATGAAAACAGTCTCGTCCCACTGGACTTTAACCGCTCCCTTTTCACAAGCCTCCTCGCAATCCTTACAAAGTGTGCATGCCAACACGCCTCCAGCCACAGCTTTCCCCTCCTTAATGCTGAGTATCTTCTTCGGGCAGATATCCACGCAAGCTCCGCAGCCATCGCAGAGCTCGGTTTCAACCGTTAGCCTCGGCATGTACTTATAGGCGCACGCCGAAACGGGTTGCCAGCGCGCATGCCTCCTCCCAATTCCGAGCCCGGCATAGGCCTTCAACTTGACTTGTTGCCCTGGGGCCAGCTTGATTATGGGAATCTCCTTGCTGATGGGTTTGATACGCGGATCGCTGGGGATGAGGTCGCCTGAGTGAACGACGATTATGCCCTCTTTAGCTTCGGCCTCCAGCGAGAAGACAACTCTGCACTTTTCACAGCCTTCTTCGCTTCCGCACGTGCATTCCTCAGGCAGGACGTACCGCTCTAGATCCGTCGTTAGGGGGATCAAGCCCAGTCGATGAGCAATTATCTCATCGTTGATGAGAGACGTGTTCTCTTCGACAGTTACCTCGAAAATGGCCATGCAGGGTACCTCAGCTATCATTATTCTACGCAGCGCGTTGGCAAGTGCAACCGAGGCTCCTTCGAGAATGAAGCAAGCATGATCGCGATCCTTTTCGAGTATGCGAATCTTCATGTGAGATAGCCTATGAATTCACGATGAAGCAACCAACGCCTCATCAGGTTGTAGATCCATAGCTTCAGACCCCTCCAAAATCCGAGTTGCCTCACCCTGCGACTTGACGTGTACGCTACTAGATCGTTGCAATACTTCACCAGCCGCCCATTCCTATTTATGCGATACCTGCGGCTAATCCGGA
>CAYZOK010000050.1:0-6043 GCA_964480335.1 uncultured Candidatus Bathyarchaeia archaeon | reverse complement strand
CGTACATAAGTTAGAGCGATTCAGATGGGCGGAACTTCGTATATCACAACAAATCCATTCTGGGATCTGAATGCTAACGTGAAGTTCTGAGGAGCGTATTGCTCGAGTCCTAGCGAGCCGTGAAGCATCATCTTAGTCAATAACGTGTAGCGCTTTGGCAGGTAAGCGTAGACTCCGAGGTCTCTGCTAAGCTCTTCGTAGAGGTCTCTATCGACCAGCTCGTCATAGTCGAAGCCTGCTATCTGGGCCATCCAGTACCACTTGGCTTCCTCTCCGAAGAAGAAGTGGCGAAGTGGAAGCGTGGTGAAGACGAGCACATAGTCAGCATCGTAGAGCCTGAGCAACTCGATTGCTTCTGCTTCATCCGATAGAAAGATCTTGGCTATGTTCGCAATCTGAGTCGTGTTTATGGTCGAGTTGTCGGCCAGCGATGTTCGGTTGGCGACTATGGTTATCCAGTAGCCATAGTCCCACCAGGAGCAGACTACCGAATCTTCAGGAGTGTTGTCGCGAAGCCAAGCGCACGCCTCGAGCCAGTCCGGTATATAGGCTCTGATTCCAACCGAGGAACGGGCTATGTCGGCTGGAAAGCGAGCTGCTTCGACTCCTTCCCAGATCGGCATGGCAACGAGAATGAACAGCAGAAGGGCCGTCGCGATCCCTAGCTTCGTCACCTTTGCGTGGAGGATCCGCGCGCTTTTCTTGGCAGGAGGAGGCGCTCTAGCAAATTGGAGTAGCGGCTTCAGAAGGGCGACTACTCCGATTGAGCTCAAGATAGCGATCGCTGGCGACATGATCAGCACATTCCTAATATAGGAAGCGCCAGCTGCAAGCGATGTCAAAGCGAACACGATTATGAAGATGTCAGTATCGCGAAAGCGCCTTAGCGACGTGATGAGACCTGCGACAGCTAGCATAAGCAGCGGTCCGAATCGGTAGTAGAGGGCCGACCAACTTGCCATTCGGTGCTCCGCTACGGACTCGACTATCGGAGGTCTGACCCAAGGCACAAGGACGCCCACAATCTTGCCGGGAAGCCCTCCGAAGGGCATCATCAGAGGGGCGAATAGTCCAGTCGCGGCTAGAGCGATGAGCGCTCCGGCTGCGATAGATGTCACCAGAATCGCACGGGTGGGCCCTTTGGTCCTTCGGGAGATTTCAACCATGATGAAGATCGTGATTATAGCGTACGCTAAGAGCGCCAGTATGCCAGTCGGAAAGCCTGCTGTCCGCGGAGCTAAAGTCGCAATCCAGAGAGAAAGGGCTACCATCGTGGCGAAGGAGGTTAACAGGCGGATCTGATACCTTCCGAGGAGTAGAAGCGCTAGCGCGAATACCGACATCAAGCCGAAGAGGTAGAAGCCTGCTCCCCACGAAACTATCAAGTAACCTAGCGAAAGCCCCGAAAGAATCGCGTAAGTAATCGATGACTTGAAGGTTCGTCTCGCATTGATTGCACGCAAGAAGAAAAAGGCAGTCAAGACGATCGAGAAAACACCTATGGTCTCGTGCTTAAAGAAGCCGAGAAATGTTCGCTCGATGTATCCAATGTTAAAAGCCATGACTAAAGCTGCTAAGAGGCCGACTTCGTCTCCGCCTATCTCCTTGCCTAAGAGGTAGGTGGCGAGGCAGGTTATCGCGCCCATGACGGGTGGCAGGAAGATGCACACGTCGAGCAGCGATATCGGTACTCCCGCAAAGCTTAGTACCAAATAGATGGCCGCAGCTGTAAACGGCAACCCTGGAGAAGTCGTAGGAGCGACTGGCCTTCCATACGGATGCCAAGCTTGCATGTCGCGCCACGTGAAGAACTCTCCGAATCCGTTCTCGACCACGTACTTAGCGACGCGATAGTGGTAATAGGGATCGAATTCTGCTAAATAGGCTCCCCACTGCAGGGGCATGACTCGAACGAGGAATGCGCAAATCGGAATCATGATTAGGCAAGTCCACTTGATGGCAGTATCGGCTCTGATGGCTAATCTAGGCAAATGCTGACAAAAGATTCACCTACCGATTGCTTAAAAACGATGCTCCAATCGGGAAGGTTGACGTTGTCCGAGCCGCTCGGCTCATACAAGCCGCAAGAGCTTGAAGAGGAAGTCCTTGCTTGGTGGCGTCAAAACGCGGTCTATGAAAAAGCCAAGCAACTAGGAGTTGGTAAGCAAAAGTTCTACTTCTTGGATGGACCGCCCTATGTGACGAACATCCCCCACGTCGGAACGGCTTGGAACAAGATCTTGAAGGATGCCATCCTGCGGTATAAGCGGATGGCCGGTTTCGACGTTCATGATAAACCTGGCTACGACTGCCACGGCTTGCCAATCGAGGTTCGAGTCGAAGAAACGCTCAAGATCCAGACGAAGAGAGAGATCGAGACCAAGATGGGAGTCGAGAAGTTCATCGAGAAGTGCAAGGAATTCGCCCGCACGTACGAGCGGTACCAGACCGAGATCTTCAGGAGGCTCGGAGTCTGGATGGACTGGAGTCGACCATACCTGACCTATCTTGATGAATACATCGAAAGCGTGTGGTGGACTATCAAGAAGGCGCATGAGAAAGGGCTTCTCGAACGCGGCTACAGGGTCGTCCATTGGTGTCCTCGTTGCGAGACTGCTTTAGCGGGATACGAGATAACGGATGAGTATCGAACCGTCCGTGATCCCTCGATCTACGTTAAGTTCCCAGTTGAAGGTAGAGAGAACGAATACCTCCTAATTTGGACTACGACTCCTTGGACTCTTCCAGCGAACATGGCGATCATAGTTCATCCGGACTACGACTATGTGCGAGCACAAGTCGGAGGGGAGGTCTACATCCTAGCCAGCGCATGCTGTGATAGAGCCCTTCATCACGTGCCTCACAAGATCCTTGCAGTCTTCAAGGGACGTGAGCTCGAAGGGCTTCGCTATCAGCATCCGCTTCTTGAAGAAGTTCCAACCCAGCAGAAGTTCAGAAACCACCATCGAGTATTGCTCAGCTCAGAGTATGTAACTCTCGAAGTAGGAACCGGTTGCGTTCACTCAGCTCCTGGCCATGGAGAGGAAGATTATGAAGTTGGAACTCGATACAGCTTACCCGTCTTTGCTCCTGTAGATTCCACAGGCAAATTTACTGAGGAGGGAGGGAAGTATGCTGGGAAGTACGTAAAGGGGGCTAACCACGAGATAATCGAAGATCTCCGCAGCAGAGGTCTATTATTTCGCGAAGAAACGGTCGATCACCGCTATCCTCACTGCTGGCGCTGCAAGACTCCCCTACTGCTGCGAGCTACTGATCAGTGGTTCGTCAAGGTTACCCGCCTCAAAGATGACCTCATCGCCGAGAGCGAAGGAGTAACGTGGATTCCAGAATGGGCTGGCTCTAGGCGATTCAGGGATTGGCTGGAAGGAATTCGAGACTGGGTCATCTCTAGGCAGCGATACTGGGGGGTCCCATTGCCGATCTGGATTTGTGAGAGATGCAGCAAGTGGAGTGTCGTCGGCTCTCGCAAAGAGCTAAAGCAGAGAGCTATCTCGTTGCCCAAGAAGCTCGAGCTGCATAAGCCTTGGGTAGACTTCGTCGAGTTGCGGTGCAAGTGCGGCGGAACCATGCGCAGGGTTCCTGATGTAGTCGACGTGTGGGTCGACTCTGGAGTGGCGCCTTGGGCTTCGATCGGATACCCACGAGACGATGGCGCGTTGAAGCGGCTTTGGCCTGTTGACTTAGTGCTGGAAGGCCACGACCAGACTCGAGGTTGGTTCTACAGCATGCTAGGAGCTGGAATGGTATCATTGGGGCATTGCCCATACAGGGCCGTCTTAGTCCACGGTCACACACTCGACGAAGAAGGAAGGCGAATGAGCAAATCGCTTGGCAACTTCGTGGCGCCCGAAGATGTAATCACCAAGTACGGAGCTGACGCCCTACGGCTTTACCAATTGAAATGTACCGTGTGGGAAGACTTCTGCTTCAAGCGGAGCGAGGTTGAATCTGCATTTTCGTCGCTGAACATCGTCTGGAATACGTTTAGCTTCGGAGGCACGTATATGGGTCTTGACAAGTTCGACCCGAGTGGATGGACTCTGGAGGGAGTCGCCCCGCACCTGAAGCTCGAAGATCGCTGGATTCTGAGTGAGCTGCAGAGCTTGATTTCGAAGGTTAGCGAGGCTATGGAGAGGTATCTAGTCCACGAGGCGCTTCGTACAATCGAAGACTTCCTGCTGAACGACGTAAGCCGCTGGTACATCAAGCTGATCAGAAGGCGAGTTTGGATCGAGCCTGAAGACCCCGAAAAGCTGTCGGCTTACGCAACGCTTTACGAAGTTCTGAAGACTTCGCTTTTGTTGCTCGCTCCCTTCGTCCCGTTCGTAGCCGAGGCGATATACCAGCGCTTCGTGCGAAAGCTTGATCCGACAGCGCCAGAGAGCGTACACCTCTGTAGCTGGCCGAAGGTCGAGAAGCGATGGATCGACGAACGGCTAAAGAAGGACATGGAAGTCGCACGCGATGCTCTTGGAGCTGTCATTCAAGCGCGCAACAGAGCTAAGCTTAAGCTACGATGGCCCACGAAGACCGTCATCATAGTTCCGATCAACGAAGATGCCGAAAGGTCACTTAGGAGGTTTAGCGGGCTCCTAAAGCAACAAGCGAACTGTTCGGAGCTCATCATCGAAGAGCCTTGCGTTGAGCTTGAGCTCCCGCCATCCTTCGTGCAAGGCGAAGGCAGCTACTGTCGAGTCTACGTCGATAGGAGGAGGACCCCAGATCTCATGGCAGCAGCATGGGCAAGGGAGGCTGTGAGGAGGATTCAGCTCATGCGAAAGGAGCTCGACTTGCGTGTTGACAAATATGTAGGTGTTGTGATCGCAACACGCGATCAAAGGGCAGCTCGTCTCCTAGGCGAATTTTCCGACTACATAGCGGGAGAAGTTAGGGCTAGGCAGATCGCGATTGCTCCAAAGGAGGAGGCGAAAACGCTAATAGGAGCGCTCAGCAAGCGATTTGAAGTTGAAGGCGAGCCGTTCGAGGTGTACATTGTGGAAGCTAGCTGAGTGCCTTCTGGATCGTTATTTTGTTCGGATCGAAACGCAGCTCCTTACCGCAGTTAGGGCAGTGACCACCGTACTCTTGAACGACTTCGGCAGGGGATTTCAACTCCAGCCCTTCATACAGCACATAGCTGCAACGATCGCAAAGCACTCGCTGGGGCACAGGCATGGTCAAGCGTAGTATGCATATATCTTTACGGGTTCCGAGGGAGGCTCTTCGGGTGGCTAAGCTTCTTCTCTACGTGCTCGCGGTAGGCTCGTTCATCCTCCTGGCGAGCGGAATAATCTACGGCATAGTCGGAGCGATGAGAGGCCGGCTTCACATGTTGATAGCGTATGGAGGGAGACTCTCCTTCATACATCCCGAGATAGGAGAGCAGCTTTTAGGCGAGAGCATACTGGTAATGATTTTGCTTGGAATCGGAGGAGCTGGTTGCCTCAGCCTTAGCAAGGCTATTTCCTCCTTGAGGAAGCCAGATGAAGCTTGGATGCTGCTCGTAGTAGGGCTCCTCCTCTTGGCGTTGGCTTGCGCAGGATTAGGCTGGATATTCTACTTCGTGAAGTTTTAACTCCCTAGCCCGAGCGCGCGGGCGAACGCATTCATCCCCACGTGCAGGGGAGGAGTTATCAGCATCAACACGAGTACCATCTCAAGCGCTACGCTCGTCACGACGCAAGCTAGAGCCAGAGCTCCAACCAAAAAGTCGAGCTGATCTACTCCTGGAAGTGAGGCTCCAGGAGGGATCTTCAATCGTCGCTTGAGAAACGATCCTGCCAAATCACCTAGCAGCGCGCCTAGCGAAAGAGCAAGCCCTAACGCCAACGCTTTGCCGAAGATCAGCGCGACAATCAAGCCCGCCGCGAGGCCAGCGGCAAATCCTCGGATGGTTTTATGCGAGCCTAGAATGGGTTCGCCATCGAGGAACTTCTTGTTGAAGTCTATTGGGGGGCCTCCGCCAGCTATGACGGGAGTGGCATTCGCGATGTATGCCGGAAGAATAAAGTCGATGGCC
>CAYZOK010000049.1:0-6333 GCA_964480335.1 uncultured Candidatus Bathyarchaeia archaeon | reverse complement strand
CCGCCACGTCCACACGAGCTACGAAGCCGAGCTCGAGAAGCTCAGAAAGGAGAAGTATAGGGTCTACTCGAGGCTTCGAGACGAAGGATACGGATTCGAAGAAGCTTGGTTCGCCGCCGACTGCGAGTTCGAGAGCCGAGAAGCTAGGCTCAAGGAGAAGTTCGCTTTAGAAGCAGCGAAAAGAGCTAAGCAGGACGGGCTGATCTGAGCGGAGATGGGCGAAGGTGAAGCGATAGCAATCCAGCACGAGGGGCACAAGGTTCTGAAGCCTCTGTTCGGCTCGCCGGCTTGGAGCAGGGATCGCGCGGGGAGTCGGAAGCGTCGCCAGCAAGAAGCCCTTCTACGCCAGCCTGATAGCTCTAATCCTGACGTTTGCGGCCTAGCCCGTACCGGAGATGATCCCTTGGCTTTGGATCCTAAGCTACGCCATCGGGCTGACCTTAGTCGCCGTAGGGGTAGTCCTGAAGTTCGTGGCAGTAGCGCTCCTTGGATTCCTCTTCATTTTGATGCCGCGGATCGCGCTCCTAGCGCCCGCTAGGCATAAGCAGAAGGTTTTAGTCGGGCTGAAGTCCATGCGCAAGCGAAGCAGGATGGAGCTAGATCAGAGAGCTAGATTTGTGAACGAGATCTTGGACATGCTGGCTTTGAGCTCGGGCGTTAAGCGAGAGGATGTCGAGACCTTCTTGAACGTGCTGAGGAGAGCTGACAGCTTCACGAGCGTTCGCTTTCGAGCCAGGGGAGTCGAGATCGACCTTGAGCGCAGGTATTGGGATGGAGCATTGCTCCTCACGATCAAGAGGAGGGGGCCCGCTGGAGAGGAGTCGGTGAGCGTCGATATAACGAATCCTTGGTATCTCGACTGGCTGAGGAAGGAAGCAGCTAAGAGGGCAACAGAGAAGCGGTGACCATATGGAATGCCTCTGGCTCGTAGCAGATCCGTGAACTGAGATATCGCCAGCTTCTAGCGCCTTTTCGACCGTCTTGTCGAGGCTCGCGAAGCCGTTCGACCGTACTTCAGCGGGTCTACTCGCTTGACGAAGGGAACCTTATCCAGCTCCTTATCGGCCGACAAAATGTTATCAGCGTACCGGATGGCGACTGCTATATGGATGGAATCGTACGGCGAGATGCCGTAGTCCCTAGAGTACTCGGCGCCGAGCCTGATCAGGTCGGGAGTCACGAGAATTATCTCGAGGGGGTAGGAGAGAACAGCGTCGAGGTGCGCCGTCGTATCCCGTATGCCGAAGCACTTGAAGAGAACGCCGGAAATCTCGCTCAGGATCTGAGTTGAGATCGCCCCCCTTAACCTTCCGTGCTCGATGTCCTCCAGAATGCGCTTGCAGGGCAAGCCATAGTCGGGATGAGCGGTTATAGCGTAGATCCAGATGTTCGTATCTAAGTAGCTAGACTCGGCTAGCTGCCTCTCTGAATGCTCGTACCGCTTCGACAGCATCCCTGTGGCTCCTAACGCTTCCGTATAGCACCTCGGTAGGACTCTTGATTCTAGGCAGAGGTCTCAGCACTATCTTGTCGCCTTCCAAGGCAATGATTAGACGGTCCCCCGGACCCAGCTTTAGAGCTTCGCAGATGGCTTTAGGCAGGGTTATCTGGTACTTAGAGCTTATCTTCACTAGCGACACTTTGTTTACTTTACTTGCTTTACAAATAAAGCTAACCGACCTAGACGCTTCTAGAAGTCTTCTTAACGAAGTCCGCCACTTGGGCTTCAAATCTCTTCAGGAAGGTGCGAAGCTGGCTTGACCTCCTGTAAAGCTCGTCGTAGTCGACGTCAAGGTACCTGTGGATTATGATGTTCCTGAGCCTGATGGAGCCGACAAGCCAATCGCGAGTAACTCTGTCCACGACGCCGTTGCGGCTAGCGATCTCCACTAGCTCCACGTAGCTCGTGGCGGGACCCCAGCCCATGGCGGAGACTATGTGCCTCAGCACGTTGAGCGCAGCTTCGATGCTTAGCTGAAAGCTCCTTTCGAGCAGGCGGCTGAGGGTTGGAGATTCCTTAACCTCGTCGATGCTATGCTGCAGGACGTTCTGCTCCAAAAATCGAAGCTCTGCTTTCATGAAGTCGACGCGCCTCTTGACGATCGCTGCATTTACCGAAAGAGGGTCGGATTCAAGCCATTCCCTAAGGCTCAGCTTAAGCATCTCTCCGTACTCGGGATAGACGGCGTCCAGCTCGCTGATGAGCTTCGAGCGGAAACCTACCTTATCGACCAGCGTCAAGCCATGCGCCACGATCTCCCTTTTGAGATCTATATCTGCTCGATCCAAGTCGACCACGTCGATCTTCTCTTCAGGAATGCCGAGCGCTTCGGCTGCTAGCCTCAGAACTTGGCAGAGGACTTGATACTTGATGTCCTCCCTCGCCTTCGCCGCGATGTCCACGTCGCGAAACGCCATCTCTCTAACCGCCGAACCGAAGATGGCTGCAAATTCGAGGCCATTCACTCGATCGAGGTACGACTTAAGCACCCGTGTTCGAGCACCGCCGACCTTAGGTCGAGTCAAGTTCAGTAAGTTGAGGCCACGCTCTCACTAGAAGCTTTAGTGCAACCAAAGTCGTGAATTCTAAAATCGGTTTTGACATTCCTACCGTGAGCGAATCCAGCACTAGCTAAAGAGAGTGCAAAGGTAAGCTGTTCGCTGAATGAAGAAAAAGGTACTGTTCATTTGCACTCACAACTCTGCTCGTTCCCAGATGGCGGAGGGTTTGCTTCGGGCATTGTATTGTGAACGCTATGAGGCTTATAGTGCAGGAACTCGCCCACTAGGAGTTAACCCATATGCGATAAAGGTGATGGCGGAGATCGGTATAGACATCTCAAACCATCGTTCGAAAAGTGTTGAGGAATTTCATGGCAAGGAGTTCGACTATGTGGTTACTCTCTGCGATAGCGCCAAGGAGGCATGTCCTTTCTTTCCCGGAGGGAAGAATTGCCTTCACAAAGGGTTCAAAGACCCGTCAGAAATGGAAGAGTTCAGAAGAGTGCGTGATGAGATCAGAAAATGGATAGAAAAGACGTTCAGTGAAAACTGAGTAAGCCAACAGGGTTATGCAACTGAGTTTCACCTCAGCTAAAATACAAGCGCGTCAATCTGTAACTGAGTATGGCCGAGAAAGAACTCCTCAAACTCCTCAGACGCTGTGAAGAAGATGGCAAGTGGGTTTCTGAGGTTTGGGATGAGCTAAAAGAGAAGTACGAAGGTAAGGTGTTCGCCGTAAAAAACAAGCGGGTGCTCGAAGTCGCAGATACCGTCGAGGAGCTTCTGAATAAACTCGAGGAGAAGGGGGAGGAGTCTGCTTTTCTGCTTATAGAAGCCGTTCCTCCTAAAGACGCCTCTTTCACCCTAGAAGTTGCCAGGGATAGCGTGTTCCGTTAGGAAATTTGCAAACGGAAGACCCTTTCCGTTCGTCGCCTTCCTCCTAAGGACGCCCCCAAATCGCCATGAGTGTAGATGCGTCAGTTGATGCCGGTAGCCCCTTCACCGTTATGTCCTTCCCGGAATCATTGCCCAATTCTTCCTCCGAAAACTTTCGTGGCAATAGTCTTTAGAGCGGCTCGAAGACCTCTCAAGATCGTAAAGAACTAAGCAGTCGCGGTCATGGATGAAGAGCGCCGCTGAAATATAATCGCCCTCATCAATGGCTTTGATAGCCCACTTGGTGAACTTTTCCCTCATTGCACGGTAAGTCTCTTCGTAGTTACTAGTTTCATAAAATATGTGAAAGCCGGAATTGAAGCATTCCTTGAACCCTAGCCAGAATTTGCCCGTGGTAAAACCTACTCTTTCTGCGTATCCAAGATATGATTTTGCTCCCTCCCGTTTAGCTTCCTTTCCGAGCAGCTTCCCTGACAAGCAAGCTATGGTATAGTTGTCTCTTCTAGCCAACAGGTAAACGTTATCCAAATCTACTACTGGCCTAGAGTCGTTCCCGATGAGAGAGTCTTCCTTCCCATGATCCGCAAACCAGTAGTACGCCCCCGGATTCTCCTTCAGCACAAGTTCAACGTTTTCACGCACAGCATCCTCCTTTCCGAGGAAAATGTAGCTCTCGCCCCTCTCTTTGAGGAACCCCACAACTTCCCTTGCGCATTCATGAGAGTAACAGGTTGCTGTATCAAACTTAGGCGCTACTACGATATACCTTACCACTTACTTCAGCCCGAGCCTCTTCAGCGTTTGTTCCCTCAGCGCCAAGTCTTCACCTAACAGCCTCGCTAACGGTTTCAGCACGAACTTAATCACCTCCTTGTCGCCCGCTTCAATGCGCTCGTACACCTCACGCTTCGTGTACACCCTGTGGCCAATAACCACCCTCTCGTCGGGTGACTTCTCAGAGTCGTGCTTTATCGCCAGCTTAGCTAGCTCCTCTAGCTTCATCAGCCTATCGAGGCGCTTTTTGCTTTAGGTATTTCCTCTGCAACACCCCACAGCGAGCCAGCAGAAGTGCATCACCTCTCGCCCCGGGTATCCGACGCCCCTTCAGGTTGAGTATTGCGTACTCCAGTTTGCCTCAATGTTAGGAGACCAATCGGGTTACCGCGGATAACGTGTCTGCTAGGAGACTGCAAATGGAAGGCTCTTTCTGTTCGTCGCCTTCTAAGGGCCCCCAAATCGTCATGAGCATTGATGCTTAGTTGATACCAAGAGCCGAGAAACTCCCTTCGCAGGGACATATATGGAGGTCAGACTACGAAGACCGCTTGGCCAGGACAGGCAAAATCGCTTCCAAGATGTCGGCTCGAAGTTTCTGCAGCCTCAGCTCGATGTACAGGACGAGGGCGATCAGCCAGTCGAGCGGAATCGCATGTCCCCAAAAATCGATCGCATGCAGGTAGTACGAGATGAGCGAGTACGCCAAGAAGACGTAGGGAAGCCAGCTAGGGATTCGCCGAACTTTCAAAGCCTTTTCCTCCACTTCCATTTCCCTATTATCCGGTACTAGTAAATTAGTTACAGTGGGAGTTACCTCAAACCGAGTTGCGATCTAGTTAGCGAAGGTAACGAGTGCCAGAAGTTCATAGCAACACGAAGCCTTCCCTGCACGATCTCACATCACCTTTCTTCAGATCCAGCTCGATTCCCCAGCTCTCCATCGTCGGAGCTCCTATGACCAAGTCGGGCAGCTTGACCTTCCTCCCTTCGATTACAGCTTCTCTCACCACGTCTCTCGACAGGTAGATCCTCTCCTCGATCATGTACTCGTCGATCGCTATTTCGGCGTCGACGTAGCCATCGACGCTCACCCTGTTCCCATCTGCTAGCACCACCCACCTCGCCTTAGCCAACTTTCTCACTGGGACTTCGCCGAGTAGCTTCTTGAGAGCCGCATAGCCCGTGAGCGTTACGGTCGAGCCCGGATCGAAGAGCGTGTCGAATTCGGCTTCCTTCTCGCCTACCCTAACTATGGTGCTTCTCCTGACCTGCACGTCGAGTCAGCACAAAAACTGCATGCGTTACTATATTGGTGACGTTGGAAGCCGAGTTCCGCCAGCTCCTCAGCGATCTGTGCGATGCCATTCGCGCGAAGATCAGCGTCCGCTCGATCGTGCTGTTTGGATCCTTAGCCCGAGGGGACGCGACGAAGAGCAGCGACATCGACCTCATCGTGGTGTCCGACGATTTCCCCGAGCGCTACGGCGCTCGCTTCGATGTCCTGCGCCCGCTGTTCATGGAGATGAAGAAGACGCCAGCCTATAGGGAGCTTCGAAAGAAGGGATACTGGATCACCTTCAGCCCCGTTCCTTATCGGCCTGAGGACCTTCGCGACACGCCTCCCTTGCTTCTAGACGTAGTGGAGGACGGGATCTTGCTCTTCGACGACGGCACCATGAAGAGGAAGCTGGACGAGGTGCGGGAAAAGCTGAAGGAGCTCGGAGCTCGGAGGGTCTGGACCAAGAGGGGCAGCTGGTACTGGATCTTGAAGCCCGACATGAAACCAGGCGAGGTGGTGGAGATTTGATAACCAAGGAGATGGCGAAGAATTTCTTCCGCGATGCCAGGATCCTCTTCGAAGAAGCGACGAGCATGTTCGAGCTCGGGCATTTCCACAGGACCGTCCGCTTGAGCCAGGAGTCGTTCGAGCTTCTGATGAAGGCTTGCTTGCGCGCCGTGGGCATAGAGCACCCCAAGGAGCACGATGTCTCGGATGCCTTAGCTGATAACGAGGAGAGGTTTCCAGCTTGGTTTAGGGATAAGATACCCTTTCTTTCTGAGGCTAGCAGCTGGCTCGTGGAGAAGCGCGGACCCTCGATGTACGGGGATGAGATAAGAGGGATCCCCGCGTCGAAGCTGTTCGGCGAGGAAGATGCC
>CAYZOK010000048.1:0-6348 GCA_964480335.1 uncultured Candidatus Bathyarchaeia archaeon | reverse complement strand
CATATTAGTCGAGGAGCTCCGGCAGACTCCCGTCGATGAGCTTGAGGTCGAGGTTGTCGAGAGAAAGGGTCTGGGCCACCCAGACTTCATCGCCGATTCGTCCTGCGAGGCTGTTTCGCAAACGCTCTGTCGATACTACAAGGAGCAGTTCGGGACCATCCTGCATCACAACGTGGACAAGGGGCTGGTAGTCGGCGGTAGGGCTAGGCCGAGGTTTGGTGGCGGAGAGGTTCTAGAGCCCATCCGGATAATCATCGCTGGCAGAGCTACGACTGAAGTTGCAAGATGTGGAAAGGTCGAAAAAGTAGACGTTGAGTCTATAGCCTATGATGCAGTTCGCGAATGGCTCCGCGCCTCTTTTAGGTATCTAGATGTTGATTCCCACGTCGAGATACAGCCGATGATCAGGATGGGATCGGCTGACCTGATAAGCGTCTTCGAGCGGGCGAAGGAAGTCCCGCTTGCAAACGATACTTCGTTCGGAGTGTGTTTTGCTCCACTGACGGAAACCGAGCAGCTTACGCTGGAGACGGAAAGATTTCTGAACAGCCCTCGGTTCAAGAGCTCGCTGCCTGAAGTTGGCGAGGACGTGAAGGTGCTCTGCGTCAGAAGGAAAGGAGAAGTTGACATGACCATTTCAACGGCCATCATAAGCTCGCTAACTCACGACGTCAGCCATTACTTGAGCGTCAAGGAGCAGGTAGCGGAGCAGGTAGCAGATCTGGCTTCGAGATTGACCGACATGCCCGTCAGCATCGTCGTTAACGCTGCAGATAACCCTGATCCGAAGAGCGAAGCCGATGTTTACCTGACGGTGACGGGAACCTCTGCCGAAGCAGGTGATGATGGCAACACGGGAAGGAGCAATCGCGTGAATGGCTTGATAACGCCTTGCCGCCAGATGTCGCTTGAAGCTACTGCAGGAAAGAATCCTGTCAACCACGTGGGCAAGATCTATAACGTGTTGACCAAGCTAATCGCAGACCGAGTCTACGGCGAGATCCGAGGGGTGCGCGAAGCCTACGTCAAAGTCGTCAGCCAGATTGGGAAGCCGATAAACCAGCCTCTAGTCACGAGTGTGCAGGTGGTGCTCGAGAGGAGCTTCGAGCTAGAGGGGGTCAAGCCTCGAGTTCAGTCGATCGTCGAAGACGAGGTCGCCAACGTCGTCGAGATAACCGAGCGGGTTCTTCAGGGAGAGGTCACGCTCTTCTGAACTAGCTAGCTTACCGCTTGCTTGAGTTCGTCTATTGCGCTAGGATCCTCCAGAGTTGACGTGTCGCCGAGAGGCTGGCCGAGGACTATGGCCTTGATCAAGCGGCGCATTATCTTGCCACTTCTAGTCCTCGGCAATTTGCTGAGAAAGAAGACATTTGCCAGCTTTGCAATCGGGCCTATCGCCCTGCGGACGTGCGCGATTAGGTTCTCCCTTAGCTGAGGCGAGGGTTCGTAGCCAGCTTTTAGTACTGCAAAAGCGATGGGGACCTCGCCTTTCACGGGATCTGGCCTGCCGACCACAGCGACTTCGGAGACAGCGGGATGCGATATGAGCGCGCTCTCTAGCTCTAGCGTGCCAAGCCTGTGTCCAGCGACCTTCAGAACCTCGTCCGCCCTTCCTAACAACCAGAAGTATCCTTCGTCATCCTTCGTGGCGTAATCCCCCGTGTAGTACACATTCGGGAATTTCGAGAAGTACGTCTTGACGTAGCGATCCGGATCTCGCCACAGCGTCTGCAACATGCCGGGCCATGGCTTCTTGATCACCAAGAAACCCCTTTGGCCGGGGCTCGCAGGCTTACCGTCTTCGTCAAGCACGTCGGCATCGACTCCGGGTAATGGCATGGTAACCGAGCCCGGCTTCAACGGGCGCAAAATCAGGCCGCTCGTCGGGGAGATCATGAAGCCACCTGTCTCGGTCTGCCACCACGTGTCGATTATCGGGCAGCGCTCGCCGCAGATGACGCGGTAGTACCAGAGCCAAGCTTCGGGGTTGATGGGCTCTCCCACAGTTCCCGCTATTCGAAGAGTGCTCAAGTCATGCTTCCTGATCCATTCCTCGCCATAGCGCATGAACATCCTGATCGCAGTCGGAGTCGTGTAGAATACCGTGACTCCATACCGCTCGATTATGCTCCACCAGCGATCAAGTTGAGGATAGTCGGGAGCTCCTTCGTAGATGATCGACGTTAAGCCGTGCAGTAGCGGGCCGTAGACATCGTAGCTATGGCCGGTTACCCATCCTATATCAGCTGTGCACCACCAAACGTCATCATCTCGCGGATCGAAAGCCCACTTAAGCGTCCAGTAAGTCCAGACGAGGTAGCCGCCAGTTCCATGCTCGACTCCCTTTGGCTTCCCTGTAGTCCCCGATGTGTAGAGGAGGTATAGTGGATGCGTTGCCTCAACCGATACCGGCTCGACGTAAGCTGTAGGCTCGACCTCCTCTAGTAATTCGTGCAACCAGATGTCGCGACCTGATTCCATGCGAACTTTCCTCCCAGTCCTGCGGACTACGATGACCTTCTCGACGGAAGGAGCTTTCTCAAGGGCTTCGTCAGCCCATTCCTTCAGCGGCACTATCTTGCCGCGCCTGTATCCGCCGTCGGCTGTGATCAGCAGCTTTGCTTCGGCATCGTTCATCCGATCGGCTAGAGCTTCGGAGCTGAACCCCGAGAAGACTACGACGTGAATAGCGCCGATCCTCGCGCATGCAAGCATGCTGATGGGCAATTCAGCTATCATCGGCAGGTAGATGGCCACTCGATCTCCCTTCTCGACGCCTAGCTTCTGAAGCGCTTTAGCGAGCCTGTTCACCTCTCGATAGAGCTCGTAGTACGAGAGAATCCTGACATCGCCAGGCTCTCCTTCGACTATGTACGCGATCTTGTTACGACGCCAAGTCTTAACGTGGCGATCGACCGCATTGTAGCACGCGTTCAGCTCTCCTCCGACGAACCATCTATAGAACGGCGGATTCGAATCGTCGAGGACGTTCTTCCATGGCTTGAACCATTCGAGCGCTCTGGCATGCTCGGCCCAAAACTCCTCGGGGCTCTCGATAGATCTGCGCCGGTATTCTTCGTATGGCTTAGTCGGGATTATCCTAACGCTGATCGGCAGAACCTCTTCCTTGCTCATTAACTATAGACTCGTCACGAAGCTTAAGGCGTTTTCTAGATCCATTTCGATGCGGAACTTCCGCTTAAAGAAGCGAAGCAGGTTCTTGACATCGCGCCTTAGCAGGTCGAAGGCATTCGGGTGGTCCTTGGTCACGAACTGAGGCCAATCTATTATCAAGATGTGGGCATCAGGCTTGATCAGCACGTTATACTCGCTGAGGTCTGCGTGCACTATTCCTGCATCGAGGTAAGCCTTGCGGACGTTCTCTAAGATTTCCCGTAAGACAGCGCGGGGGCTCGGTATATCGGCGTATCCAGCCAGCGGAGCTCCCATGATGACCCCCATCACGACTACGTGCCTATTCCATGCCACGGGCTTCGGAACGGCAACGCCAGCGGGGTGGGCCAGTTCGAGAGCTCTGTATTCGCGCTCTGCAGCCAGCTTCGATTGCGTGTACCACAGCGCCCAGCGCCGATCGGCTGCATAGCCACGTAGCCTCTTCGTCTGCCTGAAGCTCGCCCTGCCAAGCCTGTGGAACTTGACAGCAACTCGCTCGCCTTCAGAAGTGAATCCATCATGAACGTCGGCTTCCTTGCCTATTCCAAGCGGGATGCCCAGCTTCTCGAGAGCTCCTTGCTTAACGAGCGCATTCAGGGCAAGGCAGTCGAAGCCTGCGTACTTAAGCGTATAGCCGACGTAGGGACCTGCCCAACGCTTTAGAATTCCAAGCTTGTGCAGGCGCTTTAACCGAAAGTCTGCTTCACCAGGGGTAAAGCCCGATATCCTGGTTATCTGATCTACTGGAACGTACTCGAATCGCGATAAGCCTTGCTCTATCGCGCGCAGTACCCTAAAGTCGTCTTCTTGAAGCTCTCGTAGTGCTCGCGCTGCTAGCTCAGCTGACATCCTTCAAGAAAAGAGGGCTGCCTTATTGTCCTAGCTGAAGAGAGCTCCGACGAATCTTTCCAGCTGCAAGCAAAGGTAAGGAGACGTTGCGATCCTCAGCAAAGCTGCGAAGATAGCCGCCAACGCTATTATTGCTTTGAGCTCCATAGAGCTCTCTTCAAGGCCAACCGTCATCCAGAAGGGCAATGGATACAGAAGGCAAACCCCTCTAGCCGTAAGAGCGTCCAACATGAGGTGAGAGGCCAAGCCTAGCAGCCAAGCTTTGACTATCGAGCTCGCAGAAGGAAGTGGGATTAAGGCAGAGAAGCCAGAAAGCCATCCGAAGGGTGCTGGAAGCGATTCTAGGAGGAACCAAACTGCGAACGTAGCTCCGAAGAGGAATGCCAAGCTATGGGTTGAGGCTCGGCGCTCTCCGCGCTGAAGGACATCTGGAATTCTAGCCGCTAAGGCCGTCGGCAGGAGCAGCAGGGCGAAGTGCGCGAACCTGTATTCAAGACCTACTGATATGAAGGCAAGCAGCGTTGCAGCAAACAGAGCGTGATCGCCTCCGTCCATCCTAGCACGTGAAGATTCCGTCTTGGTTCAGCTTCAGTAGGACGCAAGCGCCGTACGGAGGATACGTAGGGTGCCTGTAGATCCAGACCGCTCGTAAGGACTCCACCGGGGCATTCTCCGCCAACTCCTTGTTCAAGCACTTATCCAGATGCGATGTGGGAATGCGCCCTTCGTAGCCTTCCAAGCAGAGCGAGAACTTGAAGCTATAAGAGACTGGAGCCCCGCCCCAGTGTACACACCTTTCAGGAAATACCGGGTCTCTGGTAGCGTGATTGAGTGCTAAGATGGCCATTTTGTACTGCTTGGCGAGAACCTCGGCTCTGCCTAGCCAGACGCGGTAGAGTGCAGCTCGAGCTGGAAATGATGCTCTGCTAAGGAACCAAGCTTGAACAGGCTGGCTTATGCTGTCATACACTACTAACCCTACGTCGTGCCTTTCACAGAACTTGGCCAGCTCGCTTGCTTCAGGCGGTACGGTCTCGGGAAGGAGCTTTGTTTCAGCTTTGCCTTCGCTGCTCAAGACTATGTGCAGTGGGCTATCTCTGCTTCCTTGATCCGCCTAGAACGCTTTCCAATCGCAAGGCGCTCGAGCTCAACTTCCTGAGCTCGTATCGTCCTTCCAGCGAGCTTCAGCATCGACTCGTATCTGTACTTAAGCAATGATGCGAAGCCGAGCTCTGTGTCCAGGTAGAGGACGGATCTATTACGCTGGGCTATGTATTGAAATGCTATCCGAAGAGCTAACGTCGACTTTCCGACGCCAGGCGGCCCGAATATCTGCGTTAAGGCATTTGGCAAGCCCCCTACCAACAGTTTGTCAAGGGGATCGAGACCTGTCGAAATCGCTCTATCGCAAAAGCTCATCAAGCTTTGCAACTTCCTGCGAAACCTCTTTATGCTCGCGAAGCGCTGCAAGACCCTTTGGAGTTACCTTCACAATGGGCGAGTAGCGATCTCCGATGAGCTCTGTCCGAATCGTCAAGTATCCTAAGCTGATCAGCTTGTCTATGACCACGTCCGTTCCTTCGCCGCAGTAAGTTGCTAGTGATGGGCGGGTGGCCTTTGTACGTTGAGCTCTCGCCAGGATCTCGTAAGCTAGCTTCGAATCTGGACCAAGTTTGCGTTCGAGAGACGAGACGCGCCTTTCGTCGCTGAGGAAGGGCTCGACCGGAACTTGTAGGCGAACTCGATAGATTTCTCCGCGGCGCAGAACTATGCATTCGCCCTCTCTCAGCTCGATACTGCTGAGACCAGCTCGACGCTGCAAATAGCCTATGATGTAGTGGTCGGCTTCGCCAACAATGACGGTATCGGCTTGCCCAAGCACGTCGTCGTTCATTTGGCCGGGCTCGAGTAGGGAGATCAGGGAGGAAGTCGCCAAGCTCCTCAACGAGTACGAAGGCATAACCGTAGCCATGGAGAGGCTAGAGACACTACAACCAGCCAAGGCTTACAGCGCTACGCAACGGTGGCTACGACACAACTTCCCGAAGAGGCGCATACAGCAACTCATCGAGTACAAGGCTAGGCTCAGAGGAATTCCAACGCTATACGTCAACGCCTACAAAAGCTCTAAGCTGTGCAGTAGGTGCGAGAGCGAAGGGCAGCGCGATGGCGCATGGTTCCAATGCCCGCAATGCAGGTGGCGATACAACGCGAACGTCAACGCAGCGATCAACGTCGCCAAACAGGCAATACTAGAGCACTTCAGCGACTCCTGTAGCTTATAGGCGTTACAGCGCGCTCCTCGCCTGCCCCCAAAGGCACAGT
>CAYZOK010000047.1:0-6402 GCA_964480335.1 uncultured Candidatus Bathyarchaeia archaeon | reverse complement strand
AGCGTTAGTGGTGAAGCAATGTCGCCGACTTGGGGCTACTCCGTAACCGGCTTAGATGCGGAAACGACCGCAAGAGCATCGGGGCGAGATCTGCGCATCTCGTTCAAGGATTCGTGCGAAATCTGCAACGTGATCAAGGGCATGATGCTGGACGAGGCCATGGAGTTCTTGAAGCAGGTGATTGAAATGAAGCAAGCCGTTCCCTTCAAGCGCTTTAAGAAGAAGGGAGCCCACAGGAGAGATCTGCATCGATGGAGGTGGCACACCGGCCGATACCCGGTTAAGGCTGCTAAGGCCATCTTAAGGATTCTGGAAAGCGTGGAAGCGAACGCAATGGAGAAAGACCTCGACATAACAAGGCTGAAGATAGTTCACGCTGCAGCTCAGAAAGCGAGGAAGATTAGGAAGTATATCCCACGAGCATTTGGTAGGGCTACACCATATTTCGACCAGCTAACGCATGTCGAAGTCGTAGTACAAGAGGTGTAAGCGATGGCTGCTTCATCAGCTAAGCGCGTTCTGAGCCGGCAAATCGAGCTTGCCCAAGTCGACGACATCCTACGCAGAGAGCTGAAGGATGCTGGATATAGCGGAGTCGAGATGGTGCGGAAGCCAGCTGAACGGGGAATTCGAACGCACGTGATCGTTCGCGTCTTAAGGCCTAGAGCTGCCATAGCAGGAGGCGAGGGGGTCAGGAGGCTCAAAGAGATCTTGATGAAGGAACTGAACGTCGATGACGAAGACCTGCTCGAAGTTGGCATAGTTCCAGTCGAAGCCCCCGAACTAGATCCGCACGTCATGGCTCAGCGCATAGCATCTGCTCTAGAGAGAGGTATCCACTTCAGGAGGGCTGGATTCTGGGCTCTGAACGCGATCATGGATGCTGGCGCCCTTGGAGCCGAGATTTCGATCAAAGGCAAGCTGCGGACTGAGCGAGCAGCGTACGAAAAGTACCGGGCTGGCTACTTGCTTCGAGTTGGCGAGCTAGCTGTTAAGGGCTTAAGGGAAGCCGTAGTTCACGTGCAACTTAAGCCCGGAATGTACGGGATTAAGGTTCGAATTTTGCCCCCTGGCATCGAAACTCCTGACTTAATCAAGCGAGAAGAGGAGGTAGAAGAAGTTGCCCTTACCGAAGCCTGACGAGATACGCAGAATGAAAGAAGAAGAGCGCGAGAAGCTGTTGGTCGAGCTTAGGGCAGAGTTGATGCGCTTGCAGATGAGGCGAAGGGCAGGAACGCTTGACAACCCAGCTCAGCTCAAGCTGATCAAGAGGACTATCGCTAGGATCTTGGCGATTAAACGCGAGGAGGGACTTCGCAGTGCGGAAGGCGCCGAGAGACGTGCTTAGAGGAGACTTCATCGGCCTGCAAATGGAGGTCATCAAGAGCACGCATTCAGGCTACGTCGGAATAAAAGGCATCGTAGTTGATGAAACGAAGAACATGCTAGCCATTCGCCACAAAGGGAAGCTCAAATGGGTTCCGAAGACTGTGTGCATCTTCGCTTTGACTTTGCCGAGTGGGGAGGTGGTCATGGTGGATGGAAAGCTGATCTCGCATAGGCCCGAAGATCGCATCAAGGCAATCTAGAATGCGCGACATAGGGATTCCTGGCGTAAGACCTCCTAAGAAAAGATGCGATGATCCGAACTGCCCATTTCACGGAACGTTGCCAGTTCGAGGAAGGGTGCTTGAAGGAGTCGTCGCTTCCGACAAGATGGAGCGCTCGGTCGTCGTGCTCCGCGAGTATCTGCACTACGTGCCGAAGTACAAACGATATGAAAGGCGGAGAAGCAGGATCCCCGCTCATAATCCACCTTGCATCGACGCCAAGACGGGAGAGAAGGTGCTCATCGCAGAATGCAGGCCCCTCTCAAAAACGATCGCGTTTGTGGTCGTTGCAAAGCATTAGTTAGGACATTTAAGAGCCCGCAAGCCTCTCGGATGGTAAAGGATGTCGGTAGGGCGTAAGACTAGGGCCGTTAGCGCCAAGGGCTTGGTCGAATATAAGCCGAGGCTATCGCGCGGAATTCCGGTTGGAGCCATCATAAACTGCGCAGACAATACCGGAGCCATCACGCTGAGAGTAGTCAGCGTTTCGGGATACAAAGGAACGCTGGGCAGAATTCCCGCTGCAACGGTCGGCGACTTGATCACAGTTACCGTGAAGCGAGGTCCCGCTGAGCTGCGAGGCCAGTCCCTCCCTGCCGTAGTCGTCAGGCAACGCAAGCTATTCAGAAGGCCTGAGGGAACTTGGGTGCAGTTCGAAGACAACGCCGCGGTTTTGCTCACGCCTGACGGAGAGCTGAAAGGCTCCGAGATCAAGGGTCCTGTTGCGCGAGAAGCTGCCGAGCGCTGGCCCAGGGTCGCCAGCGCCGCGAGCATGATCGTTTAGCTTGGCCACTCCTCGGAAGCCACGAACGGTCAGGCGAAGGATTTACCGTGCTCCTTGGCACGCTCGCCGTAAGCTACTCTCTGCTCACCTCTTGCCCGAGCTCCGCGAAAAGTACCGAAGGCGCTCGTTTCCGATCCGCAAGGGGGACACGATCCGCGTCGTGCGAGGCGACCATAGAGGAGAAGAGGGTAAGGTAATCCGCGTCGACTACAAGCAGCTGAAGATTTACGTAGATGCAATCAAACGCGAACGATCCGACGGGAGGGTTGTGCACATGCCCATCCATCCGTCAAATGTCGTGATCGTGAAGCTCGACCTAAGCGACAAGAGGCGCTCGCTAGCGCTCGAGCGAGGCGGAGAAAGTTGAGCAGGCACTGGAAGCGCGAAGTAGCTCCTGGATTTTGGCCCATCCCGAGGAAGAGGTTCGTCTGGGCCATTAAACCTGCTCCGGGTCCCCATCGAGCAGACGAATCCCTTCCGCTAGCCTCGATCGTTCGAGATGTACTGAAGCTCGCGAAAACTAGGCGCGAAGCCAAGACCATCATAGGTCGAGGCGAAGTGAGGGTCGACGGCAGGATAATTCGAGAAGATCGCTATCCGGTAGGGCTGATGGACGTCCTCGAAATACCGGCTATCAAAGAGGCGTATCGAATATTGCCCTCGAGGAAGGGCTTGGGCCTAGCGAAGATACCTGCCGAGGAAGCTAACGTAAAGCTGTGCAAGATAAGTGGCAAAACGACCACTAGGGGAGGGCACCTCCAGCTCAACTTGCATGATGGACGAAGCATACTTGTGCGCATTAGAGACCCGCGAAATCCGGTCGAAGACGTATTCAAGGTTGGCGACTCGTTACTGGTAAGCTTGCCCGATCAGAAGATTCTGAATCACGTCAGGATGGAGAAAGGAGTTCTAGCACTAGCCGTCAAGGGAGGAAGCATGGGCAGGATAGGCCGGGTGGTCGAGATAAGGCGCGGCACAATGCTAAGTCCAAGAAGGATCGTTCTCGAGGACCGGCAAGGATCGTTCGAAACGCTGTACGAATACGTGTTTCCCATCGGAACAGAGAAGCCTCTGATCACGCTGGCAGCATGAGGAATCCGATGCTTAGGCCCCGCATTGCTAAAGTAGTCGTTAACGTATGCGTTGGCACGTCTGGCGACCCCCTCGAGAGAGCGTGCAGGATAGTGGAGCAACTAACGGGACAGAGGCCTGCCAAACGGAAGGCGAAGAAGACGGTCAAGGGATTCGACATTCGGAAGGGAGAGGAGATCGCATGTACCGTTACCCTTCGAGGCGAAAGAGCGCTCAACTTCTTGCGTAAGGCGCTTCAGGCAACCGGCAATAAGCTCCCCCGGCATTCATTTGATCGATGTGGGAACTTTGCCTTTGGAATTCGTGAGCACATCGACATACCCGGAACCAAGTACGATCCTCGCTTGGGAATAATCGGAATGGACATCTGCGTCACGTTAGAGAGGCGGGGCTATCGAGTTAGCAGGCGCAAGCGTACTCGAGCCAAAGTCGGACGAAGGCACAGGTTGACTCAAGAAGAAGCGATCGAATTCGTTAGAAGCGAGTTAGGGGTCGAGGTTGTCGATTGATTTGTCGAAGGTAAGGGAAAAGAAGAGGCACAAGGTGTATGGCAAGGGTAGCAGGCGATGTAGGCGATGCGGGCACAGCGGACGCGGGCTGATTAGGCGATACGGACTATACTACTGCCGGCAGTGCTTCAGAGAGATAGCTATTAAGCTAGGATTCAAGAAGTATGCATGAGGTGGTGAATCTGTCCGATCCTTTATCGAGTGCCCTCTCGACCATTCAGAACTACGAGACGAGGAGGAAGAAGCTCTGCGTCATTTGGCCAGCTTCGAAGCTACTTGGGGAAGTGCTCCGCGTGATGAAGGAGAATGGCTTCATCAACGATTACAGGTTCATCGACAACGGTAGGCAGGGCAAGTTCGTCGTCGAGCTGTCGGGACGAATAACGAAGTGCAGAGCAATTCGCCCTCGGTTTTCGACGACGGTAGACGAAATCGAAGAGTGGGAGAAGCGCTTTCTACCCGCAAAGGATTTAGGCATACTCGTTCTAACGACCCCACAGGGAATCATGACTCACAACGAAGCCAAGAATAGGCACATCGGGGGAAAGTTGCTTGCATATGTCTACTAATGCTCGAGATCCTTAAGCTGGCTCTCCGAAACTTGGGAAGAAGGAAGCTAAGGACAGCCCTGACCATCTTGGCAGTTTCGCTCGCGATTGCGCTGACCGTGAGCGCCATGTCGGTCTACGAAGGCTATCTTAGGGCGATCGAGGAGACGTTCGAGGCAGTCGACATCTTCGTTCTGCCCAAAGGTCAGACCATCATGACGCTGGGCGAAGTTTACTTGCCGGAAGGCTTCGTCGAGAATTTGACAAGAATCAAGAATGTTAGACTAGCCTTTCCCTCGCTTGCAGTTCAAGTTCCCGTTGGAGTGGGTCGAACCCCTATCAGGGTTATAGGGATGCCAGTCGAATTCATGAGCGAAGGGTTGCCCTATGCCGAATTGCTTGAAGGGCGATTCCCCCGAACCGGAGAAAGAACTCTGCTGTTAGGGTATGCTGCGGCCAAGGGCGCCGACATGGAGATACATGATAACATTCCGATAGGTGGAACGAACTTTACGGTAGTCGGCATTCTGAAGCCATTCGGCGACTATCGGGACAACTTTGCCTTTGCTCCACTAGCCACTTTGCAGGAAGCTCTCCGCTTGGAGAATCGAGCAACGCATTTCTTGGTTTTCGTTGAGGACAGGACTCTAATCGAGGAGACCGCGAGCGAGATCGGGTCTCGGCTTGACGTATCCGCTTATCATGCTAGAGCGGTTTCAGAGCAGGTCGAAGGAATAATGGAGCAGGCAAAAGCTATCGAATCAATTTACTATGCGCTTACGTTGCTCATCGGCGCTCTATTCGTCTTCTGCATCATGACAGTGACGGTGACCGAGCGGACGCGTGAGATTGGCGTGCTTCGGGCAATTGGTGCAACGAAAGTCTTCATATTCAAGATGTTCTTAATCGAGGCCATTCTGATAGGCTTGCTCGGGGGAGCTTTTGGAACTGGAATCGGGATCGCGTTGTCAGTGCTCTACGAAACGTTGCTGGGTCAGTTCCTAGGAGTTTACATCGAGCCCGTCTTTCCGCTCGAGGTAATCGGCACAGCCTTCTTGATTGCTTTGGCAGTAGGCTGTTTGGCTGGTTTCTATCCAGCATACCGAGCGTCACGCATTCAAGTAGTCGAAGCGTTGCGCTATGAGTAGCCTAGCCCTCAAGACTGAGAAGCTGACTAAAGTTCATCGAATTGGCTCATCAGATATCTGGGCATTGCGGGAAGTCGATTTAGAGGTGGAACAGGGCGACTTTGTTTCGATCATAGGTCCGTCTGGATCCGGCAAGACGACATTGTTGAACATGCTAGGAGCTCTGGATAAACCCACCAGCGGCTCGGTCTACATTGAAGGCGTAGATCTTCGCTCGCTAAATGGGGGAGAACTCTGCAAGCTAAGGCTGCGTAAGATAGGCTTCGTGTTCCAACTCCACCACTTGATTCCAACCTTGACGGCATTGGAAAACGTCGAGCTTCCCATGATCTTACTCAAAGTTCCTCGGCAGGAGCGAAGAAAGAGGTCTTCCGAGCTTCTCTCGCTGGTCGGCCTCGCTGCTAGATCTAATCATAAGCCTTCTCAGCTTAGCGGCGGGGAATCTCAGCGAGTTGCCATAGCTAGAGCGCTTGCGAACGATCCTTCCATAATTCTAGCTGACGAGCCCACAGGCAACGTAGACTCGGAGACGGCGATGGCTTTGATGGACTTGTTCGAGAAAGCAAACAGAGAGCTTGGAAAGACGATAGTCGTCGTGACGCACAACATCGAGGTCGCTAGACGGGCGAGGAAAGTTCTGTGCCTGAAGGACGGAGTTCTCGAAAGCAGTAGCATTATCAGGTAGTTACCGCCCTATACTAGAACACCATG
>CAYZOK010000046.1:0-6698 GCA_964480335.1 uncultured Candidatus Bathyarchaeia archaeon | reverse complement strand
CTGGACTTTGTACAGCGCTCGCTTCGGCGAGTACTCCTCGGCTGCTAGAAGCTCGCGAACTCCTCCGCCGGATGTCAGGGCTATGTTCACGTCTCCATGGCGCAGCAACCTTCCGACCATGCTCTTGAAAGCGGTCACTTCGACTATTTGATCCATCGGCAACACCGTAACTTGGTGCGTCAAGAAGCGCCTCCTGACTACGATCCGCCTGTTTGTAATGTAGTAGATGAAGCCTCGAGCATAAAACAGTCCGAGGATTATGGTCGCTAAGCCCAAGCCGAACATGCCGATCGCTACTTCGTCGAACCAAGCGGCGTACCGGCCTACCACACCATTCATGAGCGAGACTATCCAAGCGAGCGTCCCGATCGCAATGTCGGCTGGATTTGCTGAGAAGGCAGCTCCGGAGCGGGAAGCTGAAAGGCTTTAAAGAAAACTTCCATGTACCCGCCCAAGTACGTCAGCAGAAGGGACAGCATGTAACATGCTGCTAGACCGAGAAGCGCATGCCTGATCAGCCCCAAGGCGAACGACTTGGCGGTTTTCGTCACACCTGCATATACAAGTGCGTAGACAAGAAAGGCGGCAAGGATCGGAATTAGGGCTTCCTGAGCGGTAGCGGGTACATGGCTGGGGCGATCAAGATCGTATAAGCCAGCATCATGAGGGCGATTCCGATCGCATACACTCGCAAGAAAGAGCCGAGCTTGGGCTGAACTATACGCCTTACCGTCTCGCCTTCGAGAAGCTTGAAGTCAGATGGCTCCCACTTCTCGAATCCCTTGGGAAGCTCGATGACTCTCTTCTCGCCCTCTTCCAAGGCCATGCTAACTAAAGCAGGGCTTTAGGAAAATCTTCGCAAAGAACAGAGTCCAACTAGTGCTTGCCGGAGAAGTTCTAGATGGCGGAAAGCCTACTCAGCCATGCCTTCTCGATTAAGCCTGCTTCGACTGCATTCTTCAGCACGGTCTCTACGTCCTTCCGCTCGAATCGCTTCCAGCTCTTCCACCTAGTAGGCCCGTGCTTGCGGTACCCCTCGAGGACTTTGACCTCTCGACCTAGAAATTCAGCAGCCGTCTGCACGTTTTTGCCGAGCTCTCTCGCCTTCTCGTACGCGAGGTACATCAGATCTGGGTAGCGGTAGTCGCGCATCAAGTGATGGTCGAAGATTACGAGGTGAGGATCGGTCCTCTTAAGAACGGACACAAAGTTCAGAATACAACGCGCCAAGTTGTAGTAAGCCATGATGTAGCCAAGCAGGTAGGTCGCTGGCCCGTCTACTATCAAGATGTCGGGATTGCTCTTCACAATGAAGTTGACGTGATCTTCCAGCGCTGGGCCTTGGACGTCGGACGTAAATGTCAGCCTCTCCTGACCATCCGAGATTTCAACAGCAATTATGTAGCCTAGGTTCGTCCCCACGACTCCGTGCCACATCGGATTCGAAAATCGGATTCTAGTGTCGCCGAATCGGAACTCCCTGCCGTCTGCTATTTCGACCTTCTTCGGCAAGCCCTTCGTCACTTCGAAGAACAGCGCTGCTCTCTCACGCTGACTTCTGTTAATGAAGTTCGTAGGATCCTTTACGAGCAGGATCTTGTCCTTGTGCAGCTTGTCATCGCGCTCCTTGATGTGGTGGTCATAGTGGTAGTGGGTGAGGACTATGATGTCGGATGTATTCGTGCTTTCGCGTATTCTTTCCTTGTATTCAAGCGCCAGTAGCCTTCTCATCATGGCTGGTAGCGGAAAGGAGCCTACTTCAGCTGCTATGCCAGGATCTAGCGTGATCACACAATCGTCTGTCTCGATCCTAGTGCACATGCTTTTCACACCAAACGAGTCGAATGCAACGAAGGACACCTGCAATCCATGAAAAGCCGCAACTCTGTAGGCTTTAAGCCCGCCGCTTCGACCTCTTTTAACCAATCGATGAGCTTGATACGTTGGATTGTCCGAGGTCAAAGAGCTTGCGGAGCTGAAGTCGAGGCTAGAGAAGAGGCTTCGAGAGCTCGAAGAAGAGATCGAGCACATAAAGGCGCTGATCGCGCTGGTCGATCATCAGCTCGTCGTGAGGAGCTTCAGGAAAGCTGAAGAAGCCATCCAGGTCATTCCTCTAAAGACGAAGACTGGCGTTAAGCTCGCCGATATGTACGTGAGCGAGACCACGGTCAGGGTCGTTCCTGCCGAAGGAATGGCGTTTGATGTCGAAACCCCGCCGTTCCAAACGTTCTTGGTAAGCCGCGTCTTCGATGAGATGAAGACTAAGGATGAACACGAAGTTCGCGAAGGCAAGATGAAGGGCGAACATGCCTTCTCCTACGCCATATCACAAGATGGGATCAAGATTCGAGAGATATTGATTAGGAACTATCGGGACAGGCTTCCGTCGCTGAAGAGCTCGATCCGCTGGACGCTGGAAAAGATGTACGAGAAGACGGGAGCTAGCGAGCCTTCCTCCTGATAGCGACGCTTCGAACCAGGTCTCCAGCATCTTCGCAAAAATCGGCGACTTGTTCGAGATCCCTTAAGAAATCTCGTAAGAACATGAACGAAGGCGGGTCGAGGTTTCGGGCGTGCTTGTAAATAGCCATCTTAGCTTGGCTGTACAGATCGTCCACCTCGCGTTCATATCGCTCGACGTCGAGTTCGGACTCCAAGGCTGCAACCGGATCGCTGGCTAGCTTAATCATGCTGTCGCGAAGCGCTCGAACTTGCGTAACGAGCCTCCCACCGATCGCGGTGAACAAATTCCATAACCCGGGATGAATTTCGAGGTTTATGTCGAGAAACGATCTCAAGTTCCAAGCAGCTCGATTGGCCCAATCAGCAATTATGTCCGTTCTTCTGGTCAGATGAGCAAGATCTTCGCGATCTCGGGCATCTAGCTCGCCCCTAGCTAGCTCCTCGATGAGCTTGCGGCGCATTCCGTCGGCTTCGCCCTCAAACATTCGAACTCGTTCGACTAGACGAAAAGCTTCTTCTCGATGGCCGGCCGAAGCTCTTCTGATCGCTTTGTCAAGCTGGACAACTGCATCTTCGACTTTTCCAACGTGTTCTCGCAACAATCTGAGAGCTAGAGAGACTCGGCGATTCGAGAGCCATGTCCGTATCCGCTCAGCCATCGGCGAAGATCGAAGGGTCTCTAGATTCTGACGCCGCGAAAAACGAAAAATAGGAACTCGCCGAGGTTGAGGGCGATTTGGTCGGCATAGTGGGCTACGGCGTCTACATTCCAATTTTCAGGATCAAAATAGACGAGATCGCGAGGGTCTGGGGCGATGATCCGGACGATGTCAAACGAAGCCTGCTGGTCGAAGAGAAGTCCGTGCCAGGCATCGATGAAGATACCACCACGATGGCAGTCGAGGCGGCTCGGAATGCTCTGAAGATGGCATCGGAAGTTAGGCCTAGCGAGATCGGAGCTGTCTATGTAGGATCTGAGTCTAGGCCATACGCGGTCAAGCCTGTGGCGACAACCGTAGCTGAAGCGATAGGAGCGACTCCTTCGCTAACGGCTGCTGATACCGAGTTCGCGTGCAAAGCTGCCACGGCTGGAATTCAGGCATGCATGGGTCTCGTGAAAGCTGGTTACATCAAATACGGCATGAGCATAGGCTCCGATGTAGCCCAAGCTCCGCCTAAGGATCCTCTCGAGTATACAGCGTCCGCAGGAGCTGCTGCGTATATAATCGGGAAAGGCGATGTCGTCGCGGAGATCGAGCATACCTGCTCTTACACACGAGACGTTCCAGACTTCTGGCGGCGCGAAGGAGCTGAGCATCCGAGGCACGGAGGCCGGTTTACTGGAGCACCCGGATACTTTGCCCATGTCGTAGCCTGCGCTCGAAGGCTGATGGAGGAGCTTGGGAGGACTCCTGACGACTACGACTATGTAGTCTTCCACGAGCCGAACGGGAGATACCCGCTTAAGGCAGCAGCTATGCTGGGCTTTCCAAGGGAGGGGGTTCTATCGAGTCTGATAGTTCGCTACGTCGGAAACACATACTCGGCTTCGTCGCTGCTGAGCCTCGCAGCCGTATTGGATAGAGCCAAACCGGGAGAGCGGATCCTACTTACCTCTTATGGATCAGGAGCTGGTTCGGATGCATTCAGCCTAGTGGTCACGGACGCTATCGAGGAGAAGCGCGAGAGGAGCGTTCCAGTCGAATACTATTTGAACAGGAAGCGCTACGTCGACTACGCCAGCTACTTGAGGTTCAGAGGGCAACTCAAGCTCCCATGAAGTTCTCTAAGAAGCGAGACGTAGCCATAGTTGCGGTCGGCTCGACTAAGTTCGGTGAACATTGGGATAAGGGCTTGGGAGAGCTCGCAGTCGAGGCTGGATTTGAAGCTGCTAATGAGATCGGAATTCGAGGTAAGGACCTCGAGCTCTTCGTCGTCGGAAACATGTCGGGAGGGCAACTCCTCGGACAAGAGCACGTTGCCGCGCTAGTAGCAGATCACCTCGGGCTCCACCCGGCTCCTGCCGTTAGAGTCGAGGCTGCTTGCGCATCCGGAGGTGTCGCTTTGATGCAAGGCTACATAGCGGTTGCATCGGGCCTGTACAACCTAGTGGCGGTCGGAGGAGTTGAGAAGATGACCGACCTGCAGCGGGGCGAGGTTTTGCTGACGCTAGGTGGAGCCATGGATTTCGAGTGGGAGGCCTACGTCGGAGTCACCTTCCCTGGCATCTACGCGTTAATCGCCCAGCGCTACATGCACGAGTACGGCCTAAAGCGGGAGACTCTAGCCGAAGTTTCAGTCAAGAACCACTACCACGGATCGTTGAATCCGCTTGCCCACTTCCGAAATAGGATAACAGTTGATGACATCCTCAGCTCGCCCTTGGTCGCCGATCCGCTGCGCTTGTTGGACTGCTGTCCAATATCGGATGGTGCGTCATGCGTAATCCTGGCTCCGGCCGATGAGGCAAGGAAATACACAGATACTCCAATCTTGATAAAGGGCGTCGCGCAAGCGTCCGGAACGCTGAGCCTCTTCGAGAGACGGGACCTTTGCGTAATCGATGCGACCATCGAAGCTGCGAGGCAAGCGTTTAGACAAGCGAAGCTGAGTTCTCGCGACGTAGACGTAGTCGAGGTTCACGACTGCTTCACGATAGCCGAGATGGTTGCCCTCGAAGACCTAGGCTTCTGCAAGAAGGGCCAAGCAGGCAAGCTTTACGAAGAGGGAGAAACGTATGTCGGCGGGGCGCTGCCAGTCAACACGGATGGGGGGCTGAAAGCTTCTGGGCATCCCGTTGGAGCGACAGGCGTTAAGCAAATAGTCGAACTAGTTCGTCAACTTCGTGGCGAAGCCGGCAAGAGGCAGGTCAATGGAGCAGAGGTCGGTCTCGCTCAGAACGTAGGCGGAAGCGGAGCAACCGTAGTTGTAACGATTCTCCAGCGAGGGGATTAAGATGGAGTCGAGGCTGGCAATACCATCGCACTGGAGGCGATTTGGAGAACGATATAGGTTACAGGGCATCGTGTGCAAGAGCTGTGGCCGAGCCTTCTTTCCGGTTCGGAGCGTGTGTCCATACTGCAGGCGAAAGGGAAAGGTCGAGGTCATCGAGTTTTCCGGACGAGGAGAAGTGTATAGTTATACTGTCGTAAGATCGGCTCCTGCGGGTTTTGAGGTGTACACACCCTACATAGTGGGCTTAGTTAAGCTGGAAGAAGGTCCGCTAGTCATCTCCCAAATCGTCGACTGCGATCCTGAGGAAATGTACATCGGAGCACCGGTCGAAGCTTGCTTTAGGAGGATTCGGGCTTACGGATCTGAAGGCATAGTTTGCTACGGATTCAAATTTAGGCCTAGGCAGGACGGGAAGCGGAAAGCCGATTAGGAAGTCTTTCTGGCTTCCTCGGAAAATGCGCATCATAGCAGCTGATTCGGGCGCGGCTATTCTTAAGGAGTTCCAGCCTGCCGTCTTGATAGCATCTGCCGCTGTCTTGGTCGAAGAACCCTTCCGAGAGGCATCTGAGGCATTAACGAGAGCTGTCTTCTTGCCAGTCGAGAGCCGAGAGGAAATCGTGCACGAGATTTCGCTTTGCAGAGAGCTGCTGATGAAGCACCGAGCCGACGTAGTCCACGTGGACATAAGTTTAGGCGGGACTGATTTGTCGACAGCTACGTTCGAAGAAGTCGAGAAGCTCATTCCAGGCAGAGTCAGGAAGGAGTTGAAGAGTTCGCTAGAAATCCTGCTTCAACAAGCCGAGGGGATTCGCCAGACGTATAGAATTCCCGTGCTAGCAATCGGCAAAGACAGCATGCCCATCCGGATAGCCGAGCTAACGGCAGGCGCTCACGCCGTTCTCTACATGATCGAGAGAGCGAGTGAAGAGAGAAGGGCGTACACGGTTGGCTTACCTCATGCCTGCGAGCTAAGGCTTCATGAGGGAGGGCTCTGCTTGACATCGCTGCTGCCTGCCGAGCGTAACGTGCGAGGACTTGCTCCTTGTCCAGCCGATAAGTTAAGGCGCGTCTCGATCACGCAGCTCAACAATCCTCTCGTCAGAGGCTTCAAAGCCGTCTTGATTAAGTCAGTCTAAGATGCCGCGCAACGTGCTGTTCATAGGTCCTGCTGGATGTGGGAAAACAAGTCTGACTGCCACGTTCCGCAGATGGCTCGAGTCCGAGCTCGAGCATAGGGTAGCCTACGTAAACCTCGATCCCGGTTGCTTGACGACTCCCTA
>CAYZOK010000045.1:4190-6829 GCA_964480335.1 uncultured Candidatus Bathyarchaeia archaeon | reverse complement strand
CTTTTACCTAGGCTCCTAGGTTAATTGTTGAGATGCAAGTAGAGGTTCCTGAGCGAGTACCGGAATACAAGAAGCTCGAGCTGAAGCCCCGAATCGTCGAGCTGCCGACCATAGTGACATCAGAGCTCGTCGTCGAGCCCTACGTCGAAGACAAGATAGTTAGTTCACTGGTGGAAGAAGCGGAGATATCGCGGAGGCTCGCAGTCGAGATCGCCGAAGAGGTTAGGAGCTTCCTGCTCGAAGGCAGGATACGCGAAACCTCCGCTCCGATCGTGAGAGACTTATGTGTCGCATTCCTCCTAAAACGAGGCCTCCACGAGGAAGCAAATCGGTACAGGCGAGTGGGGTTGCCGATAGCCGACGTCGCCTACCTTCTGCGCGAGCACACCCGAGAGAACGCTAACCTGGTTCACAATCCCGAAACGATTCACAAGCTGCTCGCAGATGCTGTATTTCGCGAATATACGCTCACACGAGTTCTTCCCAAGCATCTTGCCAAGGCGCATCTAGAAGGCCTGATCCACATCCACAAGCTAGACTACTTCCCGATACGGCCTTACTGCGCAGCCGCCGATGCGCGATACTTCCTAAGGTACGGAATAATTCCTGACGGGATAGGGGCTCACGTAGCCGTAACTAAGCCAGCGAAGCATCCTGAGGCAGCCATACTGCACCTGACGAAGGCTTACGCTGCCTTACAGATCCACCACAGCGGCGCCGTTGGATTCGACTTCTTCAACGTGTTCCTAGCTCCCTACGTCCGAGGCCTTCGGTATGAGAAGATCAAGCAGCTCATGCAAATGTTCATCTTCGAGATGGCAACGATGCCAGCATCGCGAGGCGGGCAAGTGGTCTTTTCCGACGCCAACTTTGAATTCGGGGTTCCGAAAGTTCTGCAAGACATTCCGGCTGTGTTGCCTGGCGGAATCGTGAGAGAGAATGTGACGTACAGCGACTTCGAGGAGGAAACCCGGCTCCTGCTTAAGGCTGCGATGGAGGTATACGTAGAGGGAGACGGCTCAGGCAAGCCCTTCTTCTTCCCGAAGCCCGACATCAAGCTCAGGAGGGAGTTCGTCGATAAGCCTGAGTACGAAGAACTCCTGCGCTTGGTGCACGAGGTCACAGCTAAGTTCGGAACCCCGTACTTCCTGAACCTGATCCCCGATTACATGCCAGACGTGGTTTTGGCGCAGTGCTGCCGAGTCCTCATTAAGATGCGTCCTGAAGATTACGACGATCTAGTCGAAGGGAGGCTACGAGGAGGCCAATTCTGCAATAACAGCATAAACCTGCCAAGGATCGCCTACGAAGCTCGGGATGAGGATGAACTCTTTGAACTCTTGCGCGAGCGAATGGAGCTAGCCAAAGAGGTCGCATTAGTTCAACGACGCGAAATCGAGACCAGGATGGAGGAAGGCTCTGTCCCGCTGCTTGCGATGAACTTGGACGGGCAACCCTACTATCGCATGGACAAGGCGACGCATTCCATAGGCATGGTGGGGCTCAACGAGATGGTTCAATACTGGACAGGCGAACAACTCCACGAATCTGAGGAAGCGTGGCGCTTCGGCCTAAGAGTCATCAAGGCCATGAACGATGCCGTCAGGGAATTCGAAGAAGAGACTGGACTGCGCTGGGTTCTTTCTCAAACGCCAGCCGAAACTACGGCCGCTAGGCCTGCGGTCATAGATTACATCAAGTTCGGGGACAAGATACGCCACGTCCTCAAGGGTGATTTAAAGCGAGGAGTGATCTACTACACAAATTCGACACACATCGGCTGGGATGCCAAAGTGTCGATCATGGACAAGATCAGGATCGAAGCCGCATTCCATCCGCTAATCGACGGCGGGGTAGTTGCAGCGCTGTTCCTCGGCGAGAGGCCAGATGTCGAAAGTTTGATGCGCTTCACGAAGAGGATAGCTGAAAATACGTTGCTCGCCTACTGGTCATACACACTCGACTTCACGCAGTGCAGACGCTGCAATGATCTGATGGTCGGAATCTTAGATAGATGCGACAAATGTGGCGCGCCGAGTGAATTCCTCGAGTGGTACAGTCGGATCTCTAACTACTACAGTCGTGTCAGAGGCTGGCATGAAGCCAAGGTCGAAGAACTGAAGAGGCGCTATAGATTCCCACGGGTCGCGTTCGCATAGGGCTCGATGGTCGAGATCAAGGGCTTCGTCGACATTAGCTTAACCGATTGGGATGGAATGGTATCTTGCGTCATCTTCCTGCCCAGATGCAATTTTCGATGTCCCTTTTGCTACAACGTCGAGCTAGTCTTGCGTCCTAACGATCTCCCTTCCATCCCCCTCAAGCAGATTGAACGTTATCTGAGGAAGCAACGAGGGTGGATAGACGGCGTCGTGATAAGCGGCGGTGAGCCTACGATCCATCACGATCTGCCAGATCTTTGCTCCAAGATCAAGCACCTAGGATTTAAAGTGAAGCTTGATACGAACGGAATGAGCCCCGGAATGGTAGCCTCGCTCATCGAAGAAGAAGTAGTCGACTACGTTGCCATGGACATTAAAGCGCCCCTTGAGGAGAAGGCATATTCGAAGCTTACGGGGATAGACGCAGGTCCTATCTTAGATAACGTTAAGCGCAGCATAGAGCTACTCATGAAATCT
>CAYZOK010000045.1:0-4090 GCA_964480335.1 uncultured Candidatus Bathyarchaeia archaeon | reverse complement strand
AAAGCCAGCACACTCGCCATATATGTCGCCAGCGTTCCACGCATCCCCTGCTCCCGTTGAGCGCAGAGGCTTTACCTGGAGCGTCGGAACTAGAGTCTCTCGCCCACCACGGAACGATGCTGAGAATTCGGCCGTGTGAAGGTCGATGCGCGATTTGAGAACTTCGCTGAGGATGCGTGCGCATTCGAGAGCTGCTTCGAGCGAATGTTCCGTTCTCCGGATACTTTCATCTATCAGCGACGCGTACCAAAGAGCTTCATTTTCGTTCAGGCTGAACACATCGACTAGCTCACGCTTAAGAACACGCTCCATAAGCTGGCATATCTCACGAGGTCTGACACTAGGGTCGCCTGAATCGAAGAAGGTAATTCCAGCTCCTTCTCGCTTGACGAGCTCGAAGGTATGTTGGGCTAGATTTGTCCCTCTAAGGTTTAAGTTCCAATTGAAGACGCAGACGACATCGGCTCTCTTCAACAGCAGGAGATCCCTTGCAGAAAGCGAATCGAACCCGAAATCGGCGACGGAACCTACATCTCCCATCATGACGTTCACGATGCGGCCCTCTCGTTCGAATTCTAGAGCGACGGTGAGCGCGATTCTGCCGTCCGATTTTACATGTGAAATGTCAACGGAGCCTCCTAAGAAGTGCTTCAACAGAACTAGCCCAAGCTGACTAGTTCTCAGGATCAGGTGGGACTTCATTCCTAGTTTTGCTAGTGCTGACGCGGTATTCGTCGCATTGCCTCCCCGCAGAATCTCCTGTCGAGTGACTGGCAGGTTTCCTCCACCCCGCTCGACGATACGCCGAGCCTCTACGGCGAAGTCATCGAATGTCCCCTGATACCTAACGATCCTGTCCAGGAAGAAATCTGGCATTAAGACCACTTCCTTGGCAGGAGCCTCCTCTCGAAGCCTCTCCGCCAATTCGATGGGCTCCAAGCCTAGGCCCCGAACTTCTTCGCCCTCCCTAGCAGATCCAGCAGAACTGGCATGAGATCGAGCCCGCGCAACCTGCCAAGTCCTCCCCTTACGACGCTCCTCTCATCGAACTTGACGACATCGTCAGCTCGAATGCCAGCTCCCGTGATTGCAATCGGAGTCGGATCCCCGCTGTGATCGCGAACGCTGATGGGAGTCGTATGGTCGGAGGTGAGTACGAAAAGCGCCGACTCTGGATCGATTCCGTCTAGAAGCATGCCGACGGTCTCGTCGATGCGCTCAATCATCCTTATCTTGCCCTCGATATCTCCATCATGGCTTGCGACATCAGGCCCCTTGATATTAGCTAAAACGAACTCGTGCTCGCGCAGCGCCTCTAGAGCCGTTCTTCCGATCGAGCGCACGTCGGTATCCAGCAATCCAGTTGAACCAGGCGCATCAATGATCTCCATCCCGGCACAAGCGCAGACTCCCTTGACGAGCGCTACCTCTGCGATGCAGGCAGAGCTCTCAAACCCATACCGCTCCCTCAGGCTGTCTAGAGCCGGAAGCGTACCAGCTCCCCTCGCTAAGATGGCATTAGCTGGAAGCTCGCCCCTTTCGATCCGCCTCTTGTTGACTTCGTGAAATTCCAGCATCTTGTGCGCTTTCATCAAGAATTCATTAACAGCTTCAGCCGTCTGTTTGGCTTCAGGTGCAAGCTCAAGTGGCTTAACTTCAAGGACCTTAAGCCCAGGCTTGCCTGGATCTGAGTCTGAGACCTTCGGAGAGAGACCGCCCCCTCGGAGGATCAAGACGGCTCTGTGGCCCGTCGTTCGCTTGAAGATGACCTTAGTGCTCGGCATCTTGTCCAACTTCATGCCGTCTAGAAGGGCTGCAAGCTCGTCCAAACCAGTTTCCCCTCTTCCAGCTCTCCTGTCGATAACATTCAGGCTTTCATCCACGGTTGCGAAGTTGCATCTAAACACCACATCTCCTACTTCGACGTGAATGCCCGCTCCGAGAGCTTCGAAGCCGCCTCGACCGCTATAGCAGGCAAAGGGATCGTAACCCAGAATGGCTAGATGAGCTACATCGCTTCCCGGCCTGACTCCAGGGGCTACCGGATCGAGGAGCCCGCACGCTCCGCGCTTAGCAACCTCATCCATATTGGGAGTAGAAGCTTCCTCGAGCGGCGTTTTGCCGTTGAGTTCGGGCAAAGGCCTATCCGGCATGCCATCTCCAATTAGCAATACGGGTCGCACCACTACTCCTAGAGCGAGGGACCTTAAGATGGTCTCCTAACCCTTAACGAACTTGAAGACCTTCGTTCCGCAGGTTGGGCACTTGCCCGTGAGGGCTTTCCTCCCACTCGCTAGGGTTACAACACAGGCCCCCTCAACCTTCACCCGCTTTCTACATCGAACGCAGAAGGCTTGCTCCGCCATTTGGGAAAAGTCTCAACTTACCGAACTTAAAATGCTTGTGCCACTAGACCCCCTAATCCGCTGGAACGAGAAGTTTTTGCTCTTGCCTATGGCGTCTTAAGTTAAGCCGAGCGCTCCTTTGGCAGCGGCTCTCGATACTTGGCTATGCGATTTGCTACGAGCGCGGCGAACGCTCCAGCTCCAACGCCGTTGTCGATATTGACCACAGTCAAGCCTAGCGGGCATGACTGGAGCATCGATATCAGAGCTCCAACTCCTTTGCCACCAATCCCATAGCCGCGCGATGCAGGCACGCCTACCACCGGCACGTCGACCAAGGTCGCCACAACCGATGGCAACGCCCCCTCCATCCCTGCAACTACCACGAGGACGTCGACGCCTTCGTCCAGCATTTTCTTGAGGGGGTCGAATACTCTGTGAATTCCGGCGACACCTACATCGTAAGCCGTTAGGACCTCGCATCCCATCTCCTCGGCGACAATTCGTGCCTCCTCAGCGATTGAAACATCGGCGGTGCCTCCTGTCAAGATCCCAACCTTGCCGCCAGTCTTCCTGATCTTGCCGCCAGTCCTCCTAGCGACCAGAACCCTAGCCTTTTCATTAACTCGAACCTCAAACCCCTCCCCTAACGCATCGCGAAGAATCGCCATCTGCTCATGGGTAAGGCGACTCACAATCACTCGAGCTACGTCCTTGAGGACGTCCTTGACGATCTTGACGAGATCGTTGTTTGACTTGCCCTCAGCCAGTACGATCTCGGGAATCCCTCGTCTGAGTTCTCGGCCTACGTCTAACCTTGCCGCCTCTTCGACGTGCCGCAACGCGAGCAGCCTCAGCTTGCGCTCAGCCTCCTCGATAGAAAGTTCGCCGCGAGCCACCTTCTGAAGCACTTCACGCAACAACCCGCTCACCAAGCCTATTTGAGAATCCAGCTTAAATTCATATGTGAAAGCGCATCTCGACTGCTCTAACGGCATAACGGGAGCCAAGCTGCTTGGGGCGCTTATCGATCTTAACCGAGGAGAGATTCCAGCGCTTCGCGAGGTGTTAAACGTGCTTCAGTCTACGTTGACTTGCGACCTCGATTGCTCTGTGAAGATCGTGAGACGGCGTGGGCTTAAAGCCATTCGCTGCACGATAACTTCCCCAACAGAGGAGATTAGGCCTGCATCAGCACTTGACTACCTATCGACGCTCGAAAGATGTTCGGCGGCTCTACCTAAGCGCGCCCAGCACTTTATTGCGCGCGTTGCTGCGCTCCTCTTAGATGCAGAAGCTGAAGCTCACAAGCAATCCATCGAAACGCTGACTCTCTACGAAGTAGCTTCCCCGCATGCAGTTGCTCAGCTAGTGTGCATTGCTTGGCTACTTGAACGACTGGGCATCCTGGAAGCTTATCTGTCAGCCAGTCCGGTAGCCGTTGGTGGAGGGCATGTCGAAGTGAAGTTTCACGGGCTACTTCCAGTACCAACTCCTGCAACGCTTGCCATCCTGAGGTCAAGGAACATCCCGAGTATGCGAGGACCCGTCGATGCCGAACTGACAACTCCAACAGGGGCTGCTCTGTTAGCTGCTTTAGAGCCTAGATTTGCCGTCCAACCGCCTCAGGATGTGCAGAAAGTTGGTCGCGGGGCCGGAGATGAGGTAGATGGCCTCCCTAACATTCTGACGATCTTCGTTTCAGGCCCCCGCCCTTTGGCCTCTCCCGCCCCTTGAGCCTGCCT
>CAYZOK010000044.1:4321-7279 GCA_964480335.1 uncultured Candidatus Bathyarchaeia archaeon | reverse complement strand
TTCGAACTGCTGTAATGGATGCCATCGAAGCGGCCACCAAGCGCTGCAGCAAGCTCGCTGAGCTACCCAAGCATTCGCAGAAGCGAAGCTAATCGTCCCATAGCGAGATCGCGCTGTCGTGGTCATTTAAACGTTTACGTGCAATACGGGTTGTGAATTTGCAGCGCAAGACGATAGCGTTCCCTGAGTTCGAGCCTGAAGTTCCTAGAAACCTCCCGCCGTCCTACCTTGTCTCGGCAGTCTACGACAAAGAGCGTATGGTGGCCGCTTTGAAGCTCTATGAGCCGAGCTCCGGCAAGATCTACTTCTGGTTCGACAACACGGGCCACAAGCCTTACTGCTATAGCGATCTTTCCATGGAGGAACTTCAGCGGATCCCCGAGCTAATGAGGCAAAGCGGTCTCGAGCGGTTCGTAATCGTAAGGAAGCGAGATCCGCTCTTCGACCGAGAATCCGAATTTGTGCAAATCGTCGCTAAGGATCCTCTCTCAATCGGCGGCCCTTCTAGGAAAGCCATCAGGAACTTGTTGCCGAAGGCATGGGAAGCCGACATCAAGTATTATGAGAATTACCTCTACGACCGTCACCTCATACCATGCATCGAGTACGAAATACGCAATGGGGATCTAGTTCCGGTTAAGCTCGAAAGAACGGAGGAGGTCGAGGAGGTCCTTTCCTTGCTAAAGAGCGAGGAGCCAGAGTTTAAGGAGCAACTGGAACGCTGGGTACCGATTCTTAACTATCCGATTCCTAGCATCCGCCGAGTCGCGCTCGACATCGAGGTAAGCACGCCGTACGCAACGAGGCTTCCTGATCCGAGGGCTGCTGAGTACCCGATCGTCTGCGTTTCATTCGTTGGCTCTGATGGTCTTAAGCAAGTCCTCGTCCTGAGAAGGCCAGGTCTTGATGAGGTCGTAGAAGCTGAGCCTGGAGTCGAAGTCAAGATGTTTGACAGCGAGGCTGAGCTCCTGATCGAGACCTTCAAGACGATGCTCGAGTATCCATTCATCATAACGTTCAACGGCGATGAGTTTGACCTGAACTACATTTGGCACAGAGCGCTCAAGCTAGGCTTCGCTCGAAAGCAGATCCCGATCGAGCTGGGAAGGGGATCTGCGCGGGTAAAGCACGGCGTCCACATCGATGTCTGCAAGTTCTTCTTCAACAAGTCGATCCAGACCTACGCATTCGAGCAGCGCTATCGAGAAGTAGCCCTAGATAACGTCGCAAAGGAGCTTCTTGGCATCGAGAAGATGAAGCTAGAGAAGCCTATATCGGAGCTCAGCTACGACGAGCTTATTGCCTACTGCTTGCGCGATTCAGAACTCACGTACAAGCTGACATCGTTTGACGACGACCTCGTGATGAAGCTGATTGTGCTGCTCTCTCGCATTACGTTCATGACAATCGAAGATGTGACCCGAATGGGGGTCTCAAACTGGATCCGCAGTATGATGATCTACGAGCATCGCAGGAGGAATACGATCGTCCCGCGCGCTGAAGATCTGACCACAATCAAAGGAGTAACCGTCACCAAGGCTGTGATCGAGGGGAAGAAGTACCGAGGGGCTGTGGTCGTCGAGCCTAAGGCTGGCATACACTTCAACGTCGAAGTTCTCGACTTCGCCAGCCTGTATCCGAGCATAATCAAGCGCTGGAACCTAAGCTATGAGACCGTGCTTTGCCCACACCCTGAATGCCGCGATAACATGATTCCAGAGACGACCTACTGGGCGTGCAAAAAGACGAGGGGCATCTCAAGCTTGCTTATAGGATCTCTCCGAGAGCTACGGATTCGCTGGTACAAGCCAAGGTCTAAAGATCCCCGCGTTCCGGCCGAGACTCGCAACTTCTACAAAGTCATCCAGCAAGCTCTGAAGGTAATTCTGAACGCAAGCTATGGAGTCTTCGGAGCCGAACACTTCGCGCTGTTTTGTCCGCCGGTAGCTGAGAGCACAGCAGCCATTGGACGAAGCGTCATCACAAAGACGATCGAAAAGGCGCGCTCATTAGGGATCGAGGTGATATACGGGGATACCGACAGCATATTCCTCAAGGAGCCGACTTCTGAGCGGATCCAGAAGTTAATCGACTGGGCAAAGCACGAGCTAGGGCTCGATCTAGATATTGATAAGGTCTATCGCTATGTCGCCTTCTCGAGCCGGAAAAAGAACTACCTCGGCGTCTATCCCGATGGAAGCGTTGACATTAAAGGGCTGGTCGGTAAGAAGCGCCACATTCCCGCTTTCTTGAAACAGGCTTTCCTAGAAATGGTCAGAACGTTGAGCGAGGTCAAGTCGGAGGAAGAGTTTCAGGAAGCTAAGAGCAGGATCGAGCGGATCGTCCGGGAGGTCTATACGAAGCTGAAGGGGCGAGCCTATCCGCTCGAAGACTTGGCAATCAACATAATGCTGGGCAAGCTACCCGAGAAGTACAAGGAAACCGTGCCGCAGCACGTCAAAGCTGCCTTGCTGTTGACGAGGATGGGCTACGAGCTTCGACCAGGCGACATAATCGCCTTCGTCAAGGTGAAAGGAGAGCCTCGAGTTAAGCCCGTGCAGCTCGCCAGTGTGGAGGAGGTTGACGCAGAGCGCTACATCGACATGCTGGAATCGACCTTCTCGCAAGTGCTAGACGCCATGGGCCTCGACTTCTACAGCATCATAGGCTTCACGACTCTCGAGTACTTCTTGTAGACCATCCAGCTTGGTTATGAGCGAGCAGCAGAGGGGGTAGCTCTCGATTCTAAGTCCATTCTCTAAGGATCGTCGCCGGGCCTCTTGGGAAGGATAGGCTATCCCATCGAACCCCAGCTCAACGGCAAATTTGTCTAACCGCTCCCCATAAGGACCTCGCGGCCTCGCGCAACCTAAGAGGATAGGAGCATCAGGTAGGCGTGCTCGCGCTTCACGCATCAATCTGACTACTTTCTTGATCGGAGGAGGCTTGACGTTTTCC
>CAYZOK010000044.1:0-4221 GCA_964480335.1 uncultured Candidatus Bathyarchaeia archaeon | reverse complement strand
GACTAAAGCTTGGATTACGAGAAGGTCTAGGCTCTTGGCTCGGACGATTGGAACATTAATCAAGCTGGGAACTCTGATTTCGGCATAGGGTCGGTATTCGGGCATCTTGGCTCGGCACGCTTCGAAAGCGAATATGCGAGGCTTGGGCCGCTCGATCCACCTGTAAACGAGGCAGTAGGCATAACCATCATGCCAGGTTAAGGACCCTCGAGGCGGAAAGTGCTTGCTAGTAGCACATCGGACGAGATCTTCGAGCTCGACTTCGGAAAGCTCGGCACAAACCACGACTTCCAAGGCTTCGCGCTTGACTTCCAGCGGCATGTCAGCTTGATTTGGCGTTCCGAGTTATTATGTCTCTAGTAGCCGTTTACGTTGACTCCGCACTCTTTCAGAATCTGAAGGGCCATCGACCTGAAGGCGCGAGGCACCTTCTTCTTGGCAGCCTTAACCAGATCAGCCTCCTCCACCTGCAGAGAGCCTCGCCTTCGAGCCTCCTCTTCGCTGCCTTCCACCACGGAAATCAGCGCTTCCATCCGAATTCGCAAGGGAACGGCGGTTATAGCTCGTCGAAGCGCTAGCCAAACTCGCTCATCCCACGGCATAGTCCTCAGTTTCATCTGCAAGCATGCTTGAAGAAACAATGCCTCCTGGTTTCGGTCGAGTGGCACATTATGGCCTTGCAAACGGGGCATGGTATGAAGTGGCGCTTACACAGAAGTAAGCCACAAACTGAACATGCTACCAAGGCCTTACTCGGACAATAGTCGCAGGATACATCCTCGGGATGGATGCCAGTCTCCTCCAAAATGCTGAGTAACTCAGCTACAGGCTCCGTTATCTCGGCTACGAGCAGTCTCTTGGGCTTTAGCACAGTATCCATGTAATCGCGCAACCCAAAGCTAATGAGCACGAGCTTAGACCGGATTGCAGGGTCTGAGAGGACTCTGCGATGAACTTCTGGTCGAAAGAAACCCATCGCAATCAAGATTGCCTGAGAGTAGGCTGGCAGGTCTTGAAGCCACAAGTCGAACTCCCTAAGCGTCACAGGCCCGGTATGTTCCTTTCCATCCACTACGATGCGGGCTTCTCCTTTCTGGACTTCGAGGAGGGAGCCCTCTAGCTTGGTGTCGAGTTCAAGAGCTGACAGGCGATCCCTAAGCCTCCTTATAATGCTGCTAATTCGCTCAACTGGCTGCAATCCAACATGTGGGATCCGAGGAGAGCATGTCTCCGGTCTTCGCATAGGCTTTGCAACGAGCTCCTCCGCAGATGTCTCGATACTTGCAGCGCCCACATTTGCCCCTTAGTAAGCTTCGATCTCTTAGCGCTCGAAATACCGATGAGGCATTCCAGATCTCGTCAAGGGCGCTCTCGCGGGTGTTGCCAGCAGGAATCTGCAGGATCATACAAGGGTAGACGGTTCCTTCATAAAGTATGCACATGTAACGCAGAGCAGCGCCACAGCACGTTCTTACGAACTTGAGTAGAACCTCCTCTTCTGGCACCTGCTCTTCGACAGCGATCCAGTGCTGGGGGAGGCCTATGACGCGGAAAGTCAGCTCTTGCTCGGCGCGTTGCATCTCGATTATCTGGTCGACTAGCTGCTTCCTCTCCTCAGTGCTTAGTTCGTACTCTGTGTATCGAGAGCCCCTACCTGCTGCGACGTAATCGAATATCTCGACGGCTATCGCTCCCAGCTCGCGGGCGAGATCGACTATCGCTGGAAGCTCCCGCCAATTATTCTTGTGCATGCACGGCGCTATCTGGAATGGAATCCCGGCCTTGGCGAGGTTGCGGACACCCCGTATGGTCTGATGCCAAGTTCCTTCGATGCCCCTAAAGGCATCGTGCGTTTCAGGCTTGGCTCCGTCGACGCTCACAGCAACCTGCTTTAGGCCCGCCTTCTTCAGCGTTCGAGCGTAGTCCTCCGTTATCAGAGTCGCGTTAGTCCCGAGGAGTGACCTCAAGCCTAGCTCGTTTGCATGGTGTATCAACTCGGGAAGATCTCTTCGCATCGTAGGCTCGCCTCCGTCGAAGATCAGTAGCCGAGCTCCGAGGTTCGCTATATCCTCGATCACTTGCCTCGCTTCTTTCGTGCTCAGCTCCTGCGGGTGAGGGCTTTCGATCGAGTCGCTGTAGCAGTGGGGGCATCTGAGGTTGCACGCCCGAGTTATGGCAAAGCTCACGAGAGTTGGCGGAACGTATTTTGACAATGTCGTCGAGCAGTCAGACGACACACTTATTAGCTTTTTTTGCGAGCTTCGCAGCAAGACGAGGCATATTTATACTGAAAGCGTAAAACAAGTTCGTGCGACTTAGGGCCAGGCTTACGCCAGTCCTGCTCTCTCTTCTAACGTTCATAATCTATCTCGACACGCATTCGCTTCATCCCTTCCTAGCTGACTATGCCGCGGCGCTAGGAGCGCTACCCTTCATGGTAGGCTTGATAGTCGCTGTGTACTCGCTCTGCGCAGACGTGCTCGAGGTGCCGTTTGGCTATCTGATGCGGAAGCTGAAGAGGAAGCTCTTCCTAGCAGCAGGTTTGCTAGTGGACTCGTTCAGCATGTTCCTGTACTCGATCTGCGTAAGCCCGATTCACCTACTCGGAGTCAGAATCGTACACGGAGCTGGAGGCGCTGTAGCAGGTCCCGCCATAATGTCGCTGACAGCGGACGTTCCTCACCCTCTCGCGAGAATGGGAGCTCGGATGGGTCTATACGGCGCATCGATCGCTCTTGCCGCGACAGCCGGTTGGCTCCTCGGAGGAGTGATCGCGGCGAAGCTGGGCTACGACTGGCTTTTCTATGTAGTGGCATGCCTACTGCTGATAGGCTTCATCGGAGCTTTCCTGCTAGTCGAGCCTAAGCGTCTCTTTGAAGAAGAGGAGGAGCGCCTATCCATTCGCGACTTAGGGAGAAGTCTAGCTCAGCTGCTAAGGAATAGGCGGTTTGCGCTTTCTTGCTTTGCAATATTGGCCCACATGATGACGATGGGCGCTATAGTAGCGCTGCTTCCAAGCTTCTTCGAGCTTATAGGCGTGGAGGAAGCTGTCCGGCCCATGTACATCGGCATGTTCCTAGCAACGTATGGAGTAGTTTGGTTGATTCTGCAGATTCCGCTCGGATTTCTCTCCGACAGAGTTGGACGAACCTTTCCCATAGTCGCAGGCCTAGGATTGGCCTCCGCATGCATGCTAACTCTATCTTACTGCCAAATCTTCCACATGCTTTTGGTCATCGCAGCTGTGTATGGCGCGGCGTATGCCATGCTATTTCCTGCGCTATGCGCGACGGTGGTCGAAGAAGCTCCTCCGCGCGATAGAGCTCTTGCTTCGGGCTTGTTCCACATCATGTTTACTCAGGGAGTAGTGGTCGGAGCGCCACTCTTCGGCTATGTAGCTGAGATCTCTAACCCTGCCATTGGGTTAAGGGTCAGCAGCTTAGCTCCGCTTGCACTTTTCATCGCAGCGCTACTGTTGTTGAGAGAGCGCTGAGCCAGCTCAAGCTCGTAAGCTGGAACATAACTCGAGCATGCAACCTGAAGTGCGCTCATTGCTACATCGATGCAAGACCAATTCCATCGCCAGACGAGCTGACTCATAGCGAGTCTATCGAACTTTTGGACCAGCTAGCTCAAGTCGGCAAGCCGGTCGTCATCCTAAGCGGCGGAGAGCCCTTACTGCGTCCTGACGTATTCGAGCTGGCAAAGCATGGAAGCCAATCGGGCCTTAGAATGGTCTTGGGAACGAATGCAACTACGTTGGACGAAGGTGTTGCGAAGAGGTTGCGGGAAGCGGGAATTCAGCGAGTCGGTGTCAGCCTAGATTCCGTTGCATCCGAGAAGCACGACCGATTCCGCGGAGTTTCAGGCGCGTGGAAGCGAGCAATCGACGGAATGAGAGCTTGCGCCGAAGTTGGATTGAGCTTCCAGATTCACTTCACCATTACGAAGTTTAACTACCAAGAGCTCGATCAGCTTGTGGACTTAGCTACTAAGCTTGGCGCCGACGCCATCAGGCTTTTCTTCATAGTGCCAACTGGTCGAGCTGAAGCTATGGAGCTGCGTGAACTATATCTAGGAATCTTAAGAGCGGTACTCGAACTTCAAGACCGTAGCCCGATCCCGATCAGACCAACCTGCATGCCTCAATTCATCAAGATGGCAGCGGATCTGTGCGGTTTGTCAGACGCGTTGAAAAGAGGTACTGGTTGCTTGGCGGCT
>CAYZOK010000043.1:5297-7545 GCA_964480335.1 uncultured Candidatus Bathyarchaeia archaeon | reverse complement strand
CTTGAGCCTGAATGAGCGCGCCCTAGCCATAGTTCAGCGCATTGAGGAGCTAGCAAGCGATCTCAGGATTTCTGTTACGAAGCTCGGAGCAGGCTCTACTGTGCTAGATCTTGGAGTACGAGTGCCCGGTAGCTATGAGGCAGGCCGTCTGCTAGTTGAAGCGTGCCTAGCTGGCCATGGAAAGGTCTCGATCGGCGATGTCGAGCTCGACCGGATGCGCTTCAAATCCCTACAAGTAGATGTCGAGTCGCCAGCACTTGCTTGCTTAGGGTCTCAGATGGCGGGTTGGAAGATCGAAGTTGGGGCTTACTGCGCTTTGGGTAGCGGCCCTGCTCGAGCTTTGGCGCGAAAGCCTCATTCGATCTACGATGAGCTAGGCTACGAAGAGCGCTCGGAAACCGCTATCCTGGTCTTGGAAGCCGAATCGCTGCCCTCAGATGATGTTGCGGAGCACGTAGCGAGCGCTTGCGGAATCTCTCCTCGGGATCTGTACTTGCTCGTGGCGCCAACATCGTCGATTGCTGGAAGCATTCAGATAGCCGGAAGATCCGTCGAGGCAGTCTTGCACAAGCTGCATAGGCTGAAGTTTGACCTAAGCGCCGTACTTCGTGGACGGGGAATTTCGCCCATAGCGCCGGTCGTCAGCGAGAAGTGGACCATGATGGGCTTGGTCAACGACTTCCTGCTCGGAGCCGGACAAGTCGAACTTGAGGTGGATGTCGGAGGTCGAAACCTATCAGAGCTCATCCGCAGGGTTCCCGCATCCTCTTCGCCAGCTTACGGCAGACCATTCCTCGAGATCTTGAGGGAAGCCAGATTCGACTTCTACAAGGTGGACCCGGACTTGTTCTCAGTCGCGAAGGTGGTGATGGTTGATGCACATTCGAAGCGCCGGTACGAAGCCGGGAAGGTAGACGCGAAGCTACTCGACTCTTCGCTTAGGCTAGCGAGGACTCTACCTGAAGCCGAATAGAGCGAGGGACGTACTCGAGCTGAACTGGGAAGTTCTGCATGGTCACTGTGTAATAGTCGGCGAATGTCTTCGAGAACCTCCTGATCATGGCTCGCTCGAGGTCTTCGCCAACCTTCGCATTGACCCAGAAACGCGAGCCCCATACTTGCTTCACGACTTCGCCTTGCTTCACGATCACTTCCCCTCCTTTGATGACGCAGAACGCGTGAGAGAACGCCCTTCTGATGTCTTCTGGCGATGGATCCTCCGACCCTAAATCGTAAATCGCGATGTCCGCATCCGCGCCAGCTCCAAGATGCCCCTTTCTGTTGCTTATCCCCAGGATCTTAGCAGGTCCGGCTCGGGTCAAGATAGCAACTTCGTATGGATCGTACTCTCGATCGACCGTTGCTATGGTAGACCGCCTAGCGACTTCCGGATGCATTTGCCGCATGAGCGCGTCTCGAGCTTCTCTACTCATGAGCCATGCGATTATTTGCGGATATGACGTAAACGGACCTGCATTTGGGTGCTCTGTGCTCGGCACGACCTTGAACGGATCTTCAGTCAGAAGGGCTACTTCGAGCCCTATTGCCCATTGCACGGCATTGACCAGATTTCTTTGGGCGTAGATGAACGGGACAAGTCCCCCTCCAGTTTCAAGCTCAACGTCTCGATTCGCCCACTTCAGCCTGTTTATCTGATGCAGGAAGTACTCCAGCGGACCATCCGCTGTCATCGTAGTGGTTTCGCCTGGCACGACTTGGCCAAGATCCACGGTAGCGTGGTCGTGCGAGTTGAGGTATTTGGCTATGGCTTCAGCTTGCGACTCGAAGGTCCTCCAGCTGTCTCCTCCGAACGAGCTGAACTGGACGTGCGTTATGTGGATCGTCTGTGATCGAGATCCTATCGAAGGCTTAGGATCGAGCTCGCCTCGGTCGAATGTTTTTACGGTAAGCTCGTAATTGCCTAGAACTCCCAACATGTTCGTGTGGAGGTGAATCGAGTGTGGAAGCCCCAGCATCTCGTTAACTGTTGCTAGCCCCCTGATGATCTCGCCTGGAGAAATTCCGAAGAAAGGAACCGGAGAGTCAAGAGTCTCGGTGTTCTCTCTCCAGCCTCACGCCTCGCTTCCTCCTAGATTGACTAGCCTTACAGCTAATCCCTTAACGGCTCTCAGCATCCAAGCAACGTAAGCTGCGCAAAGCTCGAGCTCGCCTTCCTTGAGGAGCTTCAGTACTATCCAGTTATTGTCGATGAGCGGATACGCGGCCGTATCGACCATCGGGATATCGT
>CAYZOK010000043.1:0-5197 GCA_964480335.1 uncultured Candidatus Bathyarchaeia archaeon | reverse complement strand
CTGCTATGTCGACGACCTCGCCTCGCATGCCGTTTAGCGGGTCAAATACTAAACCTCCCTTAATCAGGAGCTGGCTCTTCATGCTCTCTTCAGCTTCTTCAGCTCGCAAAGGATCGGCATCTCGCCAAGTGCTTCGGGCCGAACCTTCCCCCAGAAAATGCCGGAAGGCTTAGTGTAGGGGCAACGAGTTTCAAGGATCTTTGTCGGCGTCGCTATGAGGTCTACGGGAACGTCGTGCTCTTCGATCGGGATGGAATCAACTATCTGGATGTCGTGGACTGTAGTTATCACCGGAACGCTATCGTCCAGAGCTTCGATCTCGCGCAGGATCCCGTACTCGTACTCGCTATAGCCATGCCCCTTGCCTATCCTAGCTCCATCAGGTGCGACAGCAACCGAACCTACGACGACTAGGTCTACGTTCGGAATCTCCTGCAAGCTGACAAGCTTGCCCAGCCTGAAAGCTCCGCCTATCGTCGATGCAGCAGATGCCATGCTCTTTGGCAACCGGCTCCCATCGACCAGTAAAAAACCTTGCCGCAGCCTAGGGGTCGGCATGAGCAAGGTCTTGCCAAGCCTTAGGACAGCCTCTCGGATGGGTCGTTGGGGGGAATCTGGATTTACCTTCACGACCCTCGCTCGCTTGAAGGCTTTGAGCTCCGCTACCCGCTTAGCAGCAAGCTCGGCTCCAACGAAGTTGGGAATTCTTCCGTGGACTGGCCTAGGAAACCTTGCAATTCCTAGCCTCTCCATGGAATCCCAGACGAACTTTCTGATCGCCGCTTTGTCCCTCAACTATGTCTTACGAGAAATCGTCGTTTTTGTTGCTGCTCCTAGACGACTTTGAGCTCGAGCAGCTTCATAAAGAGGGCGAGTCAGGGAGGGGCTGGTATAGCACACTGAAGTACATTGAGTATCCTTAACCACGATTCGTTAGCTATTCAAGAAAACTCCAGGATTTAACTTCCCTGCGAAGAGAGAATCATTTTGATACATACGTCTTAATGTATTCCTCGTACCCGGTTTTTTCCAAAATATCTGCTTTTTCGCTTATCACCTTCCCTAACCTTCTCTTGTACTGCTTGACCTTCTCTCTAATCTCTGGATATTTTACTCCGAGGATTTCTGCTGCTAGAATTCCAGCATTCTTAGCGTTATTTATTGCTACTGTAGCCACGGGCACCCCTCCTGGCATTTGTACAATGGATAGAAGCGAATCAAGGCCCTGCAAAGATGGAGTTTTTATTGGAACTCCAATTACCGGCAGAGGAGTGAGTGAAGCTACCATTCCTGGCAGATGTGCTGCACCACCAGCTCCAGCGATTATCACTTCGATCCCTCTATCCTCGGCTTCTCTAGCATATCTGAACATCCTTCTAGGCGTCCTGTGCGCTGAAACTATCGTGATTTCGTATCCTATGCCAAAATTTTCGAGGATCTTTGCGGCTTCCCTCATCACAGGCAAATCGGAATCGCTGCCCATGATGATCCCGACTAGCTTTCTAATCGATCCTTTCATTTACTCGCCCTCACCTTCAGAAAGTCCTTAACTTTCTTGGCCTTCTCAATGGCTCTTTCCAAATTTTCATCCAAAATCGTCACATGCCCCATCTTCCTGAATGGGCGCACTATTCTTTTGCCATAGAGGTGAAAGGACAATCCTGGAATAGATAATGCCCTTTCTAGCCCCTCGATGATTGGGGATCCTTCGCATCCTTCTTCGCCCAGAAGGTTTACCATTACTGCCGGAGATAGCAGTTTAGTCGAGCCAAGGGGCAGTCCACATATCGCTCGGATGTGCTGCTCAAATTGACAGGTTAAGCAAGCTTCTATCGTGTAATGTCCGGAGTTATGTGGCCTAGGTGCGATCTCGTTGACCAAAACTTTTCCTTCTCTCGTCAAAAACATCTCTACTCCGAAAATGCCTACTCCGTCCAAAGCCTCTATGGATCTGATCGCGATTTCTTTCGCCTGCTCCTGCACCTCTTTCCCAACCCTTGCAGGTGCGATTACCATATCGCAGATATTTGCTTCCTCGCGAAAGAGCATTTCCACGACGGGATAGCACCTTATCTCGCCCTCGGCATTTCGCGCTACCATGACTGCTAATTCCTTCTCAAAATCAACGAATTCTTCAAGCAAAGATTCAGCTCTAATCGCCTTTCCTAGATCGCTTCTGTTCTTGAGGACGACAACTCCCCTGCCATCATAACCGCCTTTCCTGGCCTTCTGGACCAACGGAAACCCAAATCTCTCAAAATGAAGGGGATCAACTTTCTCTAGCTTCTCGAATTTCGGGACAGGAACACCCGCTTTACTTAACACTCCTTTTTGTCTTAATTTGTCTTGAATGATCTCGAGTAAATATGGTGATGGATAGATTTTATGTCCCTTATCAAACAACTCTTTCAAAACTTCGGTGTTAATGTGTTCTAGGTCGTACGTAGTAACATCATTCCTCTCAACGATTTCTTTTAACTTATTTTCATCATAGAAACCCCCAACAATCTGCCTATCTGCAACTTGAGCGGCGGGAGAGTTGGGGGTTGGATCTAATACTTCGACGTAAAAACCCATCTTCTTGGCTTTCAGCGTCATCATCTTCCCCAGTTGCCCACCGCCAATGATTCCAAGTTTCATCAAAGGCTCGTGAAAATGACCCATGCCCTATTCCCTTCGTGACTTCCCCCCTCTTAATAGCCTTCGCACTTACCAAGCTGCGCACTTGACGAGAGTGGTGTCGATCCTGCTCAAACCTAGCCTGACAGATAACCACGCCGTTCGCCGAAATGGGCGCCTTGACTAGCTACCCGACTAGCTTTTCTTTGAACTTCAGCGAGCCTCTACCCCTAGTTCTCTGGCTAGCCCATCAAGCCGCTCGACGTACTCCTTCTTGAAGCCGATGTAAATTCCGCCGAACTTACCTCCGATCCAAGCGCGAGTACCTTCTCCCCGCTTCAAGACGCGGTTTAGCAGGTTGCATCCTACGTTGATCGAGGTTACCGAGAAACACTTCTTGCCCAAGTCCACGCTTTTAGCTTCTCCTAGCCTGACCCGAAGCCCGGAGCCCGTGCCATGGACCGTCATGAACCTCCCTCGCTTCGGCAATACCACGTCGTCCAGCAGCTCATGCTCCAAGTCTAGATGAGTGACTCTAGCGAGCGAGTATCCCTTCACGTGCAGGTAGATCTCGGCTCCATCGAGCCTCTTAGACTCGTAGCTCGAGCAAAGCTCAACGAAGCCCTCCAACCTCAGCTTTCCTTCGGCAGGTCCCGTCATCTGGATTCGATGAAGTTGACGATCGTCGAAACCATGCGCTCGAATATCTTGCGACCCTTCTCAGCTGACGCCAACTTTGGCTGGCCGAAGACGCCTGATGCGGTCGGCCTTTCGCGGAACGGCACGTAGAGCCCGGGCCTTTCTGGCAGCTCTCCGCCCTCTACTCGAGCCGGTTTCACAAACCTAGGGTCCAAGTACAGCAGAAGCGACGTTTCGACTTCTCCTGCATGGGCATCTTGCTTGGACACGACATCGGAAAAGTCGAGATCGTAAGGATTTGCTAGGCAAACCTCGACGCCGAGCCTCACAAATGTTCGCGCAACTTCTTCGAGCGCTACTACATGGGCGCCTCCTCCATGCCCTGTTAGGATAACGAATCGCTCGAAGCCTTGCTCGCGCAGCGACTCGATTATGTCGCTAACGAGCCTCTTCACGGTCTCGAACGATATGCTGACCGTTCCCGGGTAGTAGGCAGTCAATCTACAAAGCCCGTACTTTATGGTCGGAGCGACCAAGATTCCAGTCCGCTTGCTGACGGCTTCGGCTATTTTTTCGACGATGATCACATCAGTCGAGATTGGCAGGTGATAGCCATGTTCTTCAGTTGCGGCGACGGGAATCAGAATATCTCTGCGCCTTCCTAGGTATCCCTCAACTTCAGGCCAGGTTAGATTCTCCAGCTTTGGCACGTGGAAACGAAGCTGCATGCGCTTAACTTCTTTTTCAAGCATAAGTTCTACGTGAAGGCTGTCCTGTTGGCTGCAGGACACGGAGCTCGACTCGGCAAGCTCACAGAACGAACTCCAAAGGCTTTGGTTTCTGTCGCCGGGTTACCTATGATCCAACGTGCCCTGCTTGCTCTGCAGAAGGCTGGCATCGACGAAGTGCTCATCGTGACTGGCTATCGAGGCGAGGAGGTCAAGAAAGCAATCGGAGACGCCTTCGCTGGCATGAAAGTGGACTACATCTACAACCCGGGATGGGGAAAGGGAAACCTCTACTCGCTGCTGGTAGCTCAGCAGGAGCTCAACGAGCCCTTCTTGCTCTGCATGTCCGACCACCTCTTCGATCCTAGGATAGCCTCAGGATTGCTTAGCCGCGGCCCTACGAGAGCAGTCGTTTTAGCAGTCGATTTCAGGAAAGAACCAACTCCCGAGGACACCAAAGTCCTCGTTCAGGAGGAGCGCATAGTTGACGTGGGGAAAGGGATTCAGGATTCGAACGGGGTGGATGTCGGTTTGATGCTGTGCACGCCTGAGATCTTTCAGCACGCGAAGCAAGCTGCCGATCAGGGCTTCGTTGAGCTAGCCGACTGCATAAGAATCGCAGCTCAGCACGGAGCAGCCTACGCCTTCGATCTCGATCGGATACCGTCCTATCTTCCTGCGATGCGGAAGCGCGCGAGGCCTTACTGGAAAGATGTCGATACGCCAAGCGACTTGAAGCAAGCCGAGCAGATGATCGTAGCTCAGGCTGGAAAAGAGCCATCCGACTTGGTTGCCAAATACCTGAACAAACCCATCGAGGACAGACTCGTGCTCCTATTGGCAGGAACTCGCCTGACTGCCAACCAGATGACGATCATAGTCAATACTTTAGCCTACATGGTAACCGCACTATTCCTGATAGGATATCTGATTGCAGGCGCTCTGCTCGCATTTTTCGTTGGAGTGCTGGATGGGGTCGATGGAAAGCTAGCTCGCGTAAAGATGCAAGAGTCGAAGTTGGGATTGATGGAGCATCCCTTCGACATGTTGTTTGAGTTCTCATGGTACGTTGCGCTCGCGTTACACGCGCATTGGACGAGCCGAGATCCGATGCCGCTTCTCGTTTGCTGCCTAGCTCTGATGGCTATAGCCTTCTATCGTTTCGTCTACGACCAGTTCAGGAGGGCAACCGGAACTAGCCTAGACGATTA
>CAYZOK010000042.1:0-7555 GCA_964480335.1 uncultured Candidatus Bathyarchaeia archaeon | reverse complement strand
AGCGATCTACCAAGCGCTCAATCCGCCGGAGCTGATCGTCAGGAACTCGTTGCTCATAGCCACCGCCATCGCGACCATTGGATTCATCCTAGCAGGGATAGGCAGCTACCTAGGGCACAGATCCTTAGGGGCATGCGGGCATGCGCCTGCGCTTACTGGAGTGTTCATAATGCTGCTGGTAGTATTCGGCTAATCCCCCTAATTCCGTTCTAAGGCACTTCCTCCGCTTCGGAGCTCGACATCTCGGCACCGCTTCACGCCCTGCTCCTTGACGCGCTTCATTTTTGTAGGGTACAGCGCAGGTATTGTTGTAAGATGGGCGCGAGCTTCACGAGAAGGGGCTGGCTCAAGCTCCTGCTACTGCTGCTGGGAGCATCGGCAGTCGGGCTACTCGGGAACCGATTCCTCCAGCGAATTCCGACCACGAGAATCGAGGAGCAGGTAGGGGAAGAGGTCGAGCTTCCAGAGCCCAGACACGACAGCGAGTTTTCGCTCGAGCGAGCCATTTCTAAGAGGAGGTCGATTAGGGCTTACCAAGACGAGCCTCTGACGCTCTCAGAAGTCTCGCAGCTTCTCTGGGCTGCCCAAGGCATAACCGACCCAAGAGGGTTCAGGACGGCTCCATCTGCCGGAGCTCTCTATCCCATCGAGCTCTACCTCGTGGTCGGAAACGTGGAAGGGTTGGAGAAGGGCGTCTACAAGTACGATCCGCACAGGCACAAGCTCCTCAAAGTAGCTGACGGAGACAGGAGGGCTGAGCTAGCAGGGGCTGCTCTCGGGCAGAGATGGGTGAGGGAGGGCGCCATAGACTTGGTGATCACTGCCGTCTACGGGAGGACCACGTGGAGGTACGGCGATAGGGGCATAAGGTACGTCCAGATGGAGGCTGGTCACGTGGCTCAGAACGTGCACCTCCAAGCTACGTGTCTAGGCCTAGGAACGGTTCCCGTCGGCGCCTTCTACGATGACGAGGTCAAGGAAATTCTCGGCTTGGAGGAGGACCCGCTCTACATCATGCCCGTAGGAAGGGTATAAGGCGGCTGTTGCCCGCGCAGAGCAGGTGATAGCTCAGGCTGATCAGGAGAAGCTCTGCACGAGCTCTCAGTTCAGCAAAGGATTCGAATCTATCTCAGCGCCGGGGGCGGGATTCGAACCCGCGCGGGCCGTGAGGCCCACAGGCTTAGCAGGCCTGCGCCTTACCAGGCTAGGCTACCCCGGCAACAACAAGTTCTGACCGCTCCTATTAGAGAATATTCTCCCTGCTACTCCTAAACGAAAGCCAAGAGGCTAAGCGCGACTACGGTCAAGAGGGCAGTTTGATTCCGGAATAAAAGGCTTACCGTCGCGGCTTCTACGATTTAAATGAGTTATGTATTACAATAGCAGTTTTAGCTTAAAGAAGCCCGAGATAAGCCCCTATGGGGCCCGTGGTCCAGCTGGAAGGACGCCACCCTTACGAGGTGGAGGTCGCCGGTTCGAATCCGGCCGGGCCCACTGCTGAAGGGCGCTTAAATTTTCTGTATATAACTATCAGCGGTCGGATTGCAGGCTGATTTGATCAAGCTTCTTGCCGAGCAACTGGAAGAGAAGGGAATTCGAATCGACGAAGACGTGATAGACAGGGTCCTGCGCAAAATAGAAGAGGAAAGCTGGGAGTATAGCCTAGTCGCTTCCAAAGTATACCAAGTCCTTCGCGAGAGAGCCCTAAACATCCTCTCTTCAGCTCTATCGGAAGCTAGGGAGAAGCTGGAGGACATAAGGCAGAGCGTTCGTGAAAAAGTCGAACTCTACGCTGTTCGTCCCGATAAGAGCGATATCCATGCCGAGGCCATCGGAGCAGACGCATCGAGCTTCCCCATGCCGCTGGGCTTGTTGCGCGTAGCTTTGATGTCGGGCGTGGCTGTTCGATACGCCTCGAACCAGATGCCTAAGTACGTTGTCAAATCGGATGTGATTCAAGCAGCTGCGACTTTTGACGACATAGCGTTCGCGCACCTGTGTGGAGCTAGACGCGAGTCCTTGCTCCCATGCGCAGCCATCCGCCAGATTCAAGAAGAGGGTATGCCGGAGTTCATCGTGATCGACGGTCCGCTAAGCATCTCCCAATGGTACGTCCAGCACTATGACCGACCTGAGGTTCGGGAAGCGGTCGATTCCTTGATCGAAAGTCGTGCTGCTTTGATCGAGATGTGCCGCAAGGAGGACATACCGCTGATTGCAATCGTCAAACGATCGCGTACAACGTATTTCCACCACTATTTCGAGCTCGACGACAGGCACACTGATCAGTTCTTGTTTCACAACGTGCTGGAAATAGGCCAGAGAACGGAATCGATTTCGATAACCCACGCCATCAGGCATCAGTCGAAAAGTAAGCCGATCTTAGTGGACAAGCTTCCTTGCGACATTTACGGATTCTACGTCCAGACTTCGACCAATCCGCTCGTACCTCCGCTTAGAGTCGAATATCCCGCCCACTTTTGCGATCGTGAAGATGAGGTAGCAGGCTATGTACTTGGAACTGCAGTTTCGTCGAATAACCCAGATTACGACGGATTGCCGAAGGCGCAATGCATGGCTCATCGCGAAGCCAAAGTCACCAAGCGCGTCATGAGCGAGATTCTAAAAGAACAGCTTTCTAGGCTCGCCAGAGAGTCTCCTGATAGCACAAGCTTAATGGGCCTGGTTAGGTGGAGGCTTGAGTAGGCTGGACATCGAAGCGATAATCGGCAATGCTCAGCCAGTTGGCAATACTTACTCTGGCGGAGTCTACAGCATAGACGAGATCAGGATAACATTCCGCGAAGGGATTCGCCTTCCAAGGGGCGACTATGTATTCATCCGGGATCCCGACGATGGCTTGCCCATAATCTACCAAATCGCGTATCCGTACTGGTACAAGCCCTCATTTGACTTTGAGGAGTCGCTAATCGTAGCCGGCAGTCCGATCAGAGACGAGCATCGAATGCGGTATAGAGCTAAAGCAGTCCTAGTCGGCAAGGTAGATCGTTATGGCAGTGTGATTTCGCCTCGGGTACCCGTTCCTCCGTTGACAGAGGTCTACAAATGCCCTCGCGAGCTCGTCAGACTCGTTACCGAGCCTCTTGACGAGTGGAAGATCAGGATAGGCGAGAACCCCGAAACGGGCTTGCCGGTCTACATCGCCTTAGAGCCCCTCGTTAGACAAAGCTTGCTCATCACGGGAGCTCAAGGAACGGGCAAGACGACGGCGCTATTGACGCTGATAGTCAGGGCGGCTTCATCCGAGATTCCGCTGCATGTCTTAGTTCCGGACTGGACGGGTGAGTACGGTAGCTTGGCGTTCGCTAGCGAACTTGAAGGACAAGTCAAGCTGATTTCGTGGGAGCATTTCGTCAAGCGTTACGCGAGCGAAAATCCCTCGCTGGTAATGTCCTTGATGCGGAGCGATCCCCGGATGAGGTCGGATGCCGTCAACAAGCTCGTTAGCCAAACCGTCCTCGAGTGCAGAAACCGAAGATTGCTTCCAACTAAGTCAAACCTCGAACGACTTGTGGAAGAAGTTGCGACCACTAGGACGCATGCTAGCACCATAGCTCTTGCAAAAGCGGTGATCGTCGAGAATGTCCCGGAAAGGTACCTGGAGGGAATTCGCGAGGACATCGTAGATCTCGTTCAGACGTATCGCGTTGTGATAGTCGACTTCTCGATCTCGAAGGAGATGCCTGATGAATTCGACTTTAAGGCTAAGGTCGGAAGCTACTTGGCCGAAAAGATCTGGAGACGCGCGACGACCGATCGCCGCTTTGGATGCATAGTCGTGAGCGACGAAGCGCACAGAATCTGCCCAGAGCATGGAAGCGTTGACCGAATCTGGCTCAAGCTGGCGACTGAGGGCGGTCGCAATGGCTGTCCTCTGTGGTTGGTCGCTAGGCGGCTAAGCTTGGTTAGCAAGAGCATAACAACAGAATCTCAACAAAACATAGTCTGCTTCAACCTTGAGGATGTCGATCGCAAGCGAGTCGAGGAGGACATCGGAACGACGTTCGCTGGCATGGTTGGCGGAACGCTAGCTCAGGGAGAAGCCATGGTCAGATCCGCTATGGGATTCAGGGTTCCAGGTCAGGTGATCCACGTCAAGTTTGACGAAGTCGTGAAGCCAGCTTCCGCTTCCACGTCCGCGAGAATCCGCTTTGAAGGCATGCGCCAAGTTAGCAACATCTTGCGCAACGTAGGCCAGCCTGCGTAACCTTTTACCAAGCAGGAGCTCGTTGTAATTCGTGGGCCGGTAGTTCAGCCTGGAAGAACGCCCGATTCGCGATCGGGAGGTCGCGGGTTCGAATCCCGCCCGGTCCACTCCTCCTATATCTTAGGACCGCGGGTCGCTGGATTTTCAGAAGAAAGGGCGGCGAGTCCTGAGGTTCGATGCTCGAGTTATCCCCGCTGCTCCGCCGCCTTCCGCTCGCGCTCTCTCCTCCGAACCCTACGCGTCTGAGCTTAGGCTGCTCCCTCCCGGGCCTGGCCCGATCCGCTCAGCAAGGCAGCGGAACTTCCCTACGGAAGCCCTCGCCGCCTCCGCGTGGCCCCAGAGGCGAGCGTCCATCGCCAGCAAGCGGATCGCGGAGAGCTCGAGCACCTCAACCCCAGCTTCCGGCCCGCCATCACGACCGTTTGCGGTCAGGGACTTTCGTCCCTTCAGGGGAGGCCGAGCACCCCGCCTGACCCGCCGCCCAGCGTAAGGAAGCTATAACCCACATATGACTTTTCACACAACTCCAATCCCCGAAAGAATCTCGCACGCTCTACACAGGCGCCGTGTAGCGGGCTCGCCACAAGCTTCACAAGTTCTCATCTCGGTTCTTGCCAAGCTTTTGAGGTGAAGCCTCAACCGTTCAACGGACTTTAGTATGGTGAACTTGATTCCAGCATGCCGCACTTCGAGCCTGTTGAGGATTTGCCTAACTTCGCTGCGCATGCTCAGCCTAACGTAGCGGCAGGGCCTAGATTGGAACTCAGTCCTCCTTAAGTAGGCATAGAGAGCAATCTCGCTCTCGGGGATCCTGTACATCGGCTTGATGCGCTTGACGAATCCTGGCGCCTCTTCTACAGCTGCTTCTAGCCGGGCGATTTTCAGAACGTCTCCGTGAAGCACATTGATCAAGAACGTCTGGACCGTGTCATCGAGGTTATGGGCGGTCGCCAACTTAGTTGCACCGACGGACTTCGCCAACACGTTGAGCGCCTTCCTCCTGAGAACTCCGCAGAGAGAGCACGGAGCCAAGTAGTCCTTTGCGATTTTGACGAGCTCGTCGAGCGTATATCCGTAGAGCTTTTCGAACGAAAGTACGCGTTGCTCAACTTCGACCTCTTCGCAGGCTCGAGCGGCTAGCTTAACAGCCTCTTGCCTGTACCCTCGAATTCCTTCGTCTATTGTGAGAGCAATGAGATCGAACCTCGGGAATAGCTTCCGAAGCTTGACCAGAATGTGCAAAAGCGAAAGGCTATCCTTTCCGCCCGAGAGGGCGATTGCTATTCTGTCTCCCTTCTCGATCATGTTATACGATCGGATGGCCCTTCGAGCCGCTCCTTCGATGCCTTCTACAAAGCACTTACGGCAGAGCCTCCCACCAGAATGCCTTCGGTAGATTACGACTTCTCGCTTGTTGCATAGAGTGCAGGATGGCTCGCTCAAATCCGAATTAACCCAAAATGCCAAAAGGTGAGCGCCAGATTGCTAACGATCAACGCTAGGCATATGCTCGTGGCTGCTATCTTGACAACTTTAGTGACACTCTCCCCCGCATTCTCAACAATCGACGAGAGAAGATGCGATCCATCGAGTGGGTGAAGCGGGAGCATGTTGAAAATCGCGACGAAGAGCGACAGAATAAAGATCCAAGCTATTTGCCTCAGTAAAAGCTCGGGCAGAGGAATCAAGTACGCCAGCAGCAGGCAGATGCCGGAAAGGGCTATATTGCTAGCCGAGCCGGCTCCATAGATTCTCAGCTTTGCACGCGTGCTAGCCTGCTTGATGCTATCGGGATCTACCTCGACGAACGCTCCGAATATGCAGGCGAGCACCAGGACTCCAAATGATCGTATCCGCACGCCTTCAACTCGCATGGCGATCGCGTGCGCGCCTTCGTGGACGATGGCAATTACGCCAAATGCGACTAGGAAGTACGGGATCGACTCCAGCCTGATGGTTAGCCCCGGAATTAGGGGAATTACCGGAGCGGCTTCGGCAGGCTCGTACGCGAATACGGCTAGGTTCCTAATGAGAATGTAGAGCGCAAACGCCATCATTCCGAAGGATGCTGCGATTCCCGCATTCAGCAAAGGCCTCAAGAGTCCGGGAGCTGGCTCCTCTAAGAATCGAGGAGGCTTCTCTCGCCACATAAAGACTGCGAAGGGAACTACGGTCAATTTGTCCCTAAAACGCGGCAGGCGACCTATCGCATAAGCAAGCGCCCAAAGGACTACGTAAGCCGTCATAAACTCCGCAAGCACGATTCATGTAACGCGCTCCGACTAATTTTGATGATGGGCTTCCTGCTGGTTCTGTGTACAACTTCGAGCACCGAAGAAGCGAAACGCATAGCGAAGAAGCTGCTGGATCAAAAGCTTGCTGCCTGCGTCAACATAGTTGAGAAGGTAGACTCAAGCTTCTGGTGGAGAGGAAAAGTGGAGAGGGCTGAAGAGGCTTTGATGCTGATAAAAACAACTCCTGAGCTATTTGACGAGCTTGCTGAAGCGATCAAGAAGGAGCACAGCTACACCGTTCCTGAAATAGCCGGGATTCTTGCGACCAAGGTTAACGAGCCTTACCTCCGGTGGCTGGTCAGCAGCGTTAAGCGATCGCATGGCTAGACCTCTGCGTAGGCCTGGCAGAATCAAGGTGATCTACGATGAAGGCCGTTGGAAGCTCCTCGCGACATTGCGGAATCGCGCGATGCAGCTGATGGAAGCGCTACACCGCTTCAAGATCTGGCCGGTCGTTCACGGCAGTGTTGCGCGTGGAGACGTGACATCGAAAAGCGATGTGGACGTATTCGTGCCTCACGTCGTTCCGTCGTATCTGATCGAATCAGCTTTAGACGATGCTGGAATACAGGTAGTAGCGCGCTCGATCGTTCAAGCAACTCCAGCTTATGTCATCAAAGCTCTTCTCGAAGTCGACGAGCGCACTTGCGTATCATTTCCGCTAGTTCGTCCGAGGCCTCGAGAAATCGACTTCTACAAATTTGGAGGACAGCTTGACCTAGATGGGCTCTGCCAAAACAGGCGCGTCCCAGGAGTTGATAAGAGGCTAATGCTAATTGAGCCAACACGTGACGGCCATGTCGAGAGCAGTGTAATCGGGCGAGAGAGCGAAGTGGCCGGGCTATTAGGAGTCCGGCTTGACATTGTCGAAGAGCGGGTTAAGACATTGCTTAGGCGAGGTGAGGTCGGCCGAACAGGGATATTCCTGACGAGGAAGCTCGCACCAGATGAGAGCTTCGAGGGAGTTCTCAGGGATCTCGCGAGAACCATGCCATCCGTCCGCAAGCGAGTTCTAACGTGAAAGCACCGATAA